>JBAIXP010000038.1:0-1929 GCA_037916495.1 Thermoplasmata archaeon | reverse complement strand
CCATGCCGTCGTCCGACCGCGAGGAGCCCGGGGAAGAGGAGGTCTCCGAAGCGGAGATCGCCGCGCACTGGAAGGAGGAGGGCTACCTCGCTCCACCGGCCGGGTTCGCCGAGCAGGCGAACCTTCGCGAGGCGTCGGTCGCCGACCGGTTCTCGCTCGCACGGTTCCCCGGGTACTTCCGGGAGTACGCCGACCTGCTCACGTGGGACCGGCCGTGGTCGGACGTGCTCGACGCAAGCCGGCCACCGTTCTACCGGTGGTTCGTCGGCGGGCAGCTCAACGTCGCAAGGAACTGCGTCGACCGCCACCTCCCGCTCCGCGGGGCGCAGCCCGCGATCGTGTTCCAGGCGGAACCCGAGTCCGCCCCCCCGGTCGCGATCAGCTACCGGGAGCTCTACCACCGCGTCAACGAGTTTGCGCGGGTCCTTCGCGACGACTGCCGGCTGGTCGCGGGCGACCGGGTGACGATCCACCTCCCCATGGTCCCCGAGCTCCCGATCTCGATGCTCGCGTGCGCCCGGCTCGGGCTCGTTCACTCGGTCGTCTTCGGCGGGTTCAGCGGTGAGGCCGCCGGCCACCGCGCGGCCGACGCCGAGAGCCGGGTCCTCGTCACCATGGACGGCTTCTGGCGCAACGGCACGAAGGTCGACCATCTCGCCCAGGCGGAGGGGGCGGTGGTTGCCGCGCGGGAGGGCGGTCAGGAGATCGACACGGTCCTGGTCTGGCGACGGTCGCCCGACGAAACGTTCGGTCGTACCCCCCTGCTCGACGGGCGGGACCGGGAGGTCGCGTCGCTCCTCGCGGAGCAGGCGGGGCGCACCGTCGAGCCCGTGGCGCGCGACGCCAACGACCCGTTGTTTCTGATGTACACGAGCGGGACGACCGGGCGCCCGAAGGGCTGCCAGCACTCGACGGGCGGCTACCTGGCCTACGTCACCGGGACGAGCCGCCTCATCCTCGACCTGCGACCCGAGGACGTCTACTGGTGCATGGCCGACATCGGCTGGATCACCGGACACTCCTACATCGTCTACGGGCCGCTCGCCCTCGGCGCGACCACGGTGATCTACGAAGGGGTACCGAGCTATCCGGACCCCGGGCGGCCCTGGCGGATCGCCGAGCGCCTCGGCGTCCGGGTCTTCCATACCTCCCCTACGGCGATCCGCCAACTGCGGCGCCTCGGACCCGAGGAGCCGCGTCGCTACCCCCTCAAGTTCCGCCTGATGACGACGGTGGGCGAGCCGATCGAGCCCGAGGCGTGGCGCTGGTACTACGAGGAGGTCGGTCGGAAGGAGGCGGTGGTGGTCGACACCTGGTGGCAGACCGAGACCGGCGGCTTCCTCTGCTCGACCTGGCCGGCCCTCCACCCGATGAAGCCGGGGAGCACCGGCCCGGGCGTTCCGGGGATCCACCCGGTGGTGCTGGACGAGCACGGCGTCCCGCTCCCCGCCGGGTCCGGGCGCGCGGGCAACATCTGCATCCCGCACCCGTGGCCCGGCCTCATGCAGACGATCTGGGGCGACCCCGACCGGTTCGTCGAGCAGTACTTCCGCAAGTACAACCGCGACCCGAAAAGCCGCGACTGGCGCGACTGGCCGTACTTCGCGGGGGACGGCGCGCTGCTGGCCGCGGACGGCTACTTCCGCATCCTCGGCCGGGTGGACGACGTGATCAACGTCGCGGGACACCGGCTCGGAGCGAAGGAGATCGAGTCGGCGTGCCTCCTCGTGCCCGAGGTCGCGGAGGCCGCGGTGGTGCCGGTCGCCGACGAGCTCAAGGGACGCGTCCCCGAGGTCTACGTCGCCCTGCGGCACGGGGTCACGGACCCCCCCGAGGAGGTCCGGCGCCGGGTCGTCCTCGCGATCGAGACCGCGATCGGGAAGATCGCCCGCCCGCGGCGCGTCCACGTCGTGGCGGACATGCCGAAGA
>JBAIXP010000037.1:0-3801 GCA_037916495.1 Thermoplasmata archaeon | reverse complement strand
CCACGCGAACGTGTAGGGCGGAAGCCCCCCGTGGGCCGTGGCGAACAGGTCCAGGGACCGGCAGGTCGGTGGCGAGAACGAGACGACGAAGCAGGACCTCGAGTGGACGTTCAGGATGCTGACCGAGAGCGGACCGGGGCGCTCGAAGGGAGGCGGCGTCCCGCTGGTGGGGGGAATTCCCACGACCAGCCCGGCGACGACCACGACCGGGGCCACCACGAGCACCACGAGGGCCAGCAACGGTCCGGCCACAGCCCGTTCGTTCCGGGCCCGGAACCGGTGCGCGCGAGGCAAAGGCGACACGGGGGCTGGCCTCCTGTCCACGAACCCCCCGGACTACGTGAGCCCTTCCCCTCACGGGGAGGGGGTGGGACTCGGCCGACCCCGGGTACGGTCGGCCGGTGGGACGCGGATCCGACCCCTCCCCGATCCCGGACCAGGCGACCGCGCACGGGCTTTCCGCACAGCCCTTAACTCAGCGGTTGCGGTGGCCTCCGCGTGGAACCTAGCCGACGGCGTCTCGCGGCGATCATGTTCACGGACATGGTCGGCTACTCGGCCCGAGTCCAGAAGGACGAGCGGGCCGCCCTCGAGGACCTCGCGCGCCACAACGCCCTCCTGCGCCCGATCTTCGTCAAGAACCGCGGGCGGGAGGTGAAGACCGTCGGGGATGCGTTCCTCATCGAGTTCGAGAGCGCCCTCGATGCGGCCCGCTGCGCGCTCGAGGTCCAACAGACGCTGCACGAGCACAACGTGGCGTCGGCGAACGGCCGGCCGATCGAGATCCGCCTCGGGCTCCACGTCGGGGATGTCGAGGAGAGCTCGGGCGACCTCCTGGGCGATGCGGTGAACATCGCGGCGCGCATCGAGTCCCACGCCGCGCCGGGCGGCATCTGCCTCACCCAGCAGGTCCTCGACCAGGTCCAGAACAAGCTCGCCCTGAACGTGGTCCGCCTGCCGCCGACCTCCCTCAAGAACATCGCCACCCCGCTCGCCCTCTATCGGGTCGTCCTCCCGTGGGAGCGGACGGGATCGCGCGAAGGTCCCGACGAGACGACCGAAGGACACCGCCTCGCGGTCCTCCCCCTCGCGAACATCAGCCCGGACCCGAGCGACGAGTACTTCGCGGACGGCCTGACCGAGGAGATCATCTCGACCCTCTCGCAGATCCCGGGCCTTCGGGTCATCGCCCGAACGTCGGTCGTGCCGTACAAGTCGGCCCCCCGGCCGGTCTCCCAGATCGGGGCCGAGCTAGGGGTCGATGCGATCCTCGAAGGGAGCGTGCGGAAGGCAGGGAGCCGGCTTCGGATCTCCCTCCAGCTCGTGGACGTGGCGACCCAACATCACCGCTGGGCGTCGACCTACAACCGGGAGGTCGACGACGTGTTCGCGGTCCAGACCGACATCGCGGAGCGGACCGCGGAAGCGCTGCGCATCCAGCTCGGCGGCACGATCCCCGAGGCGACCACGCGCCGCCGCGCGTCGAACCCTCGCGCGTACGATGCCTACCTGAGGGGACTCGTGGCGGCCGGCGAGTCGGAGGCGAAAGGGTACGACCGTGCGGTACGCTGCTTTGAGGAGGCCACGCAGATCGACCCGACGTTCGCGGAGCCGTACGCGGCGTGGGCCGACCTCTACGTGACCCTCGCGGGAGATTACCTACCCGTCCGCGAGGTCCTGCCGAAGGCCAAGGAGCTCGCCCGGCGCGCCCTCGAGCTCGACCCGGACTCTTCCGACGCGCACGTCGCCCTCGGCAACATCGCCATGCAGTTCGACCACGACTGGTCGGCGGCGGAAGTGGAATTCCGCCGGGCGATCGCGCTGAACCCGAGCAACGCCACGGGCCTGCGCTTCTACGCGATGCTCTGCCGCGTCCTCGGACGGTTCGACGAGGCCAAGGACCTCGCCCGTCGGGCCCTGCGGATCGATCCCGCGAGCGCCCTGCAGGCGTCGCTCGCCTGGACCGAGCTCGAGTCGGGGAATTTCGCCGCCGCCATCCAGTACGCGGAGGAGGAGCGGGACAAGGACCCTGCCGACGCCGCCCCCCACATCTACCTCGGGCTCACCTACCTGCCCGCGGGCCGATTGGAGGATGCGGCCCGGGAGGCCGCCACGCCCGTCCCGGGCGCCGCCTACCTCTTGCGTTTCGACCACGCCCTCCTGAACGCTTGTGTCGGGAGGCCCGAGCCCGCGCGGGCGATCCTCGCCGACGCGGAAGCCGGGCGGGCCGGGTTCCACGTCTCCCCCTGCGACCTCGCGATGATGTACTCGGCCCTGGGAGAGAAGGAGCGAGCGCTCGACCTCTTGGAGCGCGACTATCGCGAGGGCGATCAGACGCTCTGGCTGTACTACCGTGCGATCTTCTTCGACCCGATACGGGACGACCCGAGGTTCGTCGCGATGGTGAAGCGGTTCTCGCTTCCCGACGTGCCGGTCCACCGCGCTCCTCCTGGGTGACCGAGGGTCGACCGCAGGGTCCGCCCGGCGCCCCGAACCCCGGGTTTTATCCGAGGGAGCTCATCCGCCACGGTGGCCGCCCAGAAGTGGAACTTCGAAGCCGAGTACATCCAGAGCTGCAACTGCGATTACGGCTGCCCGTGCAACTTCAACGGGCGCCCCACCTACGGCAACTGCGAGGCGCTGGTCGGCTACCGGATCCTGCGGGGCTCCTTTGGGTCGACCGACCTCGCGAACGTCACCTTCGCCCTGGCGATGTGGTGGCCCAAGGCGATCCACGAGGGGAACGGCGTGGCCGCGACGTACGTCGATCCCGCGGCGACCCCCGACCAACGCCGAGCCTTGGGAGAGATCGTCAGCGGGAAGCACGGGGGAGGGGTGTTCGAGATCTTCCCGAGGACCTGGACCAAGGTCCACCCCCTCAAGGTGACCCCCATCGAGTTCCATTTCGACGGGGCCGAGAGCTGGTTCAAGGTCGACGGGGTCGGAGAGGTCCGCTCAGAGAAGATCCGCAACCCTGTCACCCACGACCCGTTCGAGGGGTACATCGAGCTCCCGCACGGCATCGGCTGGAAGCGGGCCCTGGTCTCCAACATCCGTCGGTGGTGGGTCCGCGATGACGACATCCTGGCCGTCCACGAGAACCGGAACGGCCAGGTCTGCACCGTGAAGTTCACCGAGCAGGGCTGCGTCGGGTGAGCGCGGGGCCCACGGTCTCGGCCGCCGCGGCCGGGTCCCTCTCCGAGCCGAGCTCCTCGCGGGACCAGGGCCGTCGGGCGGTGGCCCTCCTCGTCCTGGGACTGGGCGCTGCCACGGTGGCGGCGTGGTGGTTCGCCCTGACCTTCGGAGGAAGTTCGTCCATGATGGCCGGGATGCTGGCCACGGGAGTCCCCTCCGCCTGGCTTCTCTTTCTTGGGGTCTGGGGGGCGATGATGGTCGCGATGATGTTCCCGGCCGTCGCGCCGATGGTCCTCGCGTTCGTGCATCTCGGCGCCCGACCGGACGAACGACGCCCGTGGCTTGCGGGTCGGACCGTCGTCTTCCTCGGCACCTACGCCGGGCTGTGGACCGCGGTGGGCCTGCTCGTGGCGCTGGCCTACGCGGCCCTCACCCCGAGGATCCCGGACCTCACGATGTCCGGCCACCTCGGGCCGGGGTTGGCGGGGTCGATCCTCGTCCTCGCGGGCGCGTACGAGACCTCCCCGCTCAAGGACTCCTGCCTTACGGCGTGCCGCAGCCCGTTCACGTTCCTCGCCACCTCCTATCGACCGGGGTTCCGGGGGGCCGTCCGTCTCGGGGCCCGGCACGCCGCGTACTGCCTCGGGTGCTGCGCCCTCCTCTTCG
>JBAIXP010000036.1:0-6912 GCA_037916495.1 Thermoplasmata archaeon | reverse complement strand
GACGATGCCGAAGAGGACGAGGAGGATCGCCCCCGCCTTGAACAGTCCGTCCTCGTACCGGTCGCCCAGCCGCCAGATCCCGACCAGGGTCCCGATGACCCCCACGAGGACAACCACCCCGCCCAGGGCGATGAGCCCGACGGCCCCGAGGAAGGTGGCGACCGGTACGCAGGCCGTGGGGAGGGGTGTCACCCCGGCCGCGCAGCGGAGGGCGGAGACGAGGCCGGAAGCGAGCAACAGCAGCCCGAGGGCCACGAGGACGAACCCCACCACCGCCACGACCGCGAACGACGGGGTGCTCGAGAACTTTCGATCGAGGGGGCGGAGGCGGGCAAAGCCGGCCCGAAGGAAGCCGTACGACACCGCGGAGAACAGCACCCCCACCGCCGCGATACCGAAGATCCCCCAGACCGACGATTCGGGGATCGTGGCCGTTCCGCCCGCGGTCGGAGCCGCGAGCGGGAAGCTGCCGAGGACCGACGCGACGACCGGGTAGAGAAAGCCGAGGGCGGCCCCCACGAGCGCGACGATCGAGGCGACCTTGAACCATCGAAGGGCGGCGAGGTCCTGCGCCGTCCCCGCCGCGGGGGAGGGTGCGGCGGGGGCTCCCCACGCGGGGGGAGGGTTCCACGTCGTCGCAGGGACGGGGGAAGGAGTCTGCACCGTCCGGTCCACGCGCCCGGCCCCTAAGACGACCGCCCTCGCGGACGGGCGGGCGGTTTACCCCCGGCGGGTGAACCCGGCCCCTCCGTCGGGTTAAAGAGAGCGCATTCCCCCGCCCCTTTCCGATGACCTCCCCTCCCGGGCCGTTGACGTCCCCTGTCGAGCCGTACCGGATCAAGGTGGTCGAGGCGATCTCGCTTCCGACACCGGCCGAGCGGGAGGAGGCGCTCCGGCGCTCGGGCTACAACCTGTTCAACCTCCGGTCGGACGAGGTCTACATCGACCTGCTCACGGACTCGGGGACCTCCGCGATGAGCGACCGTCAGTGGGCGGGGCTCATGGTGGGCGACGAGTCGTACGCGGGCAGCCGCAACTTCCTCCGCTTCGAGTCGGTGGCGCAAGAGCTCACCGGCTTTCCGCACGTCCTCCCCGCGCACCAGGGCCGCGCCGCCGAGCACCTCCTGCTCGGCCAGCTCGTGCACCCGGGGGAGATCGTCCCGAACAACATGCACTTCGACACCACCCGCGCCCACGTCGTCCACGCGGGGGCGACGCCGATCGACCTTGCGATCCCCGAGGCGTACGACTGCGAGAACCCCCACCCGTTCAAGGGGAACGTGGACGTCGTTCGCCTACGGGACCTGCTCGAGGGCCCGCAGGGGACGAAGGTCCCGCTCGTCCTCGTGACCTTGACGAACAACACGGGGGGCGGCCAGCCGGTCTCGCTCGCGAACCTCCGGGAGGTCGCGGCGGTCTGCCACGAGCACCACCGTCCGCTCTACCTCGACATCTGCCGTTGGGCGGAGAACGCCCATTTCGTGCGGGAGCGCGAGGCGTCCGAGCACGGCCGGTCCGTCCGCGAGATCGGCCGCGCGTTCTTCGACCTCGCCGACGGCGCGACGATGAGCGCGAAGAAGGACGGGCTGGTCAACATGGGCGGGTTCGTCGCGACCCGCGACGCCCAGCTCGCCGCGCGGCTCAAGGAGGACCTGATCCTCTACGAGGGGTTCCCTACCTACGGCGGCCTCGCGCGGAGGGACCTCGAGGCGATGGCGATCGGCCTCCTCGAGGCCACCGACGAGCGGTACCTCTCCCATCGGACGGGCCAGGTCCGGTTCCTGGCCGACCTCTTGGCGGAGGCCGGCGTCCCGATGATGGAGCCGCCCGGCGGCCACGGGGTCTATCTGGACGTCCGGCGGTTCCTCTCGCACCTCTCGACCGACGAGCACCCCGGCCAGTCGCTGGTCGTGGAGCTCTACCGCGAGGGCGCCGTGCGTACCGTCGAGGTCGGTTCGGTGATGTTCGGCGACCATGCCCCGCCCGATCGGCCGTCGCTCGAGCTCGTACGCCTCGCGCTGCCCCGGCGTGTCTACACCGAGAGCCACCTGAGGTACGTCGCCGCGACCGTCCGGCGCGTCTGGGACCGGCGTCGCGGGATCCGCGGCCTGCAGATGGTCGAAGCCCCGGAGCGTCTCCGTCACTTCACCGCTCGCTTCGCGCCCGCGAGCGGCTGAGCGGCGGATCGATCTACGGGACCTCCCCGCGGCGCTATCCGTTGCGACCGGTGCCGGTCCCGGCGGCCGCGGAGAGCGGGTGAGCCCTGCGATCGATCCGCGGGCAGCGCCGCGCAGGAGGAAGCACCTGACCCCGTCCGACCCGGCCCCGTCCGCCGCCCCGCGCCTTGGCGCGGTCGAGGTTGGCCTGCTCGCCGCCCTGGGCCTGTTGTGGGGGTCAGCGTACATCGTGATCCGGGAAGGCGAGGTCTTCGGCGCCTCCCCGCTCGCGTACGCCGCCGTCCGCTACGCGCTCTCCGCGGCGGCCTTCGCCGTCCTCGCCGGGGCGAGACGGGAGCCTTGGCCGTCGCGGCACAGCCTCCTCGTGGCGTCGAGCGTGGGCGGGGTTCTCTTGATCGGCCTCTACGGAGGGTTCCTCTACTGGGGCGAGCAGTTCACGACCGGGGGGTACGCGGCCGCCCTCTCCTCGACCGCCCCCATCCTCACGGTGGTCGCCTCCTACGCGCTGCTGCCTCAGGAGCGGCTCGGACGCCTCGCGCTCGTGGGGCTCGGCATCGGCTTTCTCGGGGTGCTCGTCCTCGTCCTTCCCGACCTCCTTCAAGGGGGCGTCGGGTCGGTCGCGGGTGTCCTCGCCGTCCTTGCGGCATTCGTGAGCACCACGTTCGGCAGCGTCCTGTTGCGGAGGTACGGGGGCGGTCGCCAGACCCTCTGGCAGATCGGGGCACAGTTCGGCGTGGGGGCGGCGATCCTCGGGGTCGGGATGCTCGTCGTGCCGGGCCCGGAGGTCCTTCCCCCGACCCCCGCGGTGTGGGGCGCCCTCCTCCTCCTCGTCGTCTTCTCCTCGGTGCTCGGCTACTTCGTCTATTTCCTTCTCCACCACAGGGTCGGCCCGAACCGGGCGAACATCGTCGCCTACCTCCTGCCCCTGGTCGGGATCGGCTTCGGCACGGGGCTGTTCGGCGAGCCGGTCACCGTACCCGAGGTCGTCGGCTTCCTGGTCGTCCTCGGAGGCGTGACCCTCGTGCTCCGGGATACGGCCCGCTCGAGCTAGGACAGCGCGGGGGCTCGGGGCTAGCCCGGCGCCGCTTCGGGGGCCGTCTCCGACCGCCGGGGCGGATGCGGCCGCGCGAACTCCATCCGGTACGCCTCCTGACCTTCCGGGAACTCCTTCGTGCGTACGACGGTCCGCTCGAAGGCGATGCCCGCCGCCTCGAGCCGTTCGGTCTCCCCTTCGAACGAGCTGCCGAGGCCGACGTTCACCACCGCCTCGCCCGCGCGGGCCCCCGCGACCATGCGCGTCGCGCCCACGATCGGGCTGCCGACCAGCGTGACGGCCTCGCCGACCCGGACCAGCTCGCACGGTCCCGCGTCCAGACCGAGCGCGAGCCCGACTCCGACCGGGAAGTTGCGGGAGGTCCGCTTCAAGTTCGCGACGAGCACCTCGGACGTCGGCAGGACCGACCGACAGAACATCGGTACGGTCCCGAGCGGGAGGTCGCCCTCCCCGGGGTAGAGCCAGAAGACGACGAAGCCGTCTCCGGTGAACTTGTCGAACCACGCGCCGAGGTCCGCGGCGAGCCCCCGGACCGCCTCGGTGAAACCGACCAGGAACCGGGCGTAGAGCGACGGGCTCACCGACTCCCTTAGCAAGAGCCCCGACATGCGAAGGTCCCCGACGACCACGACCGCGCGCACCGGCACCGAACCGTCCTCGGCGAGGGCCCTTCGCGCCTCCGGACCGAGCGGTGAGACCAGCGCAGGTGGTGCGTGGCGGGCGAGGACATCGTCCAGCCCCGAGTTTGGTCCGCTCGTCCTACCCGACGTCGGATTCCCCTCCGAGCCGGGGCGAACCTCCGCCGGTCGATAACGCCGGCCGCCGCGGCGGGCTAACCGCGGACGCGCCGGGGTGACCGACGGATCGGTGGGCCGCGCAGGTCCCCCGCCTTCCGCACGCTCCAGATGGACTCGAGGGGCCAGCGCCGCGCCCACCGCTCCTCCCGGGCCGAGAGGTACCGGCTCCTCCGGCCCCCCGGACCCTGCGGTTCGACCAGCCGCTCGATCACGAGCCCGTTCTGGTCGAAGAGGTCGATCCAACCCGAGTAGGAGAGCGTGAAGTTCACCTCGTTCGGGAACGCCAGGCGACCGAGCCCGAAGTAGTCGTGGCGGAGGTCCCGGCCGAGGCGGTCCTCCCGGCGGTCGTGCGCGACCGCCCGGAACGGGCTCAGCGTGGCGAAGACGAGGCGTCCGCCCGGGCGCAGGACCCGGGCGACCTCGGGAACGGTACGGCGCGGGTCGCAGAACGTCATCGCTCCCCAGTCGGAGAAGACCAGGTCGAAGCTACGGTCGGAGAGCGGGAGTTCCTCGGCGTTCCCCCGGAGGAGGGTGACCTTGCTCCGGGCGCGCCGGTTGAGGCGCCGCGCCTTCGCGAGCTGCGACCTCGAAAGATCGAGACCGACCGCACGGGCGCCGGTCGCGCCGAGCGCGAGCGACCACCGCGCGGCGCCGCATCCGAGCTCGAGGACGTCCTGACCCCGAGGGGTCCCGATCAGACCGAGCGACCGGTCCGGGATCCTCCAGAGCCCCCAGGCGCGCGCATGGCGTCCTCCGAGGACTCCGGCGCACCGGCGGTCGTACCCGTCGCTCTGCCGTTCCCAGAGACGGAGGTTGGTGCGTACGTGCGCCGCGGCCCGGACCCGGCGGCGCGGCGTCGCGGCCGCCGTCCGTCCCCTTCCGGGCCGTCCCGATCGCCCCTTCGATCGCGTGCGACCCGCGGCTCGCCTCGTGCTTCCCACCCCCTCCGACCGAGGGCGCGGTCCGCTTGACCGTGTCGGGCCCCGAGGGCGTGGGCGGCCCGGGAGGCCCCTCTCCGATCCCCCGGTTACTGGACCGGTCCGAGGTCGACCGTGTTGAAACCGTAGACCGCGGCGCCGAATGCAGCGGCCGCTAGGACGCCGAGCACGCCAAGGGCGAGGACGTCGGTCCTGCCGAGCGCCCCCGCGAACGCGTCCCGGATCGTGTCGGCGGCGTAGGTGAGCGGGTTGCCGTAGAAAACGGCCGCGAGGAGCTTCGGGGTCTTCGCGGTCACCGGATAGTAGACCGTCGAGAGGAAGATCACGAACAGTTGCAGGAACGACTGGATGGTGAAGTAGGCGTTCGCCGAGCGGAGGCGCGTCCCGAGCGCGATGAGGAACCCTGCGAAGAAGATGCTCCCGAGCGCGACCGTAAGGAGGACGGCGAGGACCGCCGCCGCCGACAGCGCCGGAAGGCCGATGAACGGCAGACCGACCAGGAGCATGACCCCGACGCCCACGAGCGAGAAGAGCAGTGTCGTGAGGACCAGTCCGCCCAGGTACTCGGAGCGCAGGAACGGTCCCGAGAACAGCTGCTCGACCATCGCCCACCGTCGGTCAAGCCAGAAGAGGTTCCCCGAGACGACGCCGCCCGTGATCATCTGGAACGCGATCATCCCCGGCACGAGGAACGCCGTGTAGGAGCTGCCCCCGGTGACGGACGCCGGGATGATCGAGCTGAACATCGTCCCGAGGACGACGATCGTCACCGCCGGCTGCCCGAAGCGGATCACGACCGTGAGGGGGTCGAGGTTGGAGGCGAAGTTGCGGACGACGAGGCGCAGCACCGGAGGGAGCGTCACGTCGGCCCCCCGACCGGAGCGGGCGCCGTCCCGCCGGCGTCCTCCCCGTCCTCGTCGTCCTCCACCGCTCCGATCATCCCCAGGAACGCGCCCTCGAGCGTCGCCGCCTCGACCGAGAGCCGCTCGAGGCCGAGCGTGTGGGTCTGCGCCCACTGGCTGATCCACGGCAGGAGCTCCTCGGCACCGGTCGCGCGGAAGACGACCTCGCCCGGGCCGAGGGGCCGACCGTCCGGCTCGAAGGCGACCGCGCCTCGCGCCGCGAGCTCGCGTGCGAGCTCGGCGCGCACCCCGTCCGAGAGCGCCGAGGCGAAAGTGACGGTGACCTCGCGCGCGCCGCCGTGGCGGACCTTGAGCGCGTCGGGAGTGTCGAGAGCGACGAGTTGGCCGAGGTGCAGGACCGCGATTCGGTCGCACAGGAGGTCCGCCTCGTGCAGGATGTGGGTGGTGAACACGATCGAAAGCCCGCCGCGGGCGCGCTCCTTGAGGTAGCGGAGGATCCTCCGCCGGGCGATCGCGTCCAGACCCACGGTGGGCTCGTCGAGAAAGAGGATCTCCATGCCGTGCATGAGCTCCCGCGCGACCTGGAACCGGCGGCGCTCGCCGCCCGAGAGCGCCCACGGCTTGCGCCGCCGGGCCCGCTCGAGCTCGAACAGCTCGATCATCTCCTCCGCCCGGCTCTTCGCCACCTCCCTCGGGACCCCCCAGAGGAACGCGTAGAGCGTGAGGTTGCGCTCGACGGAGACGAAATCGAGCGACTCGGACTGGAGGACGACCCCGAGCCGCGAGCGCAGCGACCGTCCCGCGCTGCGGAGGTCCTCGCCGAGGATCGTAGCGGTTCCCTCGGTGGGCGGGAGAAGCGTTGTCAGCAGCCGGACGGTCGTCGTCTTGCCGGCCCCGTTGCGGCCGAGCAGGCCCAGGACCTCGCCACGGCCGAGGTCGAGGGTGAGATGGCGGACCGCGAACCGCCCCGGGGCGTAGGCGTAGCCCAGATCGCGGGTCGTGAGCACCGATTCGGGGGACATGGAGCGTTCCAAGGGCCCGCGCCCACGCTCCTCTCCGTCTTGGCGTTTGGCCGAACGCGCG
>JBAIXP010000035.1:0-2900 GCA_037916495.1 Thermoplasmata archaeon | reverse complement strand
CGAGGGGCGGCCCGCGCGGCGGGCCCCCGGGCCGGGGCGGGCCCCCGCGCGGCGGGCGTCCGGGCGCTCCCCCGCCGCGACCGCCGAGGGCGGCGTAAGGAGGCGAGAACACTCCGATGAGCTGGATGGTCGTCCGGGTCCGCGGTTCGATCCACGCACGCCACGATATCGTCGACACGCTCACGTTCCTGCACCTCACCCGCCCGAACAACGCGACGGTCGTTCCCGAGGAGCCGAGCTTCCTTGGAATGCTCCACAAGGTCCAGGGCTACGTCACCTGGGGCGAGACCGACGCGCCCACGGTCGAGATGCTCCTCTCCGCGCGCGGCGAGACCCCCGAGGGCTCGCGCCTCGGCGCGAACGGCAGCTCGGTCGACCTCGCGGATCTTTCGAAGACGGTCCTCGCCGGAGGGCTCCCGAGAACGCCGGGGGTCCGTCCGCTCTTCAGGCTCAAGGCGCCGAAGGGCGGCTGGCGCTCGACGAAGAAGCCGTTCGCCCTCGGCGGAGCGCTCGGCTACCGCGGCGCGAAGATCAACGAGCTCGTCCGGAGGATGGTGTAGGCATGCCGAGCCGCACGAAGAAGTTCCGGGGCCTGAGGACCCACGGCCGGGGGTTCA
The DNA here is from genome assembly GCA_037916495.1 of Thermoplasmata archaeon. Classification (GTDB taxonomy): domain Archaea; phylum Thermoplasmatota; class Thermoplasmata; order Lutacidiplasmatales; family UBA184; genus Lutacidiplasma. Next base: position 2,283 of record JBAIXP010000035.1, on the reverse strand, counting down.
AGGCGGGCCGCGGGGCGGGCAAGCAGGGCGGCCGCGGCAACGCGGGCCTTCACAAGTACAAGTTCAAGTCGATGCTCATCTACGCGCCCGACCATTTCGGCCGGCACGGCTTCGTCCGGCCGGACGCCGTCACCCACGAAGCGACCGCCCTCAACGTCGGCGACCTCGATGCGTTCGCCCCGTTCCTCGAGGCGGCGGGGGCGCTCCAGCGCGAGGGGGAGACGTTCGTCGCGGACCTTTCCAAGGCCGGGATCGACCGGCTCTTGGGCGGCGGGGCCCCGAGCCGCCCCTGGAAGGTCTCGGTCGCCTACGCCACGCGCCACGCCCGCGAGAAGGTGACGGTCGTCGGCCCCGAACCCGCCGCCCCCGCGAAGAAGGCCTAGGCGCCCGTCCCCGAGCCCTCCTTTCCCCGCGGGCCGGCCCGTTCGTTCCGGCGGAGCGCCGTCTCGAGAACTTCCCCTCGGAGCCCCGAACGTCCGGCCCCCGGTCGGCCGCGCCGGGACGGCCGACCGGCGTCGGAGCGGAGACTATATAATGCGCCTCTCGGCTGCGCCGACCCACCGCATGGCGGAGGAAGAGATCCCCCGGGACCCGCGCTGGGCGATCCCGCTCGCGGCGATCGGCGCGATCCTGCTCGCGATCATCTGGTACTGGGAGCAGCCGACGCTCCTCGCGTTCGGTCTCGTGACGGCGGCGATCGCCGCCATCCTGGGGCTCCTCTACCTCGGCCTCTCCTACAACGGCTCGAAGTCGAAGCTCTACGGGCTGAAGCCGCTCACGACCCGGATGCCCGCGGTCTCGCAGCCGAAGGGCCACGTCCACTTCCGGACGAAGATGTTCTGGACGGTCGGCGTGCTGCTGATGTACTTCCTGCTTGCGAACATCTACATCTTCGGGGTTGACCAGGCGACCGTCATCGACCTCTTCGCAAGCTACCGAGCGATCCTCGCCGGGGCGCAAGGCACGCTGATGCACCTCGGGATCGGCCCGATCGTCACCGGGTCGATCATCATGCAATTGTTCACGGGCGCGAAGATCATCTCGCTCGACCTCACCGACGACGAGGACAAGGGGATGTACCAGGGGACCCAGAAGGTCCTCGTCCTCGCGATGATCTTCGTCGAGGCGGTCCCGCAGGTCTTCGGCTATCTCACCCCGTCGGCGACGATCGTCACACGGTTCGGCGCGGTGTCCGCCGGCAACGGCATGCTGCTCGCCGACGCGGTGATCATCGCCCAGCTCGTCTTCGGCAGCTACCTCGTCTTCCTGATGGACGAGGTCGTCTCGAAATGGGGGATCGGCAGCGGGATCTCGCTGTTCATCGCGGCCGGGGTCTCCCAGCAGATCATCCAAGGGACGGTCAACTGGATCCCGTCCAATCCGGCGCTCCCCGTCACCGCGACCAACCCGCCGTCCGGCACGATCCCGAAGGTGCTCTGGTTCCTGACCAACTGGTCGAGCTCCCAGATGGCCGGGGGAGGCTGGGAACGGATCCTCCTTCAGCAGCCGAACCCGATCGTCGCGCTGGTCGGTACGGCCGCGATCTTCTTTTTGGTCGCGTGGACCGAGTCGACCCGTATCGAGCTCCCGCTCTCGCACGCCGAGGCCCGGGGGGCGCGGGGCCGCTATCCGCTGCGGCTGATCTACGCGTCGAACATCCCGGTCATTCTGATGAGCGCCCTGCTCGCGAACGTGTCGATGGTCTCGATCCTGCTCTGGTCGAACCCGACGCTCTCCCACTTCCCGTTCTTCGGCCATCAGTGGTGGGTCGGCACCTACTACACCGCCGCCCAGGCGCAGGCCAACGGCGTCAACGCCTCCCAACCGATCGCCGGGGGAGCGTACTATCTGTCGACGGTGAACGGCCTCGAGGCGTGGCTGTTGCCGATGCTCAACTCCCAGCTCTACGGCGCGTTCCTGTTCCGGCACACCTGGTGGCAGGGGCTGTTGCACGTCGGGGTCTACTTCGGCGCGATGGTCGGCGGCTCGATCCTGTTCGCCAAGTTCTGGATCCAGACGACGAACATGGGGCCCGAGGCGGTCGCCCGCCAGATCGAATCGACCGGCATGCAGATCCCCGGCTTCAGGCGTGAACCGCGGGTCTTACGTCGGGTCCTCGAACGGTACATTCCTGTGATCACGGTGATCTCGGGGGCCGCGGTCGGCACCTTAGCTGCCGGGGCCGACCTCATCGGTACGCTCGGCAACGCGAGCGGGACGGGCGTCCTGCTGATGGTCGGCATCATCATCAACCTCTACGAGGCGATGGGCCGCGAGCAGCTG
>JBAIXP010000034.1:0-6464 GCA_037916495.1 Thermoplasmata archaeon | reverse complement strand
GCCCGGCGGGAGGCGAGCGCCTCGTAGAAGGAGCGGAAGTCCCGGCCGTCGACCCACCAGGCGAGCGGGGCGAGCGAGCGGCGGCGCCCTCCGGCGTACTCGTCGTACGCCTCGGAGAGGGCTTTCGCCTCCTCGGCGCGGAACGCGTCGCCCGCGAGGGCGGCTGCGATCTGGACGAGCTCAGGTGACGAGACGGTGACCACGGCGCCCGGCTTCCTCCGTGAGCATCGAGTAGAGCGAGATAAAGCGGCCGGCCATCGCGTCGAGGGAGGCGCTCTCGCGCACCCAGCGGTGCCCGCGCTCGGCGAGCGCCCGGCGATTCGCCGGCTCTCCGACGAGCTCCGTGACGGTCGCCGCGAGGGCCCCGGGGTCGAGGGGGTTCACCACCCGGCCGGTCTCGCGGTCGCGCACGACCTCGGCCGCGCCGCCGACCGACGGGGCGAGGACGGCGGCCCCGCACGCCATCGCCTCCAGGAGGGCGACGCTCGACGTGTCGGAGGTCGACGGGAGGACGAAGAGATCGGTCTGGCCGAGGAGCGCCGCCTTCTCCTCCTCGGCGACCGGGCCGACGTAGCGCACGCGCGGGGCGAGGCGGGGGTCGTCGCGCAGCCGGGCGCGGACCGCGGCCTCCTCCGGACCGGTGCCGCCGACGATCGCCACCAGGTCGTGCTCCCGGGAGCTCGAGGCGACCGCGTCCAGGAACCGGTGGATCCCCTTGTCGACCGTGAGGCGCCCTAGGTAGGTCACGAGCGGTCCGTCGGAAAGGCCGCAGCGGGTCCTCCAGTCCGGCACGGCGACGCCGGGGCGGAACCTCACCACGTCGACGCCGTTCGGCACGACCAGGACATCCCGGGGGAACGGTTTACGGCACGCGGCGAGGAGCGCCGCGCGGGCCGCGGCGCTCGGCGTGGTCGTCACGTCGCAGCGCACGTAGGTGCCGAGGTTGTACCACCAGGCGAGGCGGAAGAAGAGCGGCACGAGGAGCTTCTGCGGGACGCTCCCCCGCATCTCCTTGAGGTTCGTGTGGAACGTCCCAACGAGCGGGAGCCGGTAGCGCCGCGCGGCGAAGAACGCGGCGGTGCCGAGGAGCCCGGGCGTCTGGAGGTGGACGACGTCCGCGTACTTCCCGATCGCGCGGACCTGCGCGAACGGGAAGACCGGCCAGCGGTACTGGCCGTAGAGCGGGACCGGGACGGAGAGGACGCGGCGCACCGAGAACCCCTGGCCGTCCTCCTTCCGCGGCGTGTCGCGAAGGCGCGGGGCGAAGACGCGGACCTCGTGGCCGGCGTGCACGAGCGAACGGGCGAGCCCGCCCGTCACCTGCGCGACCCCGTCCCGCATCGGCTCGAACGAGTCGGTGACGAGCGCGATCCGCATGCCGATCCGTCCGTCTCGGTCGTCCTCGTCGGATACTAAGCTGTCGGTGGAGACGCGGAGGCGCCCGCGCGGGGCCGCTCGGCCACGGCTAGGCGACCTGGCCGAAGGCGCGTTCGAGGCGGCTCTGCTCCTTGAGGTCGAGGACCCGGCTGTCGAACGACGCGACGAGGGCCGAGCCGGTCCGCTGGACCTGGTCGACGAGCGCGTGGGCGAACCTGAGCGTCATCTCCGACCCCTCGGCCGTCACGAAGAACTCGAGGGCATCGAGGTAGACGAGCGCCCCGCCCGGTGCCTCGGTCGGCTCCTTGAGCCGCCCGAGGACCTCGCCGGGCGTGAGGTGGTCGCTCGCCGCGGTCCCGGGCTGCGCGACCGAGACCGGGACGTACCGCTCGGAGGGGCCGAGGCCGACGTCGGGCGGGGTGAGCGAGACCACCGCCACTCTCGGGAACCGGCCGAGGTTCCCCCGGAGCACCTCGAGCGCCCGGCGCGGCCGCTCCTCCCGGACCAGGAGCGACGCCCCCGCCTCGAGGCGCGCGACCGAGCGCGCTTCCTGCACGAGGGTCGAGGGGCCCCCGAGGAGCGGCGCCGGGCGCGCGAGCGAGTCCCACGGGCGGGGTCGCGGGGGGCTGAGCAGGCTGCGACGCTTCAGCTCAACCTCCTCGCCGAGGCGGGCGAGCCGGCTCTGGATGAGGGCGCGGAGCTCCTGGTTCGTGTGCCCCCGGGAGGCGTGGGCGAGGAGCTCCTTGAGCGCGCTCCGTAGGCCCTCCTCGTAGCCCGCGGCGTAGGTGCGGGCGTACTCCTCGTCCGCCGGCGGCTCCTCCGGGTCCGTTGAGGGCTCGGGGCGCCGCGGAGGTCCGCTCACGCTCGCGCCCGCTCTCCCTTAGGGGACGGGGCGGGAACGCTCTCGCGTCCCCCCGCCGGGGTGGTCGTCCCTTCCTCGGGCTCGACCGGGGCGAACTTGTAGCCGTAGTGGATGACGCCGGCCTTTCCCTCCTCGCGGAGCTTGCGGAACGTGGCCCGGACCCGGAGGCCGATGGTCACCTCGGAGGGCGTCACGTCGACGATCTGTCCGGTGATGACCGGGCCCTCGTCCGTCTTCACCAGCGCGACGACGTACGGGATCTGCATCTCGAACCCCTCCGCCGCCTCGTGGACGACCGTGAAGGTGAGGACCTCGCCGGCCCCGGTGAGCTGGAACGGCACCATCCGCTCGATCGACTGGCGGTGGTGGGGACAGGACGGGCAGACCGGCCGGGGCGGGAAGTAGACCGAGCCGCAGAGCGTGCAGCGGCACCCGGCGAGGTTGTACCGCCGGGGGGTCTCGCGCCAGAAGCGTGCGATCGACATCGAACCCTCCTACGCCGCCCTCTCGAGCAGGTGGACGACCGCGGTCGCCCCCGTGCCCCCGACGTCGTGCGCGAGCCCGAGCTCCGCGCCGCTGACCTGCCGGTCGCCCGCCTGGCCGCGGAGCTGGCGGACGAGCTCGACGACCTGCGCGACCCCGACCGCTCCGAACGGCCGGCCCTGCGCCTTGAGCCCGCCCGAGGAGTTGACGGTGAGGTTCCCGCCGAGGCCATAGGCGCCGCTCGCGAAGCCGGCCGCGGCACCCCCCTTCTCGGCGAACCCGAGGTCCTCGAGGCCGACGAGGGGGCTGATCGAGTAGGCATCGTGGATCTCGGCGACGCGCACGTCCTTCGGGGCCCGACGGGCCTGGCGGAACGCCGCCCGTCCCGCCGCGACGCTCGCGCCGAGGGTGGTGATCTCGGTGCGGTGCTGGAGCGCCATCGTGTCGCAGGCGACCTGGCTCGCCGCGATGCGGACCGGCACGTCGGTGTGCTTCTTCGCCGTCTCGAGCGGTCCGAGGACGACCGCGGCGGCGCCGTCCGAGAACGGCGCGCAGTCGAGGACCCCGAGCGGCTCGGCGATCGGCGGGGAGTTGAGGACCTGGTCGACCGTGAGCCGGTTGCGGAAGTGGGCGTTCGGGTTCTTCGATCCCATCTCGTGCGCGTGGACCGAGACGGCCGCGAGGTCCTCCCGCCGGGTGCCGTAGAGGTGCATGTGGCGTCGGGCGACCATCCCCCAGAGCGCGGGGAGCGTCGCTCCGAAGACGACCTCCCACTCGTGGTCGGCGGTCGAGGCGGTGATCTGGGTCGCCATCGTGTCGGTGACGTCGGTGAGCTTCTCGGCCCCGCCCACCACGACGTAGTCGTAGAGCCCGCTCGCCACCGCGAGGTAGCCCTGGTGGAGGGCGAGCGCGCCCGAGGCGCCCCCGCCCTCGATCCGGACCGCCGGGATGTGCCGGCCGGCGAGGCCGGCGTAGTCGAGGATGAGCGGCGCGATGTGCTCCTGGTCGATGAGCGAGCCGCTCGCCATGTTCCCCAAGAAGAGCGCGCCGAGGTCGGCCGAGGAGAGCTTCGCGTCCACGAGGGCCTGGAGGCCGGCCTCGATGCCGATCTCGCGGAAGGAGCGGTCCCAGAGCTCGCCGAACTTCGTCTGCCCGATCCCGAGCACCGCGACCTCGCGCATCCCTAGCTCCCTCCCATGTGGATCTTCCCCCGGAACTTCGCGTAGACGGCGTACGGGATCTCGACCCCCTGGTCGAGGTACTCCTGCACGGGGCGGCCGTGCGCGCGGTCGAAGCGGGCGATCTCCTCGGTCGTCTCGAGGTCGAAGGCGTCGGAGCCCGCGCCCGAGCCGTAGCCCACCACGAGGATCCGCTCGCCGGGACCGGCGTGGTCGAGGACGTTCGCGAGCCCGATGAGGGCCGCGCCCGAGTAGGTGTTGCCGATCGACGGCGTCACGAGGCCGTAGCGCATCTGCTCCTCGGTAAACCCGAGCTGCTTTCCGACGCGCTGGGGGAACTTCCCGTTCGGCTGGTGGAAGACGACGTGGCGGTAGTCCTTGGGGGTCGTGTTCGACGCGTCGAAGAGGCGGCGCGCGCACTCGGTGACGTGCCGGAAGTAGGCGGGCTCGCCGGTGAACCGGCCCCCGTGGCTCGGGTAGCGCTGGCCCTCGCGCCGCCAGAAGTCGGGGGTGTCCGTCGTGTAGGAAAGGGTCCGCTCCACGCGCGCGATCGTGTGCTCGCGGCCGATGACGAAGGCGGCCCCGCCCGCGCTCGCGGAGTACTCGAGCGCGTCGCCCGGCGCCCCCTGCGAGGTGTCCGTCCCGATCGCCACGCCGTAGCGGATCATCCCCGCGCCGACCAAGCCGAGGCACGTCTGGATCGCGGCCGTGCCGGCCTTGCAGGCGAACTCGAAGTCGGCGGCGGTCATGTTCGGCGTCGCCCCGACCGCCTGCGCCACCACGGTCGCCGTGGGCTTGACGGCGTACGGGTGCGATTCCGAGCCGACGTAGAGCGCCCCGATTTGCTGCGGGTCGATCCCGCCGCGCACGAGCGCGGTGCGGAGCGCCTCGGTCGAGATGGTGATCGTGTCCTCGTCCGGCGCAGGCACGCTCTTGCGCTTCACCCCCAGCCCGGCCCCGACGCTTTCCCCGTCCGCCCCCCAGACCCGGCCGATCTCGGCGGGGGTGATCCGGTACCGCGGCACGTACGCTCCGTAGCTTACGATCCCTGCGTCCATGGTTGTGTCACTCTTCTCTAGAGCTCCTCGAGACGTTCGAGAACGTCCGGCGCCGAGAGCGCCGTCGTGAGGAGGGGGATGTTCTCGACCTCGCTCAGCCGCACGGCGAGCGGGTCGATCCGGCCGGGGTTCGCGAAGAAGACCGCCGCCGGCTTCAGAGGGTGGGCGCGGATGGCGACCATCGGCGAGCGCCCGTAGCGCACGTTCGCGAAGATGAGCGCGCGTTGGGTCGTCCAGCCGTACGCCTCGACAAAGCGCGCGGCGTCCATCGAGAGGATCGCACGCGGGGCATCGAGGACGGTGAAGCCGTGGACGTCGCGGCGAAGGTCGACCCGGCTCTGCGCCTTGGCCTCGAGCCGGTCGGCGAGCGAGCGCAACGGCATCGCGACCGCGAACTCGCGGAGCCCGAGGATCCCGTCCGTGTGCGCGGCCCCCGAGAACCGATTGGCCCGGTGGCCCGCGCGCCCGTCGAGCGCGAGGAGACCTTCGACGTACCGGCGGATGAAGCCGGCCCCTGGGCTCGGGCGGCGCTCCGACTCGTAGTCGCTGATCACCGACGGCGCGGTGTCGAGCTCGCGGGCAAGATCGCGCTGCGTGACCTGGAAGTCCTCGCGCCACTTGCGGAGCGTGCGTCCCGGATGCGGAGAGAGCACCACCTCCCCCGCGATCTTCTCCTGGATCTCGGCCTCCACGACGCCCGGTCGAGCGAGCCCGCGTATAAATCGGTCGCGTTCCTGTCGTCCAAGAGTTCGACATCTGCCGAAACGCCCGCCGGGACGTGGGAGTGGACCGGGCGAGACCTTCCGACACCGGAGGCGGGCTCCGCTGTCCTTTGAACTCGCGACCTCTACCTTGCCAAGGTAGCGATCTTCCGCTGATCTACCGGCCCACCGGCCCGGCGACAACGGGCCCAAGATATGAGGTTGGCCGGCGGTCCGGTGCGCCGGCCGGGCCGAGTCGGTTCCCGCGGCCGCGTCACGAGGCGAACCCTTATCGGGCGCCTCCCGCTCGCACGTCCGATGGCGAACGACACTTCTCCCGGTGAGCCGTTCGACGTCCTCGTCAAGGGCTCGCGCGACCTCCTCCGACCCGAGGAGATCGTCCGCGAGGCGACGCGCGACATCGTCAAGGACGAGATCCGTAAGCATCTTGAGAAGACCCTGCGCGAGGACCCGAAGCTCGCGCAGGACCTCCGCGAGGCCGTCCGGGACCTCCTCGCCGCGCGGGCGACCGAGTACGCCGCCCTCCTGAGGGTCGGTACCGCCACGGCCCGCCTCGGGCTCGCCGCGCTGCCCCCCGACGTCCGCCGCGCCGTGACCAAGGACCTGGTCGACCTCGTCTCGAACGAGCTCGGGCAGATCGTCGAGAGGTCCCTATAGTCCCCATGACCTCCTCCGCCGACGCCGTCCGCATCTACGAGGTAAAGCGCGTCGACGTCGAGGGGGCGATCGTCATCGACGGGTTCCCCTCGGTCGGGCTCGTGAGCTCGATCGTGGCGAACTACCT
>JBAIXP010000033.1:0-2816 GCA_037916495.1 Thermoplasmata archaeon | reverse complement strand
CGCGCATCGGACGGGCCGCCCCCTCCTCCTTCGGCGGGAGGATGGAGGTGCCGGTCGGACCGCGGACGATCTTGAGGCGGCTCTGGTCCTCGGGCGGGATCTTGAGCTCGGAGAGGCGGAGGAGGGCACCGTAGGCGGCCTGAGCGTAGTTCACCGTCGTCTTCGTGTGGCCCTCGGTGAACCCCCAGGCGTCGGTGAAGCCGGCGAACTTTAAGATCGGCTTGGCGACATCGCCGACCGCGAGCCCGACCCCCCGCGGGGCCGGCTTGAACGTGACATCGACCGAGCCCGCCCGGCCCTTCGCGACGAACGGGAGGGTGTGGGCGCGCCCGCAGCCGCACTCCCAGCTGCCGCAGCCTCTCTGGACCTCGACGATCTCGAGCTTGGCGCGGTCGATCGCGCGGCGGATCGTCGGGCCGACCTCGCGACCCTTCGCGCGGCCGAGACCGACGAACCCGTCGCCGTTGCCGACGACGACCGTGACGGCGAACTTGAACCGGCGGCCCGAGTCGGTCATCCGCTGGACCATGTTGACGTCCAGCACCTCGTCGTGAAGCCCGGGCAGCAGCTTGTCGACGATCTGGAACTCGCGGAGAGGTAGGCCCGTGGCGAGCGCCTGGCTCATCGAGGTGATCTCCCCCGCGGCGACCCGACGCCCGAGCTCGGTCTTCGGGACCCACGGAGGGGCCGCCGCGGGAGCGCCCGGTCCGCCGTACGGCGGCCCGCGCGTCGGCGGGCCCTGCGCCACGGCGTTCACGAAGCGGCCTCCTTGCGGGCGGCGATCTCGGGAAGCTTAAGCTTGTAGGCCTCGACCGGTTGCGGGAGCTTCTTCGGAAGGTGTGCCCCGTTGAGCCGGTCGGCGTCCGGGAATCCCTTCTCGCCGTGCGGGATCTCGAGCCCCGCGTCGAGGAGACCCTTGAGCGCCGCGGCGAGCCGGCCCCCGGTCGTCGGGTGGCGGAGACCGAGGTCGAGGACGACGTCCTCCGCGCCCGCGGACTTCGCGCGGAGCCCGGCGAGGTAGCCCGTCAGGTAGGCCGCCGGGGTGGTCGAAAGGCTCGAGGTCGGGAAGGCGATCTGACCGAGCTCGCCCGAGTCGGCCGACGCCCGCACCCGGTCGCCGGTGGAGGAGAACTCGACGATCGCGACGCGCACGCGCCGTCCGGAGCAGCGGACGACGGCGCGCGGAAGGCCCGACGAGAGGAGCCGGCGGCGCACCCGGTAGTCGGTCTTCCCCTCGCGGCGGCGGCGGAACGGCACCCGGTAGCGAGGACCGGTGCTCACGAGCGGGCCTCCTCGGGCACGTGGCCCGCGAGCTTGAGGTTCGTCAGAAGGTGGGCCCGGCTGCGGAACATCCCGCCCTTCGCCCGCCGGTAGAACTGGCGGTAGACGGCCGGGGTGATCCGCTTCGAGGTGCGGAGCTCGCGCAATAGGTCGCGCTGCGCGCGGATCCGCCGGACCCAGCGGTCCTTCCTCGGGACGCGCGAGAACGGCGTGCCGCGGCGCGAGCCGGGCCCAGAGTGGCGCCCGCGCTTCACCTCGAGCGCGTGGCGGCGGGCACGGGCGCGCGAGGTCCCCTGGACGGGGAGGCGTCGGATGACGCCCGCCTTGATCGCGCTGCGGATGTCCTGGCGGGTCACCGCGTCCGCGAGCTCCTCCTGGCTCGCGGGGTCGATCCAGACGCGGCCGAGGCCGCACTTTAAGATCGCCGCGGCGAGCCGGCGCTGGTTCGAGAGGTCCTGCACGGTCCTACTCCTCCGCTTCGGGGGTGACGATCGGGTTCAGCACGTGGATGCCGAGCCGGCGCGCCTCCTCCTCGAGGACGAGGCGGCGTCGGGTGCCGACCGTCCGCGCGATGACGGCCGCGTGGCTCTTCGGCTCGAGGGCATCGAGGTCCTCGCGGGTCCGGACGATCACGGGGCGGAAGCCGGCCGGGGTGAGGCCCCGGACGTCGGCCGGAGAGCGGTAGCCGACCCTCACGATCCGGGGCCGGTAGCCGTAGTGGCGGCGCTGCTTCGATTGGAGACCGCGGGGGCGGCGCCAGGCGCCGTCGCGGCCGATGCGGTAGTAGCGGTAGGCCGCCGTGCGGACGAACCTCGGGCGGCGGTCGTCGAGCTGCGCGCGCTCGCTCATGTGCGAGCGCTGCCGGTCGGAGAGCGTGGCCCGCTTCGGCGCGGCGGGCGCCTCGGGGGCCTTCTCCTTGTGCGTCTCGACGGGCGGGGGGGCCTCGGCCTTCGGCTCGGCGCGGCGGCGGCGCTTCGGGGCGGCGGGCGCGCCCGTCGCCTTCTCGTCGGCGGCCACTAGCTCGCCTCCTTCACGTGCGCGCGCTCGACCAGGTAGATGCCGTCCTGGAAGACGCGTGGGTCGTAGTCGCGGATGCGGGTCGCCCGCTCGATGTTGGCGGCGCTCTGGCCGACCAGCTCGACGTCGAACCCCTGGACGGTGACGAACTCCCCGTCGACGACCGCGGTCGTCCCGGCCAAGAGCCCGGTCGATCGCGGGTGCTTCTCGCCGAGGAAGTTCTCGATGACGAGCTCGCTCCCCCGGACCTGGACCTTCATCGGGAAGTGGGCGGCGACGACCTTGAGCTTCGCCTCGACGCCGCGCGTGAGCCCGGCGCCCAGGTTGGTGAGGTGGGCGACCCACGTGCCGAGGAGCGCCCGCGAGCCCTTGCGGTTGGGCGGGACGAGCAGCTCGAGCCGGACCTTCCCCGAGCGGCCCTCGAGGCGGAGGGTCTCCGAGGGGAACGGGCGGCGGACGGTGCCGAGCGGGCCCTTCGCCGAGAGGACCCGGCCGTCGACCGAGAGCTCGACGCCCGA
>JBAIXP010000032.1:0-7882 GCA_037916495.1 Thermoplasmata archaeon | reverse complement strand
TGGGGCCGTCCGAATTTGAATCGGAGTCTCTTGCACCCCAAGCAAGAAGGATGGTCCAAGCTACCCCACGGCCCCGTCACGCCGGTCGGAGGCGCGGACCCGGGTGCGAGAGATAACGGTATCCCGGTCGCCGCGGGGGAAGGGGGCTACCGGACGAGGAGCCAGGCGAGAACGCCGGCGACCGCGATCACCAGGGTGTTCACGAGCGCGAGCCAGAAGAACCCCCAGAGCTCGCGCTTCCCTTCCTCGGGGCCGACCTCCGGGCCGGGGGTCGAGCTGCCCGGCGTCGGGGTGTACGGGGTGCGGAAGGAGTCCTGGGACATCGCCGACCGGTCGACCTCGGGGCCGTTCTTAACCCCTCGGTTCGACCGAGGCTCTACGCCGCGAACCAGGGAAGCCGGGCCGCCGGACCGGTGGGCTTCAGCACCAGGAGGTGGAGGTTCGCCCCGCCGTCGCCCGGCGCGTAGGAGTCACGCTGCGCGAGCTGGTAGAGCAGGAAGAGCGCGTCCTCGTCCGACTCCACGGAAAGGGAGCGGTTCACGTCGACGCCGAACTGCGAGCGCAGGGCGGCCAGCATCTCCTCGAAATCGATTTGGCCGCTGCTCTCGGTCGCCTGGGCGCGCCGAAAGAGGCCGACCACGACGCCCGTGGCGAGGCGCAGGACCTCGGAGGGCAGGGCGCGCCGGAGGTGGAAGTGGGCCGGCCGTTCCGCCTCCTCCGACTTCGGAAGGACGAGGATCGAGACCGCGCCGCTCGCGTCGACCGACGCGTGGCCGCCGACACGGGCCCACGCCTCCTCGGCCGCGGCGTCGCTCGGGGCGACGAAGATCGCGCGGCGACGGGGCGGGGTCGCGGGCCCCCCGACATGCAGCCAGCGGTCGATCCGCTCGGCCAGCGCGGTCGTCTCGGTCGGGGCGAGGAAGACCGGGAACGTGCGACGGGGAAAGCCGGGCTCCTGGACCCAGAACGAGGCGTCCGGCTCGGCCACGTGCTTGCGCTCGGGCCGGACCCGCGCGTAGCCGAGGCGACGCAGGACCGTCTCCGCGCTGCGCGCTCGCTCCGCGATGGGCACGTCGTGTCCGCTCTCGGCCATCGGCCCTGACGATGCGGGCCGCCCGAGATAAGGTGTGCTGGTGCAAACGCCACTACCAGGCCGGCGGGACCCCCGCGCGGGCGAAGAGGACGTTCGCGCCGACCGCGGCGACCACCCCGAGCAGGTAGGGGCCGGAGAAGACGAACCCCCGGAGCGCCGTCCGTCGGCTCACCTCGGTCCAGAGCGGCGCGGTGAGGACCACGAACACGACCCCGAGCCCGACCAGCACGAGGGCGATCGGCCAGCTGACCGTCCCCGCGAGGAGCGCCCCGGACGGGACGAGGAGCGCCGCCGAGACGACGACGACCTTGCCCGAGTAGGCCGGGTCGTCCATCCGGGGGAGCATCGGGAGGCCGACGCGGGCGTAGTCGTCCCGGAGCAGCAGCGCGAGGCTCCAGAAGTGCGGTGGGGTCCAGAGGAACACGAGGAGCGCGAGGGCGAGCGCCCCGGTCGTCCAGGTCCCGGTCGCGGCGGCGCTTCCCGCCAGCACCGGCGCGCTTCCCGCGAACCCACCGATCACGATGTTCCAGCTCGAACGCCGCTTGAGCCAGACCGTGTAGACGCCGACGTAGGTGGCCCCCCCGAGCAGGATCGAGATCCCCGTCAGGAGGTTGATCGAGAGCGCGGCGGCCAGCACGCCTCCGCCCAGGAGGACGAGCCCGACCACGGCCGCGGCCGCCCCCGGGTCGATCCGACGCGCCGGCAACGGCCGCCCGCTCGTCCGGCGCATCCGGGCGTCCAGGTCCCGGTCGAGGTAGTGGTTGAGCATCGCGGCCCCGGCGCTCGCGGAAGCTCCGGTGGCGAGGAGCAGGAGGAGGGGGACCACGGCGATCGAGAGCGGCCGCGCCACGAGGTAGCCCCCGAGCGCGACGACGACGATGAGCCCGGTGATCCCGGGCTTGGCGAGCGAGAACCAGTCGCGCGGCCCGGCCTTTCGGGGCGCCTCGGCCGGGACGTCGGATGAGGGGGAGGTTGGCGCGGACGGCATCGGGAACGGCGGGGAACGACCCCACCTAACGTTAGCCCTGATGGGGCAGGGCGGGCGGGACCGGCTCGCGGGCGAACGGGTCCGGCTCGGCCGCGTCGGCCGGACCCGCCGGGGCCTCCTCCGACGCCCGGCGCGCCCACTCGATCCAACGCTTCGGCATCTCGCGGAGGTTCGAGAGGAGGACGAGCACGAGGAGGAGGCCGAAGAGGGCGGTGGCGATCGCGAGGTGGACGAGGACGAGCGCCACCACGAGATCGCTCCGGACGACCCAGCCGCCGAGCGCCGCCTCGACCAGGACCAGGGCGAGCGACGCCACGGCGAGCCGCTGGACGACCCTACGACCCCGCTCGTAGACGAGCCCGATCAGGGCGAGCGTGAGCACGCTCGCCGAAAGGAAGAACGCGACCACACGGTGCGTCCACTCGATCTGGGCGGCGCCGTGGACGCTCGGGATGTAGCTCCCGTTCGGGTAGCAGCTCGGCCAGGTCGGGCAGCCGAGCCCGCTGTCGCTGGCCATCACGGTGCCCCCGACCAGGATGGTCGTGTAGCAGAGGAGGGCAGCTACGATCGCCGTCACGCGGAAGACATCGTGGCCCCGCATCGGATCGTTCAGGGCTCCTGCGCGGCCGGGATCGGGACCGGGACCGGGGCGCGGGTCGGCTGGGCGGCCGGGCTGGGGCCGGTCATCGTCGACGGGAGCGGCTCGCCCCACGGGTCGTCGGTCGTCACCGGGTCGCCCGCGTAGTAGGAGTAGACCATGTTGAAGACGAAGACGAGCTGGCCGACGCCGAAGATGAGCGAGCCGAGCGTCGCGAGGAAGTTGAGCGCCTGGTAGTTGCCCGACCAGAGGTAGGTGTAGACGCGACGGGGCATCCCCTCCGCGCCGAGGATGAACATCGGGAAGAGCAGGACGTTCACCCCGACGTAGGTGAGCAGAAAGTGGAGGTGGCCGAGCCGCTGGCTGTACCAGCGGCGCGTGAGCACCGGGAAGTAAAAGTAGATCCCGGCGAAGACCGCCATGAGGGTCCCGCCGAGCAGGATGTAGTGGAAATGCGCGACCACGAAGTAGGTCGCGTGGTAGAGGTAGTCGACCGGGATCGAGGCGAGCATCACCCCGGAGAGGCCGCCGATGACAAAGCCGGTGATGAACGCGACGCAGAACCACATCGGGACGGCCATCCAGATGCGGCCCCCCCAGAGCGTGGCGATCCAGTTGAACGTCTTGACCGCCGAAGGGACGGCGATCGCCATCGTCGTGAGCATGAAGACGAACCTAACGTTCGTCGCGATCCCCGTGACGAACATGTGGTGCTCCCAGACGGCGAAGGAGAGGACGGCGAAGACCCCCAGCGAGATCGCCATCGCGGCGTAGCCGAAGATGTCCTTCCGCGCGAGCTTCGGCAGGACCGTCGAGACGAGGCCGAACGCCGGCAGCACCATGATGTAGACCTCGGGGTGCGCGAAGAACCAGAAGACGTTCTGGTAGAGGAGCGCCCCGCCGAGCGGCGTCCCGTTCGAGGCCGCGAGGATCTGCGTGTGGAAGAGCCGGTCCGACAGGACCATCGTGAGGCCGATCGAGAGCGACGGAAGGGCGAAGATGAGCAGGACCGAGTTGATGAGGGTCGCCCAGACGAAGAGCGGCATGTTCCAGTAGTGGACGCCGGGGGCGCGGTGCTTCAGGATCGTGACGAGGAAGTTCACCGCGCCCAGCATCGAGGAGATGGTGAGGATGTGCAGGCCGAGGATCCAGAGGTCGATCCCGTTCCCCGGGAGGTCCACCGAGAGCGGGACGTAACCGGTCCAGCCCGCGTTCGCGTTCGAGAGGAGCAGGATGACGCCGGCGGGCGGGATGAGCCAGAAGGCGATCGCGTTGATCTTCGGCATCGCCATCTCCCGCGAGCCGATCATCGACGGGACGAGCAGGTTGCCGAACCCGGCGAGGACCGGCATGACGAACATGAAGATCATCAGGACCCCGTGCATCGTGAACAGGGTCGAGTAGACGTCCGGGGAGATCCCGAGGGTCGTCTGCGGGTCGAGTCCGAGCCCCTGGACGAGCCCGAGGTCGGTGCGGATCAGGATCGCGTAGATCCCGCCGATGAACATGAACGCGAAGCCCGTGACGATGTACATCAGGCCGATCTTGCGATGGTCGGTCGTGAACAGCCAGGTCTTGACCGCCCGGACGACCCAGGCGCCCCGGTAGGAGAGCAGCGCGAGGAGGAACGTGGCGAGCCCGAGGACGAGCGCGAGCTCGGTGCCGAGGGCGAGCCAGTCGGTCACGTCCGAGCCTCCGTCATGCGAAGAGACCCCCGATGAGGTAGGCGACCGCCGCGGCGGCGAGGACGAAGACGAGCACCTTGAGGAAGCGGACCTGGGCGTCGACCGTGACGGGGCCGGGCGGGCTCGGGCGGAACTTCCGGCCGAGCGGCCAGACTCGGTAGGTCCGGTCCGCGAGGTGGAACAGCATCGCCCCCATGATCGCCATCAGCGCGATCGCGAGCCCGAACGACTCCTCGGCGCCCGGGCTCGTGAGCGGCCCGAGGCGGAGGACGTAGGCGACCAGCGCGGCGATGCCGAGCAGGAGGATCAGGGTCGCGGCCGCGTAGAGGTCGAGGACCCGATTGACGACGCGCGCCGTCTCCGCCTCGGGGTCACTCAAAGAGCGCCACCTTCCTTTGGTTCGCCCCGCGGTAGCGGTCGACCCGGTAGAGGATCCCGGCGGTGAAGAGGAACGCAAGGAACGCCCCGGCCGCCCCCGCGCCCATCGCGAGCGCGCCGACGACGACGGAGGCGGCGTACGCCTCGACCCCGTAGACGAACGTGGCGAGGCCGAGGGCGCCGAGGACGAGGAACACCGCGAGGATCCCCCAGAGGACGGCGGTCGACCCCTCGGACGGCCGCGCGGTCTCAGTCACGGCTCACCGCCTCCGAGCGGGGCGCGGCGGACGCCGACACGGCGGGGGGAGCGTACGGGCCCGTGTAGGGGACCGACGCCGAGCGGGCCGCGACACGACGACGGTAGCTGCGCGCGTAGCGCCAGTGGAAGAGGAGGACGGCGAGGCCGTTCACCGCGAAGATGGGGCCCAGGGTCGCCGCGACCTGGGGGAGGGCGATCTGGACGCCCGGGGTCTCGCCGCCCCAGACCGTCATGACGATGAAGAACTCGAGGAGGGAGGTACCGATCCAGACGAAGAACGGCCGGTCGCGCGGGTGCGTGCGCTTCGACCGGTCGAGGAACGGGACGAACAGGATGAACAGCAGGATCACGGTCGATCCGGCGACCGCGATCAGGGGGGTGACCCCCGCGAAGTCGACCAGCTTGAACAACCAGAGGAAGTACCAGTCGGGCTCGGTGACCCCCTGCGACGCGGCCAGGTTCCCGACGTACGTCGGGAGCTGCCAGGGCCACAGCGCCGCGATGGCGAACAGTACGCCGGTGTAGAGCAGCGCCCACTTCCCGATGTAGAACAGGATGTGGGGCATGAACGGGACGTGCTCCTTCGCCTCCCGGTCGGTGAACCGGCGCCGCTGGGTCGGGTCGGAGGTCGCGGGCGGGGCGATCCCGTGCGACTCGAACAGCGCGATGTGCGCGTAGAGGAGGGCGCCGAGCGCGACCGGGATCAGCAGGACGTGGGCGTCGAACATGCGGGACAGAAGCCCCTGCGAGGTCCCGTCGCCCAGGATGAACGGCCCGAGGAGCGGACCGACGGTCGGGAGCCTCAGCGCGAGGACGAGCCCGACGTTGGTCGCGTTGTAGGAGAGCTGGGTGTAAGGGAGGAGGTAACCGGTGAACCCCATCCCGAGGGTGAGGACCATCAGGAGGGTCCCGACCATCCAGGAGAACTCGCGCGGGGCTTTGTAGACGCCGAGGTAGTAGCCCCGGAAGAAGTGGACGAACATCAGGAAGATCATCGCGTAGGCGCCGTAGAGATGGGTCGAGAGCAGGAGCGAGCCCATCGGCACGGAATGGATGATGTAGTAGGTGGAGCACCAGGCGGCCGGCGCGGGCGACGCGGCGCCGATCGCCTGGCCGCAGGCGGTGAACGTCGCGTTGGTCGCCGTGCTCGGCTGGTAGTAGAGCAGCAGCAGGGCCCCCGTGAGGACCTGGAAGAGGAACGCGTTCGCGACGAACGCCCCGGTCCAGTAGGACGGCTTGAAGGAGAACTCGGGCTGGGGCCGGAGCGCCCAGCGCCGCATCGACGTCCGGTCCTCGACGAACCCCCAGATCTTGTTGAGGGTCCGATTGTACCACCCGCCGAACGCCACGGTCCTCCCTCCTACGTCGGGAAGTTGCAGAGGATCACGGGGGTCTCCTTCTGCAGCTGGGTCGTTTCGCCGACGCCGTAGTCGCCCTGGAGCGTGTTGAGGTGCCCGTTCACCGGCGGACCGGTGACGCCGATCGCGTAGAGGAGGTCGTCCCCGCCCTTCGAGGGGTCGTCCCAGAGCAGGGTCACCTGCGGGAGCGGCAGGACGGCCGGGCCCGTGAGGTTCGACGCCGAGTTCGTCACGTCGTAGGTCGACCCGTGGCAGGAGCAGTGGATGTAGAACGTGCGGTTGCCCGGGGTGTTGCTCGGGCACGTCGGCGTCGGCGGGTTGCCGGGAACCAGCGGGTAGTAGGCGAGCGCCGGCGCCGGGCAGCCCAGGTGCTGGCAGATCCCGCTGAACGCGACGATCGACCCGTGGGTGCCGACCCCGCCGGGCACGTTCTCCGCCCCGTTCGAGAGGTCCGGAAGGGGTGTCCCCGACGCCGGATAGAGGTTGAGCAAGAAGTTCGGCTCGTTGCGGAGCGGGTAGTTGAAGAGGTAGAGGCTGCCGGTCTGGACGTTGTACTCCGACTCGACCTTCGTGGCGGTGAGCGGCGAGCCGTCCACGTCCAAGAGCTGGGTCTTCGGGTAGGAGGAGAGCCCAACCGGGGGCGGCTGCACGTACTGGAGGGCCCCCGCGACCGCGCCGCCGGCCCCGACCCCCAGCACCCCCGCGACCGCGGCGAGCTTGAGGAGGTTGCGCTTGGTCTCGTCCACCTCGGGGCCCGACGCGGCGACCCGGCGGACCTGGCCCGGCGGGAAGTCGAACCGGCCGGTCGAGGCGGCGAACCGCGGACAGGCATCCGAGCACGACGTTCCGGACAAGCCGCTCACAGCGTCCTCCCCCGGGTGTCCGGCACCGCGTCGTCGGCCTCGCCCGGGCGGGGGAGCGTCGCCTCGCCCGGAAGCTCCGCGTCCTCGCTGCCGTGGTAGACCGCCCAGATGATCCCGATCCCGAGCAGCAGGGACAGGGCCTCGGTGAGCGTCATGATCTGGTCGACGGTCAGCGAGCTCACGGCCGGCCCCCCTCGTTCGGACGCACGCTCGCGACCGAGCTCGACCAGCTGGTGGCGAGGTAGCCCCCGCCCCACGGGGCGATCGGGTCGACCGGGGACGGGGAGGGCGGGCCCACCGGCGGGGTCGTCACCGCGACCGGGATCCCCCGCGCGGTCGGCGCCTCGGCGCCGAGACCGAGCAGGGCCGCGCGGAGCGAGCTGGGACTCCCCCCGGCCGGCAGCGGGAGGTCGGCCGCCTTCGCGAACTCCCCGAGAAGCTCCTGCTTGAGGCGCGCGGCGCGGCCGTACCAACGGCCGAGGGTTCGGACCGCCTCGCCGTTCCCCTTGCCGAAGAGGAGGAAGCCCCCGACGGCGAGGATGATCATCCAGTCGATGTCGGACAGGAGCGCCACGTGCCTAGCCTCCCACCGCCGCCGGTCCGCGCGGGGAGCCGCCCCGCCGCTCCCAGCGGGAGGCGAAGTACGCCCCGCCGAGGTAG
>JBAIXP010000031.1:0-12320 GCA_037916495.1 Thermoplasmata archaeon | reverse complement strand
GTGCCGTAGCGCTCGTTGAACTCGGCGAAGATCCGGTTCGGGGCGAGGTCTTCGAGGCTGATGATCACGCGCTCGGTCCCGCCGATGATGAAGTACCCGCCCGGGTCGAGCGGGTCCTCGCCGTACTCGACGAGCTTCGCGCGGTACTCCTCGTCCGAGAGCCAGATCTGGTCGTCCTCGGTGATCTTGTAGCGGTTGAGGTTGCACGGACGGCTCTTGACCATGATGGGGAGGTCGCCGATGTGCACGTCCTCGGGGGCGCGCTCGACGCCGTTCTCGACGACGGTGACCTTGAGGTAGATCGGCGCCTGGTAGGTGAGGTTCCTCAGGCGCGCCTCCATCGGCGTGAGCGTCGGCTTCGAGCCCACCGGCTCTTTCACGAAGGGGGCCCCGATGAAGATCGTCGGCTCGGCCGACGGATGGACCTGCCCGCGCGCGTCGCGCCGGCGGCCGACGCGCACGTAGATCGAGCTCTTCGTCTTCTGCACGTCGAGCCGGATGACGCCGCGCTCGCCCGAGTCCTCGCTCACGCGGGCGTCGTCGACGATCCGCTGCATCCGCGAGTTCGGGTTGTCGCGGGTCGGCAGGAAGTCGTTGAAGCTGGCGAGGTGGTGGTTGACGATCGACCGCTCCCGGAAGAAGGCGTCTACGATCTCGCGCATGGATTCGTCAGTCCCCTCCCGGCGCCGCGACGATCACGCGGTAGGCGATCGCCTCGCCCGCGGTCGCGCTCGGCCGGCGGATGCGTACGAGCCGACCGACCAGGCGCTCGCCGGACTCCTTGAGCGCCTCGTACTTCGGGTCGGTCTTGAGGCCGGGGTCGGCCACGAGGATCTTCGGAAGCCGCTCGACCGTCGTCTTGAGCTCCCCGAGGACCTTCAGCGACTCCGCCTCGGTCAGGATCTCGTGCGGGGGGGCGAGGTGGTGGGCGACGAACGGCCGGGCGGGGACGGCGTGCTTCGGCGGGGCTCCGCGCTTTGAACGGCGGGATGCGGTGGGGGTCATCGGTACCTCAGGGGAGCGGTCCGGGCCCGGGGGGAGCTTCGGCGCGGCGGTGCGGGGCGCGCACGGCCGCTCGTTCGAACCCCCGACCACCTGGTTAAAAGCCAGATGCTCTGTTCCGGGCCTCCGACGGCTCGGGAAGGCCAACCGGACTGAGCTACGGGCCCGTTCCGACTCCGGTCGGCTTCGACCGTGCCGGCGTATTTCAGGCTATCCCGGGGAGGGTTCACTGCAGGCTCTCCAGGCTCGAGATGATCGACCAGATGGCGGTCCGCCCGTGGCTGGGGAGATTCGGGTCGTTCGCGAGGTCGTCAAGGACGTAGACGGCGCTCGCGATCCGCACGTCGAGCGCGACGCGCGCCTTCGCGAGCTCGTCGCGCGCCGACTGGGCGCCGCGCCGGACGTTGCGCGGTACGGAGGCGTCGTCCGCGAGCTCGGCGAGCGAGCGGAAGACCTTCTGGACCGCGACCGGTTCGCCGTCCAGCGCGGGGGCCGGCGCGAGAGGGGCGGGGGGGAGCGCCGTCACGGGGGGCGGGTCTCCCCTCCCTCCTTGTACGCCGTGACGACCAGGAGGGTCTTCGTCTCGCGGATCCCCTTCACCGCGGGGAGGCGGTGCAGGACGAACTCCTTGAGCTCCTCGTAGTGGGGAAAACGCGTCTTGAGGAAGATGTCGGTGTCGCCGGTCACGAGGAAGACGTCCTCGACCTCGGCGAACTTAGAGACCTCGGTCGCGACCGTGTCGGCCTCGCTCGTCTCGACCTTGAGCGCGATGAGGGCAACGACGTGCTCGTCCCCCCAGACCCGGGTGAAGGCGCTCTCCACGACCCGGCTCACCGGTGGCTTCGTCGTGCTCGGTTTCTCCATGATCACGGTTCCCGTGGCGACGACTGCGTCGAACGCTCCCCTCGGCTGCGAATGCCCGTCCGGTGCGGCCTACGACGCCGGAGCGGACTCGAACTCCTCTTGCAGGTCGTTGACGACCTGATCGATCACGCCGCCGGCCGCAGGGCCGTGGTACTCGCGGATCCCGCCCGCCTCACTCGAGACCCGCGCCAGGAGATCGCTCGGACCCCGCAGGAACTCGACACTGCAAATGAACTCCTCCATGATGTCTGGCCCCCCACCAGGCCGACGGGCCGACTAAGGCCACCTATATAGCCTTTCACGCGCGCGCTGCGCGCGCGCGGGCGCCGCGCCGCCCTCGGCGCCCCGGGACGGGCGGGAGCGCGGGCCATCGTTATCTTGCCGGCCCGGTAGAACCGCCGTGGCGCAGGCCAAGCGGCTCGGCGCGTCGACCGTCCGACTGGAGGTCCGGGTCGCCCTCAAGGCGGGGGTGCAGGACGCCGAGGCGGAGAGCGTCGCCCGCGCGCTCGGGCTCCTCGGCATCGACGGGGTGCGGTCGGTGAGGACCGCGCGGGTTTACGAGCTCGAGTTCGAGGGGCTCAGTCCCGAGGCGGCCCGCGCGCGCGCCGACGAGGCGGTCACGCGCCTGCTCGCGAACCCGGTGATCCACCGCGTCGATGTCCGCCCCCTTCCGGACTAGCCCGATGGAGCGCTGGTCCCCGGACGTCGAGGTCGTCCCGTTCCGCCGCCGGCCGCTCGCCGAGCTCCTCGAGCTCTCCTCGGCCCGGGGTCTGGGGTTCGACCAAAGGGAGCTCGGGCTCCTTCGGGGGTACTTCCGGGCCGAGGGGCGTGACCCGACGGACGTCGAGCTCGCGGGCCTCGCGCAGAGCTGGAGCGAGCACTGCAGCTACAAGAGCTCCCGACCGTTCCTGGTCCCCGCGTTCAAGGGCCTCCGGCCCCGGAGCCGGGTCCTCGGCACGGGGGATGCGGGGGTCCTCAAGTTCCCCGGCGGGGCCGCCTACGCCCTCCGGATCGAGTCGCACAACCACCCGTCCGCCGTCGAGCCGTACGGCGGGGCGGCGACCGGCATCGGCGGGATCCTCCGGGACGTCCTCGCGGTCGGCGCCCAGCCGATCGCGCTCACCGATCCCCTCTTCTTCGGCCCGCTCGACCTCGCCGACGCTGAGCTCCCGCGGGGCGTGAAGTCGCCCCGGTACCTCGCGGAAGGGGTCGTCGCGGGGATCCGCGACTACGGCAACCGCGTCGGCGTCCCGACCGTCTCGGGCGGGATCTACTTCGACCGCGCGTTCGTCGTGAACCCGCTCGTGAACGTCGGCTGCGTCGGGTGGATCCCGGACGGCTCGGTCGTCCCGAACCGGGCACGTCGCGCCGGCGACCACCTCGTCCTCGCCGGCGGCCGGACGGGCCGGGACGGCATCGGCGGCGTCGCCTTCGCGTCGAAGGAGCTCACGGACGAGAGCGGCTCGACGTCGCGCTCCGCGGTCCAGCTCGGGAACCCGATCCTCAAGGAGCCGCTCGTCCGGGCCTCGCTCGCGGCGTACCGCGAGGGCCTCGTCTCGGGCGTGAAGGACCTCGGCGGGGGCGGGCTCGCCACGGCGTCGGGGGAGCTGGTCCACGCGGGAGGGTTCGGCTCGCGCCTCGATCTCTCGGCCGTGCCGCTCCGCGAGAGCGGACTCAGGCCCTGGGAGGTCTGGATCTCCGAGTCGCAGGAGAGGATGCTCTACGACGTGCCGCCCGCGTCGGTCGACCGCCTCCTCGAGATCTTCCGTACCTACGATGTCCCGGCGACCGACATCGGCGAGGTGACGCGCGGGGCGTACGAGGAGCTCCTCTGGAACGGCGAGCCCGCGGCGCGCCTCAAGATCGGCTTCCGCGTCTCCCCCCCGACCGTCCGTCGGAAAGGCCGCCCGCACCGTCGCGCGGTCCGGCCGACGCCGGCCGTGCCGGACGACGACCTTTCAAGGACGTTCGAGGAGCTGCTGCTTGCCCCCGACTCCCTCTCCCGCGAGTCGGTCGTCCGCGTTTACGACCACGAGGTCCAGGGGCTCACGGTCGTGAAGCCGCTCGTGGGGCGGGTGACGAGCCCCTCGCACGGCGACGCGGCGGTCCTCGCCCCTAACGTGCGGGGCCGGGCCGGTCTCGCGGTCGCGACCTCCGCCCAGCCGTGGGCGTGCGGGGAGGACCCGTACGCGGGCGCGGTCCTGGTCGTGGAGGAGGCCGCGCGCAACCTCTACGCGGTCGGAGCGCGCCCCGACGCTTTCTCCGACTGCTTGAACTTCGGCAACCCGAACGACCCGGCGGTCGTCGACGACTTTGCCCACGTGACCCGGGGGCTCGCCGACGGGGCCCGCGCGCTCGGGTTCGCCGTCCCGTCCGGCAACGTGAGCTTCTACAACGGCGGCCTCGGCCGCGCGATCCCTCCGACCCCGGTGCTCCTCGCGACCGGGATCGTCGACGACGTGGACCGGGCGATCACGACCGACCTCAAGCGGGAAGGGAACCCGCTCTATCTGCTCGGACCGTCCCGGCCCGAGCTCGGCGGCTCGCTCTGGGCGCGCCAGCGCGGGCTCGTGTCGCTCAAGGTGCCCCCACCCGACCCGGCCGGCCTGCGCCGTCTCGGCACCCGGCTTTTGGCCGCGATGGCGCGCGGGACGGTCGCCGCGGCGCACGACATCTCGGACGGCGGGCTCGCGGTCGCGCTCGCCGAGATGGCGTTCGGCGGCGGGCTCGGCTTCGACGTCGACCTCGGCGCGCTCGGGCTCGGGGGACCCGGGGCGGCGCTGGCCGCGGAAGGCGGATCGAGGTTCGTCGTGGAGGTCCCGGCCCGCGCGGCCGGAGCGTTCGAACGGTCGTTCCGCGGCCTCCCGCGGGCCCGCCTCGGCGACGTACGGGCGAAGGACGGAACGCTCCGCTGGCGCGGGGAGACCCGCGCGACGGTCGACCTCACGGCGCTCTACCCGCGCTGGAGAACGTCGCTCGGCCTGCCGTAGGGACGCCGTGACCGTCACCGCGCTCGTCTCCGGCGGCAAGGACTCGATCTACGCCGCCTACCTCGCCGACACCCAGGGCTGGCCGGTCGACGAGCTTCTCGTCCTGCGTCCGGAGGACCCGGAGTCGCTCTTGTTCCATACCCCGAACCTCCCCCTGGTCGCCCTGCAGGCCCGGGCGTGGGGGAAGCGGCACCGCGAGGTCCGGGTCCGGGGGAAGGACGAGGCGGCCGAGCTCGCCGCGCTCGAGCGCGCACTCGCGGGCGAGCGCGGGCCGGTGGTCTGCGGCGCGATCGAGTCGTCCTACCAATGGGCCCGCGTCGTGCGGGTCGGTTCAAAGCTCGGGCGCCGGGTCTACGCCCCGCTCTGGCGCAAGGACCCGGCACGGGTGGTGCGGGAGGAGATCGCCGCCGGACTGGTCATCGTGTTCGTGCACCTCGCCGCGGAGGGGCTCGCGCCGTCGCTGCTAGGGACGCAGCTCACCGACGAGGTCGTTGCGCAGCTTGCTCGACCCCGTCGTCCAGGACCGGCGGTCCACGTCGCGGGGGAGGGCGGGGAGTACGAGACGCTCGTCCTGGACGCCCCGTTCTTCTCCGGGCCGATCTCCATCGACCGGGCGGAGCGCCGGATCGACCGGACGACCGCCCGCCTCGACATTTCGAGCGCACACCTCAAAAGACGCGGTGACCTCGGAGCCGCCGGTGGGTTACCGTGAAGCGTCGCCCGTCCCCCCCGACCCTTCGCTCGCTCTCGGAAGGCGCCCAGAGCGCGGTCGCGCGGGCACGGCGGGCGCTCGGCGACCGCCGGGCCGCGCCCAACGTCGCGTGGCTCGCGGCCCTCACCGGGGCGAACCGTCGCAAGCTCTCGGCCGTGCTCGAGGAGGTCGAGGGCCTCCTCCCCCTGGAGGAGGAGATCCGCCATCGCCACCTCGCCGCCGGCCGCGACAGCTACGCGCAGATCCGGGCCCCGTTCGAGCTCTACGCGCTCGTCCGCCTGCTCGAACCCGAGCACGTGGTCGAGACCGGCGTGAGCAGCGGCGTCTCCTCCGCGCACCTCCTCGCCGCCCTCAAGCGCAACCGCCGCGGCCGCCTCCACTCGATCGACCTTCCGACCCGGCAGGAAGGACCGACGCTCAAGGCCGGCGAGTCGCCGGTCTCCCTTCCCCCGGGCCACGACACCGGCTGGGCCGTCCCCGAGCGACTCCGCGCCCGCTGGGACCTGAGGATCGGCCCGGCCCAGGCGCTCCTCCCCGCGCTCGCGAAGGAGCTGCCCCGGATCGGGCTCTTCCTGCACGACGACCTCCACACCCCGGAGCACCTCGCGTTCGAGCTCGAGACGATCCGACCGCGCCTCCCGCCGGCGTCGGTCGTCCTGGCCGATAACACCCAGTGGACGGGGGACGCGTTCCCCAAGTTCGCCCGGTCGCTCGGGGTCCGGGTCGCGCGGCGCGGCCGGGGCGACCTGGTCGGGCTGCGCGTTCCCCCGTCCCGGCCGAACTTATAGACCGTCACGCTCCTCTCGGGTGATGGCGGCCCCCCGCGTTGCGAGCCCCCGCTCGCCGGCGCCCCGACCTCCGTCCGGCCGCGGCGACCGCGTCCAAGAGGCCCGGGCCCGGTGGGAGGAGGAGGTCCTCCGCCCCGCGCTCGCCCGCACGCCCGAGCGGCTCGGGGGGTTCGAGACCCTCGGCGGCATCCCCGTCGACGGGCTCTACACGCCGCGCTCGGCGCCGCACGGCTTCGCCACGGTGGGTTACCCCGGCCAGCCGCCGTTCACGCGGGGCGTCCACCCGACGATGTACCGCGGGCGGGTCTGGTCGATGCGGATGTTCTCCGGGTTCGGCTCGCCCGAGGACACGAACAAGCGGTTCCGCTACCTCCTCGCCCACGGCGAGTCCGGCCTCTCGATCGCGTTCGACGACCCGACGCTCTACGGGATCGACGCGGACGACGCGGAGGCGCTCGGCGAGGTCGGAAAGTGCGGGGTGAACGTGAGCTCGCTCGACGACATGCAGCGCCTGTTGCGCGGCATCCCGCTCGAGGAGGTCACGACCAGCATGACGATCAACGCCCCCGCGAACATCGTCTGGGGGATGTACCTCCTCACCGGCACCGCCCACCGCGTCCCCCTCGAACGGCTCGGCGGGACGACGCAGAACGACATCCTGAAGGAGTACATCGCCCAGAAGGAGTTCCTCTACCCGCCGCGGCCCGCGCTCCGCCTCGTCGTCGACACGATCGAGTACGCCGCGCGGACGACCCCGCGGTGGAACCCGGTGTCGATCTCGGGCTACCACATCCGTGAGGCCGGCTCGACCGCGGTCCAGGAGCTCGCCTTCACCCTCGCCGACGGCCGAACCTACGTCGCCGAGTCGATCCGTCGGGGGCTCGACGTCGACGACTTCGCGCCGCGCCTCTCGTTCTTCTTCAACTCCCACAACGACCTCTTCGAGGAGGTCGCGAAGTTCCGCGCCGCCCGCCGCATCTGGGCGCGCGTGATGAAGGAGGAGTTCGGCGCGAAGAAGGAGCGCTCGCTCTGGATGCGGTTCCACACGCAGACGGCCGGCTGCTCGTGCACCGCGCAGCAGCCCGAGCTCAACATCGTCCGCACGGCGGTCCAGGCGCTCGCCGCCGTCCTCGGCGGGACCCAGTCGCTCCACACGAACTCCTACGACGAGGCGCTCCAGCTCCCGAGCGAGGACGCGGTCCGCATCGCGCTGCGCACCCAGCAGATCCTCGCCCACGAGACCGGGCTCACCGAGACGATCGACCCGTGCGGGGGGAGCTACTACGTCGAGTGGCTCACCGACCGCATGGAAGAGGAGGTCCAGCGCTACTTCGACCGGATCGACGAGCTCGGGGGCGTCGTCGCGGGGATCGAGCGCGGGTTCTTCCAACGGGAGATCCAGGAGGCGTCGTTCCGCTACCAGCGGGCGGTCGAGACCGGCGACAAGAAGGTGGTCGGCGTGAACGCCCACGCCATCGAGGCCCCGGTTCGCGTCCCGCGGCTCAAGATCTCCGAGGAGGCCCGACGGCTCCAGAGCCGGCGGCTGAGGGCGCTCCGCGCGAGCCGCAACCCGCGGCGCCACGCCGCCGCGCTGGACGCGGTGCGCCGGGTGGCGGAGCGCGAGGACGCGAACACGATGCCCGCGGTGCTGGACGCGCTCCGCGCGAACGCGACCCTCGGGGAGGTCGTCCGCGCCTTCCAGGATGTCTTCGGTTCCTACCGCGAGCGGTCGACGTACTGACCGGCCGGGGCGGCCGGGAACGATGACGGGCCAACGAACGAAGGCGCGCACCCCCGACGGGGCCGACCGCGCCCGCTACCGGGCCGCGCTCGAGGGCCTCTTCGGGCGCCGCCGCTTTGGGTTACGGCCGGGGCTCGAGGTCGAGCTCGCGTTGCTCGCCGAGCTCGGCGGACCCGAGCGCCGGTTCCCTTCGATCCACGTCACGGGGAGCAAGGGGAAGGGCTCGGTCGCGACGATCGCGGCCGCCATCCTCACCGAGCACGGGCTCGCGACGGGCCTCTACACCTCCCCCCACCTCACGACCTACCGGGAGCGGTTCCGGCTCGACGGGAAGGAGGCGACGCCCGAGGAGATCGTCGACGGGCTCGAGCGGGTCGAGGCCGCGGCGGAGCGGCTCCAGCAGGCCGGGCGGATCGACCGGCCGCCCACGTTCTTTGAGGTCACCACGGCGCTCGCGTTCGCCTGGTTTGCCCGGCGGGGGGCGGACGCGGCGGTCGTCGAGGTCGGGCTCGGGGGCCGTCTCGATGCGACCAACGTCCTCGACTCCAAGGTCGGCGTGATCACCACCGTCGAGCTCGAGCACACCGAGATCCTCGGCCCGACGCTCGGAGCGATCGCCCGCGAGAAGTCGGGCATCCTCCACGCGGGGATGCACGGGGTGGTGGGCGAGCTCCCCGCGGAGGCGGAGACCGTGGTCGAGCGGACGGCCGGCGAGCTCGGCGTCCCGCTCTGGCGGCTTGGGCGCGAGCTCGGCACCTCGGCCCGGACCCTGGACGCGGACGGCCAGAGCTTCTCGGTCAGTCTCCCCTCCGGGATCATCGAGGACCTCCGGCTCCCGCTGTTCGGAACGTTCCAGGTCGGCAACGCCGCCCTCGCCGTCGCCGCCGCCTCCCGCTTCCTCGCCGCCCGCGGAACGGCGCTCGACGCCGGGGCGACCCGGCGGGCGCTCGCGAAGGTCCGCATCCCGGGCCGGATGCAGCGGGCCGCCCGCGCCCCCGAGCTGTTCTACGACGTCGCCCACACCCCCGAGAGCGCCCGGGCGGTCGCCCAGAGCATCGCCGAGGTCGCCCCGCTCGCCGACCCCTCGGGGAGCGCGGTCGTCTTCGGCTGCCTCCGGGACAAGCGCGTCGACGCGATCCTCGACGCCCTCGCGCCGCTCGCGGCCACGATCGTCCTTGTTCCCGTGCGCTCGGAGCGCGGCCTCGCGCCGAGCGCGATCCGCCCCGCGGCGGTCGCGAGGTTCCCCCGGGTCGTCGTCGCCCCGGGCGCCCTCGAGGGACTGAAGCTCGCCCGCGCCGCCACCCTCCCCGACGGGGTCACGCTCCTCACCGGCAGCGACTACCTGGTGGGCGAGGTGCTGCGGGGCCCCGAGGCGGCGGACGAGCCGGACCTCGCCGACCCCGGCGTCACCGTACCGGTCGCGCCGTCCTCCGGCGCCGTCCCCGCCGCGAGGGCCGGGGGGCGCCCGGCGTGAGCGCTTCCGTGCCGGACGGGTTCTCCTGGGACCTCGTGCTCGAGCGGCTCGCCCGGTTCTACCACGCGGGCGACTGGCGACGCCCGTACCTGCGCGACCACGCCGAGGACCCGTTCCAGGTGCTCATCGGGACGATCCTCTCGCAGAGGACCCGGGACGAGGCGACGGACCGGGCCTCGGCCGACCTCTTCGCACGGTTCCCCGACGCGCGGTCGCTGGCGCGCGCGCGCCCGTCCGAGCTGCTCCCGCTCATCCGCCCGGTCGGGTTCTACCGGACCAAGAGTCGGACGATCCGGGCGTGCGCGCGGGCGATCGAGGAGCGGTTCGGCGGTACGGTCCCCCGCGAGCTCGCCGAGCTCACGAGCCTCCCCGGGGTCGGCCCGAAGACCGCGAACTGCGTGCTCGTCTTCGGCTACGGGATCCCGGCGGTGCCGGTCGACACCCACGTCCACCGGATCGCGAACCGGCTCGGGGTCGTCCGCACCCGCACGCCCGAGGCGACGGAGGAGGCGCTCCGGGCCGGGGTCGATCCGGCCCTGTGGATCCCGCTCAACCCGCTCCTTGTCCAGCACGGCCAGAACCTCTGCCGCCCGAGGAACCCCCTCTGCCCCGCTTGCCCGATCCGCGAGTTGTGCGCGACCGGGGTGGCGCTCAGGGACGGACGGCGGCCCCCGCGCCCGGACGACGCGCCGCGGTCGACGCGGGGAGCGCGACGAGGGCGAGGAGCGTCACGAGCTGGACCGCCCCGGCGACCGGCCAGGCGAGCGCGTACGAGCGGCTCGCGACGACGTAGCCGAACAGGAGCGAGACGAGGGCCCCGCCGCCGAGCTGCAGCGCGTTGAACAGCCCGATCGCGAGCGGGATCTCCTCCGACGGAAGCTGCGGCCACCGGTGGGGGATGACGTACATCACGGCGTAGACGAACCCGTAGGCAAACGAGAACATCGCGCCGATCGCGACCGCACCGGCGAGGTTCGCGAGCGGGAGGAGGGCGAGGACAAGCCCGCCGGCCGCCGTGACGACGGCGAGCTGGAGCCGCGGCCGGCCGGCCCGCTCGGCGGCGACGCCCCCGATCGGCCCCCCGAGCACGCTCGGGAGGACGAACGCGGTGCCGACCGCCCCCGCGACGGCGCTCGACCAGCCGTGGACGCTCTCGCCGAACGGCACGACGAACTGCCCGGCGGCGAACGTCGCCCCCTCGAAGCCGACGAACGCAAGCCCGATCGCCCAGACGCCGCGCAGGCGGAGCGCGACCGGCGCGCGCGGGCGCGCCGGGACCGCGGTGGGGGCCGCTCCGAGCGAGCGCGGCACCCGCGCGGCGGACAGGACGGTGAGCGCCGCGAGGCCGACCCCGCCGAGGGCGAGCGCCGCGCGCCAGCCGACGTAGGGGATCGCGACCGCCGAGCCGAAGACCCCGGCCGCGGCTCCCGCGCTGAACGCCGAGGAGAACACCCCGACCGGCACGCCCCGCTCGCCCTCGGGGTAGAGCGCCCCCACGAGCCCGATCGCCGGCGAGAAGAACAGGCCGGCCCCCGCCCCGGCGAGCAGGCGCGTCGCGAAGAGGACCGCGAACGACGGGGCGAGCGCGCTCGCGAGCGCCCCGGCGGAAAGGAGCGCCGCCCCGGCGAGCGCGACCGTCCTCGGGCCGTACCGTCGGGCGAGGAGCCCCGCGGGGACCTGGAGGAGGCCGGCGCCGATCAGGAAGGCGGCGACCAGGAGACCCCAGGCGTCCGGCCCGACCGAGAACGCCGCGCCGATGCCCGGGAGCGCCGGGCCAATGTCGAACCAGTTGTAGGCGTAGGCCGTGCGGAGGGCGACCAGGAGCCAGGTCGCCCGCGTCCGCCCGGCGCGGTCCTCCGGCTCCCGCGCGGTCGACCGGGGGCGGTCCCCTGCCGTGGGACCGTCGGCCCCGGCCGTCGCGCTCGGCACCGCCCCTCGACAGCGCCGTATTTGTTAAGACGAAGGGGGGTTGCGAGGTCCCCGTGGACCTCGCCGAGTACGACCTGCCGTTCTTCCACCGCGAGGGGTTCCGCCGGCAGACCTGCTCGCGCTGCGGGCAGGCGTTCTGGTCGCTCGGCGAGCACGACCGCTGCCAGGAGGCACCGTGCCGCGAGTACGGCTTCCTCGGCCACCCGGTCTTCGCCCGCCCCTACGCGCTCCGCGCGATGCGGGAGAGCTACCTCTCCTTCTTCGAGCAGCGCGGGCACACCCGCCTCCGCCGCTACCCGACCGTGGCGCGCTGGCGCAACGACGTGTTCTTCACCCAGGCGTCGATCTACGACTTTCAGCCGTGGGTGACGAGCGGGGCGATCCCGCCCCCCGCGAACCCCCTCACGATCTCGCAGCCGGTCCTGAGGTTCATCGACCTCGAGGAGGTCGGCCGGAGCGGACGGCACTTCACGCTGTTCGAGATGCTGGCCCACCACGCGTTCAACCGGCCCGGCCACGAGGTCTACTTCAAGGACCGGACGGTCGAGCTCTGCCACGAGTGGCTCACGAGCGAGCTCGGGGCCGACCCGCGGCAGATCGCCTACAAGGAGGAGGTCTGGGAGGGCGGGGGGAACCTCGGCCCTTCCTTGAGCGTCGGCCTCTCGGGCCTCGAGCTCGCGACGCTCGTCTTCATGGAGTACGTCCGCGACGGCGACGCGCTCCGTCCCATGCCCCTCACGGTCGTCGACACCGGCTACGGGCTCGAGCGGCACGTCTGGGCGAGCCAGGGGACCCGAACCGCCTACGAGTCCGTCTTCGG
>JBAIXP010000030.1:0-6693 GCA_037916495.1 Thermoplasmata archaeon | reverse complement strand
CGGAGGACCTCCGTCAGCGCATCGAGAGGCTGCACGTCGTGCGCTCGACGCGGGCGGTCGCGTTCGGGAGCGCCCTCGTCGAGGGCGACACGGTCTCGCTCGAGATCCGGGACGGGCTGCTCTCCGCCCGCCGCTCTCCGACGGGCCCGTCCCGGGGCGTCGTCGGGCGGGGAGGCCCCGAGGGCGCCCTTGTCGAGGTTGGCCAGCTCACCGGCATCGTGCCGATCCGGCCGGCCGCGATCTCGGTCCGGACGATCTCGGACGCTGACCTCTCGGACGCCGACCTCGTCCGCAGAGTCGCCCGGGAGCTTCCGCCCCCGCCGACCCTTGTGGCCGCCGAGGGCCTCGAGGCGATCGCCGTGGTGCGCCGCGCCACCGACCGCCCGGTCGCCCGGTTCGCGGCCGGCGCGGCGTGCCTCGAGGCGTCCCAGCTCGGGGTTCCTTCGGTGGCGTTCGTCGCCGAGCGCGACCTACCCCGTCTCTTGCGCGCGTTCGCCGGGGTCGCCCCGCCCCCGCTCGAGATCCGACGGCTCGGGGGCCGCCGGCGTTCCGCTCGGGGTTCGGCGTAGCAGCTCCTCGAGACGCGCCACGACCTCGTCGGGGTCCGCGACCTCCCGAGCCCCGAGACGCCGCAACTCCTCGTAGACCTCGGTCGCCCGTCCCCCCGTGAAATCTCGAGCTCCTATCGAGGGCTCGCGGACGAGCAGGGTCGGGACCGCCCGGACGGACTCGCGTAGGTCCTCGAGGTTCGCGAGGTTCGCCGGGCCGACCGCGAACGGGCTCACCACGACGGCCCGTGCGGCCCGGAGCAGCGTGCGGTTGCGGGCGCGCACCTCCTCGCCCAGAGGGGCGAACGGGACCTCGACCGCCGTCGCGAGCGAGAGCGCCTCGGCGGTCTCTAGATCGGTATCGAGGAGATGCAGGGAGCCGACCGTGAGCTCAAAGCCGGCGTCCACGAGCCTTCTCAGGTAGGGCGACGCGGCCCCCCCGCCGCCGACCACGTGCACCGGCCCGACCCCCGTGAGGGTCGCGGAGGGGGGTCGCAGGAGGCGTCGCGGCAGAAAGAACGGCACGCCCGTCGCCGGGTCCCGGCGCAGGTCGGCCTCCACCCCCCAGACGCGGGCGAGGAGCTCCTCGGAAAGGACGTCGGCGGCCCCGCCGTCCGCCACCATGCGGCCGTGGGCGAGGACGGCGACCCGGCTCGCGAAGCGGGCGGCGAGGTTGAGATCGTGGAGCGCCGCGACCACGGCGATCCGCTCGGAGCGGGCCGCGGCGCGCACCCTTTCGAGCACGTCGAGCTGGTGCCCGACGTCCAGATGCGCCGTCGGCTCGTCCAGGAGAACGAGCGGGGCGCGTTGGGCGAGGACCCGGGCGAGGCGGACCCTCTGCCGCTCCCCGCCGCTCAGCGACCAGACCCGACGGTCGCGGAACTCGGCTGCCCCGACCATCTCGAGGGCCCGCTCGACCTCCTCGAGGTCGTCGGGAGACTCCGAACCGAGCGGGGGAAGGTGCGGGTGGCGGCCGTAGCGTACGTAGTCGAGGACCGGGAGATCGTCCCCCCAGGGCTCCTCCTGGGGCATCCATCCGACCCGAAGGGCCCGCTCCTTGAGCGAGAGGCCCTTGAGGTCCGCCCCGCCGAGGAGCACCCGGCCTCCTTCCGGCCGCTCGAGGCCGGCGGCGGCGCGAAGGAGGGTCGACTTCCCCGACCCGTTCGGGCCGGCGAGCGCGACCAGCTCTCCCGGGCCGACGCGCAGCGAGACGTCGCGCAGCGCCGGCCGGTCCCCGTAGCGGACACTGACGTGGCCGAGGTCGAGCAGGTCGGCCGTCATCCGTCGCGGAGCATCCCTCCTCCGACGGACGAGCGGCGGTAGAGGAGGTAGAGGAAGAAGAGCGCCCCGAAGAACGCCATGGGGATCCCGACCGGGATCACCACCGCGCGGAGGACGGTCTGGGCGAGGTCCCAGGCCACGACGAGGAACGCGCCCCCCGCGACGGCGGAGACGCCCACCACCCGTCGGTAGTCGACCCCGACGAGCCGCCGGACCACGTGCGGTGCGACCAGGCCAACGAACCCGATCACCCCCGCGAACGCCACGGCGGCCGCGGTCATGACGGTCGTTACGATCACGACCTCCCGCGTGACCTTGCGCGGGTCGGTCCCGAGACTCTGAGCGACGTCGGGCCCGAGCTGGATCAGGTTGAGCTCGCGCGCCCGTAACGAGAGGAAGAGCCCGGCGACCAGGACGACGGGCGCGACCAATCCGACGGTCGTCCAGGTGCCGTAGGAGAGGTCACCGAGGAGCCAGAACGACACGGAAATGCTCGCGACAGGGTTGTAGAGGAGCAGCGTCGCGAGGACCGCGGAGAAGAGCGCGTTGAGCGCGACGCCCGTGAGCAGGAGGGTCTGGGCGGAGGCGCTACGGGAGTGCGCGGCCGAGTAGATCACCGTGCCCGGCACGAGGCCTCCGACGAACGCGAAGAGCGGCAGCACGAACGCGCGCCCGGCGGGGTCGATGGAGAAGGTATAGACCGACGAAGCGCCGAGCGCCGCCCCCGACGAAAGGCCCAAGAGGTACGGGTCGGCGAGCGGGTTCCGAAAGATCCCCTGGAGGCCTGCGCCCGAGACTCCGAGCGCGGCGCCGACGCTCACGGCGAGCAGGAGGTCCGGCAACCGTGCGTTCCAGACAATCTCGGTCCAGATCCGGCAGGTGTCGGGGGCGACCGAGCCGCACGGAGGGTTCGCGAGGTACCCTCCGCTCAGCTGGTGGACCAGGATGGCGAGCGTCGCGTTCCACGGGAGCGCCGAGGGTCCGATCGCCACCGAGAGGGCGACCGCCCCGGCGAGCGCGAGCGTGAGGAGGGCGACCGCGGCCCCCCCGGGCGATCTTGGCTGCCTACCGGGGGAGGGCGGGCGCGGAGCGGACCCCGGTCGTGCCACGGCGCCACGACCTCATGGGGCCGGGACGAGAGTCGGGTGGAGCAGGTGCATGAGCGCCGGCAGGTAGAGGATCATCGACGGGTCGGGCTCGGTCACGAGGGTGACGTCCACAGCCGTCTTCGTCCCGACGAGCCCGCCCCAGTACGGAGCGGTCGACCAAACCGACGGCGTCTCGCCGCTGACGATGAAGGAATCGTTGTCCGTACCGTAGAGGACGAACTGGGGCTGGTCGGTGAGGACGGCCGTCGCGTTGAGCTCGCCGTAGAGCAGCGGGCTCGAGGCGGCGACATTGCTTCCGCCCGCGATCGAGATCAAGGAGTCGCCGAACGTCCCCGGGCCGTAGCTGTAGTAGCCTCCGCTGTCGAAGTAGTACGTGAGGAGCACCGTCGGGATCGGCACGCTGTTCTCGGAGAAGTTCGCGTCGTAGGCGGACGCGTTCGCGAGCACCCCGGTCAGGACCTGGACCAACGCGGTTGCGGCGGTCCCGGCTTCGGGATAGATCTCGGCGACGATCCGCACGTCCCCGACGATCCCGTCGAGCGTCGGCGGGGCGAGGACGACCACCGGGATGCCGTAGACCGACTCGAGCTGCTGAACGGCGTAGGCTGAGGTGATCGGGCTCGCGAAGACGACCTGGGGGTCGAGCAGCGCGACCCCTTCGGTGTTGAGGCTGGGGAAGTCGGCGATGCACGACGCGTTCGAGAGCCCCCAGAGCGCGGTCTGGTTCGGGGTGTACTCGTTGTAGATCCCCCCCGCGATCGAGGCGTCGCACCCCACCCCGACGATCGAGGCGCGCACGCCGAGCCGGTAGAGGAGGTCGACGATGCTCGGGGAGAGAACGACCACACGGTGCGGGTTGAGCGGGACGCTCACGCGGCTGCCGAGGTCGTCCACGACGGTCGTGCTGTTCGGGCCCACGACGGTGGTGGCGGTCGGCCCGGGGTGCGTTTCGAAGTACGCTGCCGTCCCCCCGACCGAGAGCGCGGCGGCGACGACGATCACCGCGGCGAGAAGGGCGAGCGGTGCCCGGGGCCGTGGCGGGGGCGAGGGAGCAGGAGCGCTTGTCAATGACATTGGAAGTGAGACAAAACGGCTTTCATATAAGCTCTCGGCCGCCGCCTCGGGACCCCGCGGCCGTGTCCGGGAAAAACGCTATCTTCCCACGCCCTCCCCTCGGCGTGGAGGGAGCATAGGCTAATCTGGCAGACCAGCGGGCTCCAGTCAGGGGGTCGGACCGACCTCCTGGAAGACAGATTCGGGTCTGCGGAGGGACGCTTCGCGTCCCCGTGACGAGAGACTGGAGCGCGCGGAGAGACCCGCATATCGGGGTTCAAATCCCCGTGCTCCCACCTCTCCCCCACTCTCCGGGGCGACGCCCGGCCGAGCTCCCGTAGAGCGGCCTTATCTCGCGGCCGTCGATGCCCCTGGGGCGTCGTCGGATGCTCGAGGCCAGCGCTCCCCTCAACCTCTGGATCTTCGCGAAGGACCTCGAGCGATCGCGCAGGTTCTACGGCGAGACGCTCGGCCTGCCGCTGTGGAGGGAGGAACCGGGGACCGCCCTGCATTTCGGGGCCGGCGGCTCGCTCCTGTCGATCCGGGCGACGTCGGTCCCCCGCGAGCGTCCCCACGGGATGTTCGTGCTCTTTGCGGTGGGCCGGGGGATCGACCAGGTCTGCTCGGAGCTCGTCGACCGCGGCGTGGCCCTCGAGGAGCCCCTCGCGGACCGCGAGTTCGGCCGCTCCGCGATGGTGCGCGATCCGGACGGCTACGAGATCTGGCTGTGCCGACCGTCGGCGACCGAGACGCAGTTCCTGCGCTGGAGGTTCGCCGACCGTTCGAAGGGCCGCCGGATCCCCGTGAACCGCCGGCCGAACCCCCGACGCCACGAGCGGCCCCCGCCCACACGGCGCAGCCGGCACCCCGACACGTGAGCCCGCCGCGCCGGGGTTACCGACGGCTCTAAGTGTCCGGGCGGCTGCTCTCGCTCGCCGTGGAGACGGGGAAGGGCTCGCCGCCGGCCCGAGGCCCCCTTGTGTCCGTCCCGAAGCCGGCGCATCCCCTCGGCCTGAGCTCGAGCGGCGTCTTCGTCACGAGCCTGGTCGTCCAGCTCCTCGGCGTCGTCGGGAGTATCTTTCTCTTCAAGCAGATCACCGGCACTACCGGCGCGGAGCTCATCGGGACCGCCCAGCTCTTCCTCCTGATCGGCTCGTCGATCAACGGGATCGGTGACCTTCGTCTCGGGACGGCGTACACCTACTTCCTCGCCCGGGGGACCTCGCCCGTCCAGACCACCGCGACGTACGTCGTGCTGCGGTTCGCGATGGTCGCGACCGCCGGGGCGATCCTGTTCGTCATCCTCCCGATCTACGTCGGACGAACGAACCTCGCGTGGCTGGGGGTGTTCCTGAGCCTCCCGATCCTCTGGTCGCTCTCGACCGTCTACAACCAGATGTACATCGGCCTCGGCAATTCGCTGCGAGCGCAGTACCCGTCGCTCATCGAGGCGGTCGTCCGCCTCCCCGTGCTGATCTACGTTGCCTACCGGATGCCGAACGTCGAAGGGATCACCCTCGCCTACGCGACGGGCGCCGCCGCGTCGGGGGTGTTCTCCTTTCAGGCGATCGCCCGGCGTCTCGGCACGGTGCGCCGGTCCGAGGCCGTGCGGCTGTTCCGGTTCGCCTGGCCCCTCATGGGAAGCCTCGTGCTCACCTACCTCGTCACCAGCATGGTCCCGCTGGTCGTGAACGCCGGGCTCGGCGCGAAGGATTTCTCGTTCTTCCTCCAGGCGAACGGCTGGCGGGTGCTCGTCCTCTCCCTGCCGCTCGCGGTCGCCACGCCGCTCTTCCCCTACCTGGCGGGGCTCCACCGTCAGGGGGAGTACGAGGCGGTCCGGCGGGTCACCTGGCAGGCGCTCCGCTACACCGCGATGCTCCTCGTCCCCGGGGTCGTGGCGCTCGTCACCTACCGCTACACCTTCCTCAACGTGTTCACCAACAAGACCTACGCCGGCGGCGCCGCCCTCCCGCTCGCCATCCTGGTCGCGGGGGCGATCCCGCTCGCGCTGAGCCAGATCCTTCAATCGAGCATCAACGCGATCGGGCGCCAACGACTCGAGCTGTACATCACCAGCACGCAGGTCGTGGTCCTCTTCACGAGCGTCTACCTGTTCATGCCGCCGTGGGGGCCCTTCCAGGGCGTCTTCGGGTCCGGGGTCGTGGCGGCGTCGGTCGCCGTGCTCCTCTCCTCGTCCGTCGCGCTGGCGCTCAACACCTACTTCATGGAGACGCTCATCCGGGTACACGTCCACCCGCTCTCGGTCCTGCGGATCGCGGGGAGCGCGGCGGGAGCGTTCGGCTCGTTCTCGCTCATCAACCGCCTGCACTTGGCCGTCATCGACAACACGAAGATCTTCCCGCCCGAGTCCGGCCTCCAGCTGCTGGTGGCGGTCGTGATCGGCTTCGCCGTCTACTTCGTCCTCCTCGCCGTGGTGGGCGAGCTCACGAAAGCGGACGTCGAGCGGATCGTGCGCTCGCTCGGGCTCCCGTCGCGCCTCGCCCGACTGTTCGTCCCGCTCTGCTGGAAGGCCGCCCCGCCCGACCTCGCCCCGGTCGAGCCGTCGAGAGCGCCGGGCCTCACCTCGACCGAGCTCCCCGAGCCGTTCACGGGGACCACCGAGCTTCCCGAGATCCCGCTCGTGGCGAACGGCGAGACCCGCGACGGGCCGACCGGACCCCCGTAGTCCTTTCGGGGCCGTT
>JBAIXP010000029.1:0-1592 GCA_037916495.1 Thermoplasmata archaeon | reverse complement strand
ACCAGGCTCTCGAGCCGGTCGACCGCGGCGCGGTCGATCACCGGGCCGACCTCCGTCGACTCCTCGAGCGCCGGACCGAGCCTCAGCTTGCGCGTGCGCTCCGCGAACGCCGCGGCGAACCGTTCCGCGATCGGCTCCTGGACCACGAGGCGCTTCGAGGCGGTGCAGACCTGGCCGGAATAGCCGAAGACCCCTCGTACGGCGGCGGTCACGGCCGCCTCGAGCGGTGCGTCGTCCAGCACGATCATCGGGTCAAGGCCCCCCATCTCGAGAATGACCCGCTTCGCCCCGCGCCCGGCCCGCTCGGCGATCCCCTTGCCCACCGAGGTCGACCCGGTGAACGTGACCACCTGGGTGCGGGGATGCTCGACGAGCGTGTCGCCGACGGCCCGCCCGGGACCGACCACCACGTTCACGGCCCCTTCCGGGACCCCGGCGGCGCGGAGATGCTCGGCGAGCCTCAGCGCCGTGAACGGCGCGTAGCTCGACGGCTTGGCGACCACCGGGTTGCCGGCCGCCAGCGCCGCCGCGACCTTGTGGGAGAGGAGGTTGAGCGGGAAGTTGAACGGACCGATCGCGACCACCACGCCGACCGGGTCGCGAACGGTGAAGAGGAAGCGGCGCTCGTTGCCGGCCGGCCGCTCGTAGGCATCCGCGGGGAAGCTTTCCCCGCCGAGCTGGCGGATCTCCTCGGCGGCGAAGGCGTAGACGCCGACCGCACGGTCGACCTCGATGCGGGCGTCGACGATCGGCTTTCCGACCTCGGAGGCGATCAGGCGGGCCATGGTCTCGCGGTCCGAGCGCAGCCGTTCGGACGCCGTGCGGAGGATGCGGGCCCGCTCGTGGCCCGGGGTCTCCGCCCACCGATCCTCGGCTCCGGCGGCCGCGTCGATCGCGGCCCGAGCGTCCTCGACGGTCGCGACCGGCGCCTCGCCGAGGACCTTCCCGGTCGACGGGTCGACCACCGGGGCGTACTTCCCGTCGGAGGACGGGCGCCAGGAGCTCCCGATGAGAAGACGCCCCCGCCCGTCCGCCGGAAGTCCGTCGATCACTCAGGCCCCCTAGGCCGGGTCGCCGTAGACCGTGTAGTGCCAGCCCTTGCGCGCCTGGCCGGTGAGGTCGACATAGATGTTCTTCACGACGGTGTAGTCGTTGAGCGAATCGACGCCGAGGTCCTTTCCGAACCCGGACTGCTTCACCCCGCCGTGGGGGGTCTCCGACCCGAGGGGGAGGTGGTCGTTGACCCACACGTCCCCGAACCGGAGCGCGTGGGCCGCGCGGAGCGCGGTCCCGACGTCCCGGGTCCAGACGCTCCCGGCGAGGCCGTAGTCGACACCGTTCGCGATGGAAACCGCCTCCTCGAACGTCGAGAACTCGAGCACGTCCAGGACCGGCCCGAAGATCTCCTTCTGGGCGATCGCCATGTCCGGGGCTACCCCGTCGAAGATCGTCGGGAGGACGAACGCTCCGTGCGGGAACTGCTTCGCGGCGTCCGTGCCCCCGGCACATAGCCGCGCCCCCTCCCGGCGCCCGGTCTCCACGAAATCGAGCACCCGCTTCTGCTGCGGGCGGCTCACGAGCGGACCGAGGTC
>JBAIXP010000028.1:0-2216 GCA_037916495.1 Thermoplasmata archaeon | reverse complement strand
GGTGTTATACGACGGTCCGTGAGGCCGGGGTCCGCGCGATCGGTCGCGATGGCCGTCGAAGGGTCGCCCTTTCGGTTGGTAAACCCTTTTTAGGGAGGGCCTCCCTCGGCGACGTGGATGCGTCGGCTCGTTCCGACGGGGTAGGGCGCCTACCCCCGTCGCTCGGTCTTCTTTCGCGGCATGGACCTTTTCGACGCGATCCGCACGTACCGAGCCTGCGCTGGGTTCCAGACCCAGCCTATCCCCCCGGAGAAGCTCAAGCGCGTGCTGGGGGCGGCCCGCTTGGCGCCGAGCCAGCAGAACCTCCAACCGTGGCGGTTCGTCGTCATCCAGGACCAGGAACGTAAGCGCCTGCTCGCCCAGGCGTCCAGCCGGGGCAAGCTCATCGCCGAGGCCCCGGCCGTGGTGGTAGCGTTCGCCGTGGAGGAGGACATCCCCGTGACGATCGGCGGCTACATCTCCGCCTACCCTCTGGACGTCGCGGTCGCGATCGACCACCTGCAGCTCGCGGCGACCGCGGAGGGGCTCGGGACGAACTGGCTCATCGAGTTCAACGAACAGAAGGTCCGCTCCGTGCTCCGGGTCCCCGAGGGGATCCACCCGATCGCGGTGATCCCGATCGGCTTCCCGACCGAGTCGAACGGTGGCGGCCGCCCGACGAACGGCGAGGGGCGCAAGAGCCCGGACGAGGTCATCGCCTACGACCAGTTCCCCTGGTGAGGGGAGCGTGGTCGAGGTCGCGTTCGTCACCTCGAACCCCGGCAAGGTCCGGGAGGTCCGTTCGCTCCTCGCCCCGTACGGGGTGACCGTCCGCTGGCTCCGTCGGTCGCTCCCCGAGCCCCAGGCCGACCGCCTCGAGACGGTGGCGCGGTCGAAGCTCCGCGCGGTCGGCCCCCGACGTGGGTATGTCCTCGTCGAGGACTCGGGCCTCTTCGTCCGCTCCCTCGGCGGCTTTCCGGGCGTCTACTCCGCCCACATCCTCAAGCTCTGGCGGTTCGGACCGATCCTCGAGCTCCTGCGCCATCGGGACCGCCGGGCGTCGTACCGGGCGGTCGCCGCGCTCTCCCTCGGTCGAGAGCACTGGACGTTCCGGGGCGAGGTCCGCGGGGCGATCGCGGCGTCCCCGAGGGGTCGCCACGGCTTCGGCTACGACCCGATCTTCGTCCCCGACGGCTTCGACCGGACCTTCGGGGAGCTGCCGGACGCGACCAAGGAGGCGATCTCGCACCGGGCGCGGGCGATGCGGTCGGTGGGCCGGTTCTTAGAGCAGCGGGCGCGCCCCGGCGCGGTTCGGACGAGAAGGAAAGGAAGGAAGAGGTTGGGCTAAGGGGCCAGAGAGCGGCTTCAGTCCTCGCCGAAGTCCCCGCCCATGCCACCCATGCCGCCCATCCCGCCCATGCCGCCCTCGCCGCCCGGCGACCGCGGGGGCGGGCTCGACTTGGACGCGATGACGTCGTCGATCCGCAGGATCATGACCGCGGCGTCGGTGGCGCTCTCGATCGCCTGGCGGCCGACACGGATCGGCTCGATGACGTGGAGCGCGGCGAGGTCGTCGACCTTCCCCTGAAGGACGTTGACGCCCGCGTTCTTCTGGCCGGCCTTGTGGGCCTTCCTGAGCTCGATGATGATGTCGATCGGGTCCAAGCCCGCGTTCTCGGCGAGGGTCCGCGGGATCGTCTCGAGCGACTCGGCGAACGTCTCGAACGCGATCTGCTCGCGCCCGCCGATCTTCGCCGCCTCGTCCCGGAGGTGCATGGCGAGCTCCTCGGCCGTCGCGCCGCCGCCGATGACGTAGCGGCCGTCCTCGACCGCGATCGCGACCACGTTGAGCGCGTCGTCGAGCGACCGCTCGATCTCGTCGATCACGTGCTCGGTGCCGCCACGGATCAGGATGGAGACCGCCTTCGCCTTCTTCGCCCCCGTCACGAACGTGAGGGAGTCGTCCCCGATCTTGCGCTCCTCGACCAGGCCCGCGCTGCCGACATCGCTCGGGGTGAGCTCGCTCACCTTCGAGACGATGTTCGCACCGGTCGCCTTCGCGAGCTTCTCCATGTCGGACTTCTTGACACGGCGGACGGCGTAGATCCCCTCCTTCGCGAGGAAGTGCTGCGCGAGGTCGTCGATCCCCTTCTGGCAGAGGACGACGTTCGCTCCGGACTTCTTCACCTGGTCGACCATCCGGCGCAGCATGTTCTCCTCCTCCTGGAGGAAGGCGT
>JBAIXP010000027.1:0-6460 GCA_037916495.1 Thermoplasmata archaeon | reverse complement strand
GCTGACGGCCAAAGCGGTGGGGAAACACCCGGTCCCATTCCGAACCCGGCAGTTAAGCCCACTGGCGTTCCGCGCGGTACTGAAGTGCGCGAGCCTACGGGAACCGCGGAAAGCTGTCAGCCTCCCGCCCCGGGTCCGCTAGCCTAATCGTCCACCCCCCTTCGCCCCCGCGATGTACCTCGGGGCTCACCTCGGCATCGCCGGTGGGCTCGCCAACGCGGTCGCCGAGGCGGAGAAGCTCTCGCTCGAGTCCCTCCAGATCTTCTCGAAGAGCCCGCAGATGTGGGCGGGGCCGGCGATCCCGTCGGAGGCGGCCCGGGCGTTCCGCGAGGCGGTCGGCGCGGACGGTCTCCGCGCGACCGCGGTCCACCACGGCTACCTGCTGAACCTCGGCTCCCCGAAGCCCGAGATGCTCGAGCGCTCGCGCCGGGCGTTCCTCGACGAGATCGCGCGCGCCGACCTCCTCGGCGTGGACGCGCTCATCTTCCATCCTGGCGCGCATCTCGGCAGCGGCTCGGAGCCCGGCCTTCGGACGATCGCGGAGAGCCTCACCGAGGCGCTGCGCGCCGCCCCGGACTCCTCCCCCCGTCTCCTCCTCGAGAACGCCGCGGGCCAGGGCTCGACCCTCTGCTCCACGCTCGAGGAGCTCTCGACCGTCCTTGCCGCGGTGGACGAAAAGCGCCGGGTCGGGGTTGCGCTCGACACCTGCCACCTCTTCGCCGCGGGCTACGACTTCCGGACCGAGTCGTCCTACGGGGTCCTGGTCGACCGGATCGCCGCGACGATCGGGCTCGATCGGGTCGGGGCGTTCCACCTGAACGACGCGAAGGCCGACCTCGGCTCCCACCGCGACCGCCACGCGAACATCGGGACGGGTGAGATCGGCCTTTCCGGCTTCCGCGAGCTCGTCCGCGACCCGCGCTGGGCGAAGGTCCCCGGCTACCTCGAGACCCCGCTGGACGATCGCGGCTACGCCCGCTACGCCGAGGACATCGCGACGCTCCGCTCCCTCCTCGGAGGCACGGTGGCCAAGGAGCGCCGCGCCGCTCCCGTTGCGGTCCCGCGAGGACCGAGG
This sequence comes from Thermoplasmata archaeon, assembly GCA_037916495.1. GTDB lineage: Archaea > Thermoplasmatota > Thermoplasmata > Lutacidiplasmatales > UBA184 > Lutacidiplasma. The sequence goes on along the minus strand of JBAIXP010000027.1, from coordinate 5,385 downwards.
GCCGCCGCCCCGGTCCGAACGGCACGCTCACGGTCGACCGACGGGCCCCGGCGCGCCCGAACGGTCAAATAGAGAGGCCCCACTCGGCGCGCCGCGCACCATGGCCGACGCGTCGCCCGAGGAGCTCTCGCGGCTCGCGGAGGTCGCCCGGAAGATCCGCCAGGACATCGTCCGGATGACGTACGTCGCCGGGAGCGGCCACCCGGGCGGGAGCCTCTCGGTGACCGACCTTCTGACGGTCCTCCTCTTCCACGAGATGAAGTTCGACCCGGCCCGGGCCGGGGACCCCGAGCGCGACCGGCTCGTCCTGTCGAAGGGGCACGCCGCCCCGGCGATGTACGCGGCCCTCGCGCAGCGGGGCTTCCTCCCGAGGGAAGAGCTCCTCTCGCTCCGCCGTCTCGGCAGCCGCCTGCAGGGACACGTCGACCGCAACAAGCTCCCGTGCATCGAGGCGTCGACCGGCTGCCTCGGCCAGGGGGTCGGCATGGCGGTCGGGATGGCCTTGGACGCGCGCCTCGCGAAGCGGTCCCACCGGGTCTACGTCGTCCTCGGCGACGGCGAATGCCAGGCCGGCCCGACCTGGGAGGCGCTCCTCGCGGCGGGCCACTACGGGCTCTCGAACCTCGTGATCATCCTCGACCGCAACGGGTTCGAGACCGACGGGTCGACGGAGGCCATCATGGGGATCGAGCCGATCGCCGACAAGTTCCGCGCCTTTAGGCTCCACACCCTCGAGATCGACGGCCACGACCTTGCGCAGATCGTCGGCGCGCTCGACGCCGCACGCGGCTTCGCCAAGGGCCCGACCGCGATCGTCGCCCGGACCGTGAAGGGCAAGGGGGTCTCGTTCATGGAGGGGACCCACACCTGGCACGGCAAGGCGCCGAACAAGGCGGAGGCGGAGAGGGCGCTCGCCGAGCTCGGGGCCCCGCCGGAGGTCCCCGCGCGATGACCGACGCCCCGAAGCGCGAGAGCCTCCGGGACGCCTACGGCAAGGCGCTCGTCGAGCTCGGCGAGAAGGACCCGAACGCGGTCGTGCTGGACGCCGATCTGTCCGGCTCCACGCGGACGATCCTCTTCGGCCAGAAGTTCCCGGACCGGTTCTTCAACGTCGGGGTGATGGAACCGACGATGATGTCCATCGCCGCGGGCCTCTCGCTCGCGGGACGCACGGTCTTCGCGAGCACGTTCGCCGTCTTCGCGGCCGGGCAGGCGTACAACTCGGTCCGGCAGTCGATCTGCTACAACCGGGCGAACGTGAAGATCGTGGCGACGCACGGAGGCCTCTTGGTCGGCGGCGACGGCGGGACGCACCAGATCGTCGAGGACATCGGCCTCATGCGCGGTCTTCCGGGCATGACGGTCGTCGTCCCCGCGGACGCGCCGACCACGCGGGCGGCGACGTTCGCGATCGCCGAGCGGGAGGGGCCCGCGTACGTCCGCCTCACCCGCGAGAACCTCCCCGTCGTCACCGACGGGAGCTTTGCGCTCGGCCGGGCGAACGAGCTCCGGGCCGGCTCCGACCTCACGATCGTCGCGGTCGGGGCGCTGGTCGCGCGCGCGCTTGACGTCGCGGAGGAGCTCGCGCGGGTCGGGATCTCCGCCCGCGTCCTCGACCTCGCGTCGGTGAAGCCGTTCGACGAGGCTGCGGTCCTCCGCGCCGCCCGCGACACGGGGGCGATCCTCGTCCTCGAGGAGCACACGGTCCTCACAGGGATCGGCTCGCTGGTCGCCGCCACCACCGCCGAGAACTACCCGGTCCCGGTCCGGCGCGTCGGCGTGCCGGACGTCTTCGGCGAGTCGGGCGAGCCGTGGGCCCTTCTCGACCACCTCGGGCTCTCGCGCGAGAGGGTCCTCGACGAGGCGTGGGAGCTCCTCAAGGGGCGGGGCAAGGTTCAGTAGGCCGGAGAAGCTCACGGAGGTCGACGATGAAGCTGTTCCTCGACACGGCGAGCCTCACCGAGATCCGCGCGATGTGGGATGTCGGGATCCTCGACGGGGTGACGACCAACCCCTCTCTGGTCGCCAAGGAGGGCCGGAAGTTCGAGGACGTCCTCCGGGAGATCTGCGCGCTCGGGGTCCCGAGCGTCTCGGCGGAGGTCGTGGCGACCGACGTCGAGGGGATGCTTCGGGAGGGTCGCCATCTTCGCGAGCTCCACCCGTCGATCTACGTCAAGGTCCCGATGACGCTCGCCGGCCTCAAGGCGACCAAGACCCTTGCCCGGGAGGGGACGCGGGTCAACATGACCCTCGTCTTCAGCGCGAACCAGGCGCTCCTCGCCGCGAAGGTCGGCGCCGCGTACGTGAGCCCGTTCATCGGCCGCCTCGACGACCAGGGCCAGGACGGGATGGACCTGATCCGCGACATCGTCACGATCTACCGCAACTACGAGTTCCCGACCGAGGTCCTGGTCGCGAGCGTCCGCCACCCCGTCCACATCCTCGAGGCAGCGAAGGCCGGGGCGGACATCGCGACGCTCCCCTACGGCGTCATGGAGAAGCTCGTCCAGCACCCGCTCACGACGATCGGGCTCGAGCGGTTCCTCACGGACTGGGAGAAGGTTCCGAAGGCCTAGCGGCCCGGGGCCTCCGAGCACGATGGACGCGCCGCCCTCGCCTCCGATCCTCGAGCGGTACCTCAAGCTCACGCACGAGGCGCTCGCGATCGTCCGGCCCGGGCCGCCCGACCGGTCGTTCCTGCGCGAGGCGTCCGACGACTTCCTTAGGATGGCCCGCGCCTACCTCGCCGACGCCGAGAGCTTCGTCGCCGCCGGGGACCGCGACCGGGCCCTCGCGGCGGTGAGCTACGCCCACGGCTGGCTGGACGCCGGGGTCCGCCTCGGCCTGCTCGACGGAAAGGGGGATGACCGGCGCTTCACCCTCTTCAAGTAACGGCCCCCGCGCCGAGCCGCCCGGGCTCGCCGATGCGATCCTGGGCTCGATCGAGGCGCACCTCCGCCAGCGCGAGCTCCGTCGCGAGGAGCTCTACCAGAAGGCCCGCCGGCTCCGCCGGCTCGCCCAGGCGACGATGAACCGGCTGCACGCGGAGGGACGGGCCGACAACGACCTCGCCACGATCCGCTCGACGGCCTCCGACCTCGCCGACTGGCTCCGCCGGGAGGGCCGCGGCGACGAGCCGCTCGCCCTGGACGCACTCCAGGAGGCGGTCGAGGCGAGCCTCCTCGGGGCGATCGTCGCGCGCGAGCGCCTCCCGGGCCCGGCCGACCTCGGGGTCGACCCCGAGCCGTACCTGCTCGGCGTCGGCGACGTGATCGGGGAGGTGCGCCGCCTCGTCCTCGACGCGCTCGGCCACGAGGACCTCGCCGGGGCCGAGCGCCTCCTCGCCCTGATGGAGGGGCTCACCCAGGCGCTCCTGAGGTTCGACACGACCCGCGCGATCGTGCAGCTCAAACCGAAGCAGGACGTCGCGCGCAGCCTGCTCGAGCGCACGCGCGGCGACGTCGTGATGGCCCGCTACCTCGCCCGCATCCCGCCCGGGAGCCCGCCGTGACGTCCTCCGAGCGCCGCGCGGTCGGCGTGATCGGCGGCTCGGGGGTGGCGCGCCTCTTCGCCGACGGTCCCAAGACCGTCCACAAGGTCTCGACCCCGTGGGGGGCTCCGTCCGGGCCGATCGAGGAGGGGGAGGTCGGCGGCGCCCGCGTCCTGTTCCTCCCTCGGCACGGCCCCGGCCACACGATCCCGCCGCACCGGATCAACTACCGGGCGAACATCGACGCGCTCGTCTCCCTCGGCGCCGACGCGATCGTCACCGTGAGCTCCGTCGGTTCGCTCAAGGAGGAGCTCTCTCCCGGCACGTTCGTCCTCCCGAGCCAGTTCGTCGACCTGACCAAGCAGCGGCCCACGACGTTCTTCGACGGAGGCAAGGTCTACCACGTCTCGCTCGCCGACCCGTTCTGCCCCGACCTTCGGCGCCTCGCCACGGAGGTAGGTACGCGGGTCGGCACCCCGCTCGTTGGCGAGAGGACCTACGTCTGCGTCGAGGGCCCCCGGTTCAGCACCCGGGCCGAGTCCGGCTACTTCCGCACCTTCGCCGACGTCATCGGCATGACCCTCGTCCCCGAGGTCACCCTCGCGCGCGAGCGGGCGGTCTGCTACACCTGCCTCGCGATGGTGACGGACTACGACGTCTGGGCCGACAAGCCGGTGGACGCCCGCGAGATCGTCGAGACGATGCACCGCAACGTCGAGCGGATGCACCGGCTGCTCGGAGAGTTCCTGCCGCGCCTCATCTCGCCGCGGACGTGCCGCTGCGACCGGGCGCTCGAGGACGCCGCCGTCTAGTCGGTCGACTTGCGCCGGACCGTGATCGGGATCCGTCGCGACGCGAACTCGCGCTCGGCGATCTCGACCGGGTCGACGAGCTCGGCCGGCACCTCGATGAGGATCGGCGCGCCGAGCGATACCTGGAGGGCCCGTGCCCCGAGGATACGGGCCCGCTCGAAGCGGGTGTACTCCTCCGGCTCCCGCGGGTGAGGTGTCAGGTGGACGTTCCCTCCTTCCGTCGCAAGAGCCGCGAGGCTCGCGGCTGCCGTCAAGGACTGGACCAGCCGGGGTAGCGTATTTTACGTTTGCCTCACGCCGGAGCCGACGGGGACGGCCCGGGCGGGCTCCCCAGCGTCCGGCGAGCTTCCGGCGCGTCCGCACCGTCCGGGGAACCTCGTCCGCCGCGGATTGATTTATGCCGGGTACGCTCGCCCCACGGGATGACGGACCTCCCGTTCCTCCCCCTCTACGCGCTCGTGGAGGTCTTCGTCTTTCTCGCGCTCGCCGAGGTCCTCGGGGCGTACGGCGACCGGCTCGGCGTGCCGTCGATCGTGACGTACATCCTCCTCGGCATGCTCCTCAGCGGTTTCGCGCTCGGCGGGGTGATCGACCGGGCGTTCGGGATCGACCTGTTCGACGCGAGCGGGCCCCACGCCGTCTACCTCGACCTCTTCGCCGACCTCTCGGTCGTCCTGCTCCTGTTCGCCGCGGGACTCTCGGGAGGGTTCAAGAGCCTCCGCGAGGCCGGCGCCCCGGTCGTCCTCGGGGCGATCGCCGGCGACCTCGTTCCGTTCGCCCTTGCGACCGTGGTCGCGCTCGAGTTCTTCCCGCTCCCGGTCGCGCTGCTCCTCGGCGTGGCGGTCGCGCCGACGAGCTCCGCGGTCGTCGCGTCGCTCCGCCGTTCGGAAGGTCTCGAGGCGACGCCGGGAGGCAAGTTCCTGGTCAACCTCGCCGCGCTGGACGACGTGGTCGCGCTCGTGCTGCTCTCCGCGGTCCTCACGGTGATCGGGGGCCAGGCCGACATCCTCGCGGTCGCGGGCAGCGTCGGCGAGATGATCCTCGCCTGGATCGCCCTCCTGATCGCGGCCATCGTGTTCGTCC
>JBAIXP010000026.1:0-4298 GCA_037916495.1 Thermoplasmata archaeon | reverse complement strand
GGCGGAGGAACCACCGGTCGAGCCGGGACCGGGGGAGGTGGACCATGATCGGCCGCCCGTGGGGACAGCTGCGCGCGGGCTCGGCCGATCGGTCGAGGGCGCGCAGGAGCTCGGAGAACGCGACCGGGTCGACCACGTCCCCCGCGCGGATCGCCGCGTGGCAGGCCACGGTGGCGGTCACCCGGTCGGCGAGGGCGTCCGGGACGGTGGGCCGGCCCCCCTCGGAGAGCTCGCGCAGGAGCTCGCGCAGCGCCTCGGGCCGTGCCCGGCGGCCGCGGAACGCCGGGAGCGCGATCAGCCGGTCGACCCCCGGTCCGAACGCCTCGACCTCGAAACCGGCGGCCCGGACCTCGTCCGCGTGCGCCTCGAGCGCGGCCCGCTCCGAGGCGGGGAGCTCGAGGACGATCGGTTCGACCAGGTTCTGGCGAGCGACCGTCCCACGCTCCCGCAGGGTGTCGAAGAGGTACCGCTCGCTCGCCGCGTGCTGGTCGATCAGGACGAGCCCGTCGTCGCTCGCGGCGACCCAGTAGAGCCCCTCGACCGGGCCGAGGAGCTCGAGGCGGGGCCGGATCCGCCCCGCCGCCAGTTGGACCGGCTCTCCGGCCTCCCGGCCCGTGTCAAGCCGCGTCTGGGCGAGGTGGCGGGCGAGCCCGAGGGCCAGCCCGTCGGACGGGGCGCCGGGCGGCGGAACGACCGGCGTGAGCGCCCCGGTCGGAGCGGGACGGAAGACACTTCCGGGCATGGGCCCGCGGGGCGCGGCCGGCGCCGGCGCCGCGGCGAGCGCGTCCCGGACGGCGTGACGGAGCCCGTCCGCGATCTCCCGCTCCCGGACGAACCGGACCTCGCGCTTGGTCGGGTGGACGTTCACGTCGAGCCGGTCGAGGTCGAGGGTGAGGTGGACGACCCCGACGGGATAGCGCGTGCGCGGGATCGTGTCGCCGTAGCCGAGCCGGATCGCCTGGGCGAGCGGACGGGAGATGATCGGCCGGCCGTTCACCGCGAGGTAGAGGCTGCTCGAGTTCGGGCGGGCGAGCGCCGGATGGCCGAGAACGCCCGCGACGACGCCGCCCGGGAGCGGCCCGCGGAGGTGGACGCCGCCGCTCGCGATCTCGGGGCCGAGGACCGCCCGGGCGGCGTCCGCAAGACGCGGGGTCGCCGGCAGGACGGCGACCTCCCGACCGTCCGCGACCACGCGGTAGCCCGCGTCCGGACGGGCGAGATAGAGCCGTTCGACCGTGCGGACGACCTCGACCTGCTCGGCCGCCGGTCCTTTGAGGAACTTGCGGCGCGCGGGCGTGTTGAAGAACAGGTCGTCGACCGTCACCGTCGTCCCGAACCCCCGCGGCTCGGCGAACGGCTCCGCCGGCCCGCCGCCCGCGACCGCCACCCCCTCCGCGAGCTCCGTGCCCGGCGGTCGGGAGGAGAGGCGCAAGCGGGCCACGGCCGCGATCGACGCAAGCACCTCCCCGCGGAAGCCGAGGGTCTCGATCCGGTCGAGGGGACCGGACGGTGCGAGCTTCGAGGTCGCGTGGCGCTCAAGGGCGAGCGCGAGCTCGGCCCGCGGGATCCCCAAGCCGTCGTCCGCCACCTCGACCGACCCGACGCCGCCCCCGGCGATCCGGACGGTGATGGTACGTGCCCCTGCGTCGAGCGCGTTCTCGACCAGCTCCTTGACGACCGACGCGGGCCGCTCGATCACCTCGCCCGCCGCGATCCGCTCGACGGTCGCCGGGTCGAGCCGGCGGATCGGTCCGCCCGCGGTCGGCTCGGCCCTCGTCACGCGGTCGACCCCGGGGGTCCGGGCGGCCCCGAGAGCCGCCGCTTGAGCTCGGAGAGCCTCGCGCGCAGCTCCTCGGCCGTCTCGGCTTCGGTCGGCCGTCCGAGGAGCTCCGCCACGGCCGGGTCGCTCGCCGTGGGCGCCGCGTCCCAAAGAACCGCCTGCGTGTACCGCGGGCCCGCGCGTCGGCTCGCCGGACGTTGCCCGGGGGAGCCGAACTCTCCGGCTTCGAGCTCGGAGAGGAGACCTTCCGCCGCGCGGAGCACCTCGGCCGGGAGTCCGGCGAGCCGTGCGACGTGCACGCCGTAGCTCTTCTCGGTCGCGCCGGGGACGAGCCGGTGGAGAAAGACGATCCCGCCGGGTCGGTCCTGCACCGCGAGGTGCGCGTTCCGCGCGCCCGAGAGCCCGGCCGAGAGCTGCGTGAGCTGGTGGTAGTGGGTCGCGAGCACCGTCCTCGAGCGGGTCACGTCGTGAAGGTAGCGCAGAATAGCCCAGGCGAGGGCGAGCCCGTCGAAGGTGCTTGTGCCGCGGCCGACCTCGTCGAGCAGGACGAGGGAGCCCGCATCGGCCGAGCGGAGGATCTCGGCGACCTCGAGCATCTCGACCATGAAGCTCGACTTGCCCCGTCCGATCTCGTCGGTGAACCCCATCCGGGTGAACAGACGGTCGACGACCCCGACCCGGGCGTACCGGGCAGGGACGAACGAGCCGGCCTGCGCAAGGAGGACGAGGAGCCCGACCCCGCGCATGTAGGTCGATTTTCCCGACATGTTGGGCCCGGTGAGCACGAGGAGCCGGTGCTGCTGGGCGTCGAGGTCGACATCGTTCGCGACGAACCGCTCGGCGAGCTGGCGGTCGAGCACGGGATGCCGGCCCTCCCGGATCATCAGGACGGAGGAGCTCTCGACGGTCGGCCGGACGTAGCCGCGCGCCACGGCGAGGTGGGCGAAGTCCGCGAGGACGTCCAGGGCCCCGACCGCCCGGGAGACCCGGTGAATCCGGGCGACCTCCCGGTCGACCTCGCCCAGGAACGATTCCCACCGCGCCTCGGCCGCGCGCTCGGCCGCCTCGCTCGTCGTGGCGATCCGCTCGGCGAGGCGGTCGAGCTCGTCGCTCACGAACCGTTCGGCCGTTGCGACCGTCTGGCGGCGACGGAAGTGGGGCGGGACCCGCGCAAGGTGCGGACGTGTGACCTCGAAGTAGTAGCCGAACACCTGGTTGTAGCCGATCTTGAGACCTTTGATCCCCGTGGACGCCTGCTCGCGCCGTTCGAGCGCGGCGAGCTCCTCGAGGGCACGCGCGTGCTCCTCGCGCGGAGCGTCCACCTCGGGGGCGTGGCCGGGCCGAAAGAGCTCGGCCGGCCCCGCTCCTCGACCGATCTCGTCCGGCAGGGTCCGCAGGAGCAGGTCGAGGAGCGCGGGGGAGGGCGCAAGATCGCCCGCGTACGACCGGAGCGGCGGCGGCGCCTCCGGCGTCTCGAGCTCCTGCGCGACGGTCGCGGCCAGGGCGAGACCGCGGCGGAGCGCGACGAGCTCGTCGGGCCGGGCGCGGCGCCCGGCGACGCGCGAGGCGATGCGGCTCACGTCCGGGAACCCTCGAAAGCCGGTGCGCAGGCGCTCGAGGAGCTCGGGTCGGTCGACGAGGGCCTGGACGGCCTCCTGGCGCGCGCGGATCCGACCGGCGTCGGCGAGCGGGTTGGTCAGCCAGAACGAGAGGGTGCGCCGGCCGGCCGCGGTCACCGTCTCGTCCCAGCTATCGAGAAGGGTCGGCCCCGCGGGATCGTCCGGGTTCATCGGGCGGTGGACCTCGAGATGGCGGAGCGTCTTCGCGTCGAGGAAGAGACGTCGGCCCCCTCCGCCGCGGTCGACCCGTTCCACGTGCGGGAGGAGCCTAGGTTGCGTCGCCCTCAGGTAGGCGAGGAGCCGCGCCTCGGGCTCGCCGACGGCCCCGTCGGGGGCCACCCCGATCGTCGCGGGGAGCTCGCGGGCCTCCACCGGGGGTGGTGCCGCCTCGAGCCGGGCGCGGGGGAACTCCGCGCGCAGGACCGGGACGAGCTTCTCCTTCTCCTCGGGGCCGGCGCCGTAGAGGATCTCCCGGGGACGGAGCGCGGCGAGGGAGGAGGCGAGCCCCTCCGGGCCCGGGGCGTCGGCGGGCCCGCTCAGCCACTCGCCGGTGGTGACGTCGACCGCCGCGTACGCTCCCCGGCCGTCCGGGGAAAGGACGACCGAGGCGAGGAAGCTGCTCTCGGGGCCCCCGAGGATGCTCTCCTCGAGGACGGTGCCGGGCGTGACGACGCGCGTCACCTCCCGCCGCACGAGCCCCTTCGCGAGCTTCGGGTCCTCGACCTGGTCGCAGAGGGCGACCTTGTAGCCCTTGCGCACGAGGCGCCCGAGGTAGGTGTCCACGGCGTGGTGAGGGACCCCCGCCATCGGCGTGCGGTCCCCCCGGCTGTCCGGCGCCCGGGCCGTGAGGACGACGTCGAGCTCGCGCGCGACGAGCCGGGCGTCCTCGCCGAACGTCT
>JBAIXP010000025.1:0-8414 GCA_037916495.1 Thermoplasmata archaeon | reverse complement strand
AGCTTCTCGGGGAGCGGGTCGCGGGCGATCCGGATCCCGACCTTCTTGAGGAAGCTGTGCCGCTCGTCGAACGAGTTCCTCAGGTGGATGCGGACCTCCTCGACCGTCTTCGACGGGATCGGGGGCGTGCGGACGACCGTCGGCACCCAGCCGATCTTCCGCTTGAGGTCGTTCAGCACCGAGCCGCCGCGGCCGATCGCGGCGCCCGGGTTCGCGGCCTCGATCGTCACCTCGCCCGTCTCGGGCTCGAAGAACAGCTGGTTGAGCTCCGCCTCGGGCGGGATCACCTCGCGGATGACCTTCTCGGCCTCCTTGGGCTCCTTGAGCGTCGCGGGGTCCGACCGGACGAGCACGCGGCGGTGGAGACGCTGGGCGACCTGCCGCAGAAGGTCCCCGCCCGACAGGAACGAGTCGAGCTGCTTGGTGTAGAGGACGATGTGCGGGCCTTCCAGCTCGATGTCGGTGACCTCGACCGACTCGGGCAGGACCTCGTCCAGGGCCTCTCTTGTTCTTTCCAGTAGCGAGTCGAAACTCATCCGGTGTGCTCGAAGCGGTTGGCGCGAAAGGGTTGGGACGGCCCGGCCGCCCCGGCGCGTCTACGGAGGGGGCGGCGGGATGGGGATCTTGAGCGCCTTCAGGCGTTTATTGATTTCGTCCTCGGAGAGCTCGTGGTACTCCTTGGCCGTGATCGTGTGGACGGCGTAGCCGTCGCCGCTCGCGCTGTCGCGCTTCATCGCGACCGTGAGGCCGCGGAGCGCGAGGTCGACCCCGTCCGAGACGGAGATGTCGCGCGTGTAGCCCTCCTCGAGGAGGCCGTAGGCGAACGTGGAGCCCGAACCGACCGAGACGAACCGGTCCTCGATGCTCCCCCCGCCCGGGTCGACCGAGAAGATGTGGCCGCCCTTCCCGTCCACCCCGCCGACGATCATCCAGGCGAGGTACGGGTAGTAGCGGTTGCCCGAGAGGATGTTCGCGAGGAGCGTCGCGGCGCCCTCGGTGCCGAGCGGAGCGTTGCGCCGGAGCCGGTAGAGCGAGACCTCGGCCTTGAGGTAGCGGGCGAGGACCTGGCCGTCGCCGACGTAGCCGGCCATCGTGATCGCGAGGTTCTGGTCGATCTTGAACAGCTTCTGGGCGGTCTTGTTCGCGATCAGCGTGCCGGCCGTCGCCCGGCGCTCGGTCGCAAGGACGACCCCGTCGCGCGCGACCATGCCGATCGTCGTGGTGCCCGTGCGAAGGCGCTCCTCGGCCTCCACCTCCATCGAACGTTGCGGTGCCACGGTCTTACCGTCCCCCTTGAACGGCGGCCCCGACCGTCGCACGCTATATAACGGCTCACGACGCGCTTACGCGCAAGCCACCCGGTGGTCCCACGGCCGGCGGGAGCCGCGCGGGAACGAGGGGGCGGGGCGCCAGCACTCGCCTTTTACGCTCGCGCCGTTGGATGGGCGCCGAACGATGCCGACGCACGAGGTCGTGGTCGTGGGCGCGGGGCTCGCCGGGCAGCGGGCGGCGCTCGCCGCGGTCGATGCGGGGCGCGACGTCGCCCTCGTCTCGAAGCTCCATCCGTTGAGGTCGCACTCGGGGGCGGCGCAGGGCGGGATCAACGCGGCGGTCGGCGCGGAGGATTCGGTCGACACCCACGTCTTCGACACGGTGAAAGGATCGGACTACCTCGGCGACCAGGACGCGATCGAGTTCTTCTGCCGCGAGGCCGGCCCGACCGTCGTCGAGATGGAGCATTTCGGCACCATCTTCAGCCGGTCGGACGACGGCTCGCTGGCGCGCCGGCCGTTCGGCGGAGCGCACTTTCCCCGCACGATCTACGCGGCGGACCGCACCGGTCTTGCCCTCCTCCAGGCGCTCTGGGAGCGGCTCGGGAGCGAGCGGTTCACCCTCTACGAGGAGTGGGACCTTACGCGCCTCATCGTCCGCGACGGGCGGGTGCAGGGCCTCGTCGCCTTCGACCGCAAGAAGGGCGAGTTCGCCGAGATCGCGGCCCGCTCGGTCGTGCTGGCGACCGGCCCCGCGGGACGGATCTACGGACGGACGACCAACGCCCACAGCTGCACGGGCGACGGCGTCGCCGCCGCCTACGAAGCGGGCGCCCATCTCAAGGACCTCGAGTTCGTCCAGTTCCACCCGACGGCGCTGCTCGAGTCGGGGATCCTCATCACCGAGGGAGCGCGGGGGGAGGGCGGGATCCTCAAGAACCGCTCGGGCGAGCGGTTCATGTCACGCTACGCCCCGCACGTCCTCGAGCTCGCGTCGCGGGACGTGGTCTCGCGCGCGATCGTCACCGAGGTGAACGCGGGCCGCGGGTTCGACGGGCCGTACGGCGGGTTCGTCAACCTCGAGCTCATGCACCTCGGCAAGGAGAAGATCGAGTCACGGCTCCAGGAGATCTGCGACTTTTCCCGCCGGTTCGCGGGGGTCGACCCGGTCGTCGAGCCGATCCCCGTCTACCCCGGGCAGCACTACATGATGGGCGGGATCGGCACCGACATCCGCGGCGCCACGAGCCTCCCCGGCCTCTTCGCGGCCGGCGAGGCGGCGTGCGTGTCGATCCACGGGGCGAACCGCCTGGGGGGAAATTCGCTCCTTGAGACCCTGGTCTTCGGAAAGCAGGCGGGAATCGCCGCCGCCGCCTTCGCCTCGAGCGCCCCCGCCCCGGTCGTCGCCGCGACCGACCTCGAGGAGGCGACCGCGCCGCTACGTGCCTGGTCGAGCCGGAAGGACGGGGAGGACCCGAGCTCGTTGAGGACGGAGATGCAGCAGACGATGGACCGCTACGCCGGCATCTACCGCAACGAGGCCGACCTCCTCGAGGGGCTCCGGCGGATCCGGGCGCTCAAAGCGCGCTTTGAGAAGGTGCGGGTCGTCGACAGCTCCTCCGTCTACAACCTCAACCTCACCGACGCGCTCGAGGTCGGGCACATGCTCGAGCTCGCCGAGGTGATCCTGGTCGGCGCCTACGCGCGCACCGAGAGCCGCGGGGCGCACGCGCGGACCGATTATCCGAAGCGGGACGACGCGAAGTGGATGCGCCACACTCTCGCCCAGCGCTCGGCGGAGGGTCCCAAGCTCTCCTACGCGCCGGTCGCTGTCACCCGCTGGCAGCCGACCGAGAGGGTCTACTGAACATGGCCGAAGCCACGATCTCCGTGCCGCTCGAGGTGTACCGCTTCGAGCCGGGGAAGGACGAGCGCCCGCGCTACCAGCGCTACGTCGTCGAGCTCACGCCGCACACCCCCGTGCTCACCGCGCTCCTCAGGGTGCGCGCCGAGATCGACCCGACCCTGTCGGTCCGCTACAGCTGCCGCAGCGCGATCTGCGGCTCCTGCGCGATGCAGATCAACGCGAAGAGCCGGCTCGCCTGCGAGACGCCGGTCGGCCCCGAGGTCGAGCGGCACGGCCGCATCGTCGTCGAGCCGATGGCGAACCAGCCGGTCGTCCGCGACCTCGTGGTCGACCAGCGGCCGTTCTGGGACCGGTACGACGCGATCGAGCCCCACCTCAAGGTCGACCCGCTCCACCCGATGCCGGAGGGCAAGCCGACCTCGATGACCCCGGCCGAGGTCGAGCGGTTCCGCGAGACCCCGCGGTGCATCGCCTGCGCCTCGTGCTACTCGGCCTGTCCCGCTGTCGCGGCGGACCCCGAGTTCCCCGGGCCGATGGCGCTCGCGAAGCTCTACCGGTTCGTCGTCGACCCGCGCGACGGCGCCCACCAGGAGCGCCTGGTCCGGATCCAGGCGTCGGGCCTCTGGCTGTGCCTGCGCTGCCACCTCTGCACGGACTCCTGCCCGAAGGACGTCCGTCCGTCCGAGCGGATCCGCGACTTGAAGGAGATGGCGATCGCCGTCCAGGGCGCGACCGAGGCCGGCTCACGCCACGCGGTCGGGTTCAAGGAGAACCTCAAGGACGCGGGGATGCTCAACGAGCTCAAGCTCGCCCGCCAGACGACCGGGCTCGCCGGGATGGTCGGCCAGGCCGGCCAGGGCCTCCGGATCGCCCGCAAGAAGCCCGAGCTCCTCCGACGTCCGCACCGCATCGAGGGCAAGGAGGAGCTGGACGCGCTCTACGAGTCGCTCGACACGAAGGAGGGGTCGTGAAGCTCGCCTACTATCCCGGGTGTGTTGCGCAGGAATCCGGCCGCGAGCTCGACCTGGCGACCCGCTGGGTCGCGAAGAAGCTCGGGATCGAGCTCGTGGGGTTCCCGCGCTTTTCCTGCTGCGGCTCGGGGTTCGTCGACGAGGCGAACGAGGTGCTGAACATCGCGATCAACGCGCGCAACCTCGCGATCGCCGAGGCGGCGGGGCTCGACCTCCTCACCATCTGCTCGACCTGCCAGGGGATGCTCACCCTCGCGAACCTGAGGATGAAGGACCCCGTGGTGCGCGCGAAGGTCACGGGGGCGCTCGAACCGCTCGGGATCCGCTACCAGGGGTCGGTGAAGGTGAAGCACCTCCTCAGGGTCCTGGTCGAGGACATCGGCCTCGCGACGATCGCCGCGAAGGTCGTCCGCCCCTTGGGGAACGTGAAGGTCGGGGCGTTCGACGGCTGCCACCTCCTTCGCCCGTCGGACGAGATGGGCTGGGAGTCCGGCGAGGAGCCGAAGGCGTTCGAGGAGCTCTTGAGCACGCTCGGGGCCGAGCCGGTCTACTACCGGGGCCGGGTCCTCTGCTGCGGCTTCCCGATCCAGTTCGTCCGGCCCGAGACCGCAGGCCGGATCGCGGGGCGCCAGATCGCCGACGCAAAGGACCACGGCGCCGAGGCGATGGCGACGCCGTGCCCGCTCTGCCACATCAGCCTGGACGCCTACCAGAACAAGGCGGAGAAGGCGCTCGACCGCGAGCTTTCCATGCCGGTCTTCCACCTTCCGCAGCTGGTTGGGCTCGCCCTCGGCGCGAGCCCCGAGGAGCTGGGACTCGCCCGCCACCTCGTCCCCACGGATCCCGTCCTCGCGAAGATCCCGCCCGCGTCGACCGCGTAGCGGGCGCCGCCCGCGCGCGGCCGGTCCCGGCTAGCTCGTCCCGCCGCTCTTGAGGTGGCGCGCGCCCTCGCCCGCGGCAACGTAGAGGTGCAGCCGGTCGCACATGCGGCGGAAGTAGCCGGTCCCGCCGGCCCCGTACTCGTTCCGCAGCAGCTCGCCGAGCCGCTCGTCGGGAACGGTCGGGTCGACCGCGGGGGTGAACATGCAGGCGAAGACGAGGAACCGGCGCCCTTCGAGGTCGAACCGGTCGGTCTCGGGAGCGCCGCAGAACGGGCAGACGACGCCGGAGGTGGACGTACCGGAGGCGGGCATGGAAGGACCGTACCTCGTTCAGTCGATGTAGCCGAGCGACCGGAGCCGCTCCTTGAGCTTGAGCTCCTCCTCCTCGGTGAGGCCCGGTCCCCCGGGCTCCTCGAGGAGGCGGGCGAGGACGAAGGCGACGAACGCGTCCACCGAGTCGAACGCCGACCCCTTGAGCCGGGCCTCGATCTGCCGCGCCGTCTCCTCGGGGATACGGACGCTGCGGACGGCGGGGGCGCGCGAACCCTTCATCGCCACCGTCCGACGTCGCCCGGGGTAATAATCCGGCGGGCGGACCGAGCTACTCCCACTCGATCGTCGCGGGCGGCTTGTCGGTGATGTCGTAGAGGACCCGGACGACCTCGTTCGAGAGCTCGCGGGTGATCCGCCGTGCGATCGTGGCGAGCACCGCGGCCGGCACCGCCGCGGCGGTGGCGGTCATCGCGTCCACCGACTCGACGATACGGACCGAGACCGCCTCTCCGTGGACGCGGTTGTCGCCGGTGACGCCGACCGTCCGGCCCTCGAGAAGGACGGCGAAGTACTGCCACGGTCGCGGCATCGCCCCCGCGGCGACGGCCCGCTCGACCTCCTCCTCGACGAGGCGGTTCGCGACCCGGGCGCGCCGAATCCTCTCCGCGTCGACCGGCCCCTGGACGCGGACCGCGAGGCCGGGCCCCGGGAACGGCTGGCGCTCCGATTCGGGGATGCCGAGGGTGCGGGCGACCGCGCGCACCTCGTCCTTG
This sequence comes from Thermoplasmata archaeon, assembly GCA_037916495.1. Classification (GTDB taxonomy): domain Archaea; phylum Thermoplasmatota; class Thermoplasmata; order Lutacidiplasmatales; family UBA184; genus Lutacidiplasma. The sequence goes on along the minus strand of JBAIXP010000025.1, from coordinate 2,378 downwards.
TAGAGGTCGCGCAGCGGCTCGGCGAGGGAGAGCCGCATCGCGCTCGGGAGGCCGCCGACGTTGTGGTGGGTCTTGATCGTGTCGCGCGCGGCGCCGCCGCTCTCGATCCAGTCCGGGGCGATCGTCCCCTGGACCAGGTGGTCGGCCCCGAACGAGGACGCCTCCTCCTCGAAGACCCGGACGAACTCGGCCCCGATCCGCCGTCGCTTCTCCTCGGGGTCGCGGACGCCCTCCAGCACAGCGAGGAACCGTGGGCCCGCGGAAACGGTCCGGAAGACGATCCCGCTCGCCCGGAAGAGCCCCTCGACCCGCTCGACCTCGCCCTCCCGCAGGAGCCCCGTGTCGACGAAGACGGCGCGGGCCCGGTCCCCGAGCGCCCGCTCGGCGAGGATGGCGGCGGCGGTCGAGTCGATCCCTCCCGAGGCCGCGACGATCGCCTTCCCCGGCACCTCGGCGCGGAGCCGGGCGATCGCCTCGTCGACGAACCGCGCGACGTCGATCACGCGGTCCCTCCCTTCGCGGGCGGTTCCTCCTTCCAGCGCGCCCGGTACTCGCGCAGGCGCCCGGCGAGCTCGGGGTGGGCGAGCGCAAGGATCTCCGCCGCGAGCAGGGCGGCGTTCTCCGCCGCGTCGAGCCCGACCGCCGCCACGGGGATCCCGGGCGGCATCTGGACGACCGAGAGGAGGCTATCAAGGCCGAGCCCGCGGTGCAGGGGGACCCCGATGACCGGCCGCAGGGTCCGCGCCGCCACCGCCCCCGGGAGGGCGGCGGAGAGTCCGGCCATCGCCACGAAGACCTCCGTCTCGGGGTCGGAGGCGAGGCGGTCGACCTTCTCCGGAGTGCGGTGGGCCGAGGCGACGTGGACGTCGCACGGAACGCCGAACTCGGTGAGCCGCGCACGGACCTTCTCGGCCTGCTCGAGGTCGGACTTGCTGCCCACGAGAACGGCGACCTTCATGGTGCGGCGGAGAAGGGCGCGGGGATGAAACTTTGCCGCCGCCGGACCGCGCGAAACGGTCCGATGGCCGCGGGGCGCCGCTCCGGAAACCCTCTAATGCCCCCGACGAGGGAGAGGGCGGATGCCGGTTCCCGCCTCCCTCCGCCGATGGCTCCTCACGGGAGGGGCGGACCCGAGCGTCCGGCTCCGCGTGCTCACCGACGTCCTCGGTGCGGCGCCCGACGACCCTCGGGTCCGGGCGGCGCGCCGCGCGATCGGGCGGACCGGCTGGGCGGCCCGGATCCTCGCCGAGCAGCACCCGGACGGCCACTGGGACACCCCCGGGACCAGCTCGCGGGAGCTCTACCGGCCGAAGTACCTGGCCACGAACTGGCGGCTCCTCGTCCTCGCCGAGCTCGGGGTCCCCGGGACCGACCGCCGGGTCCGGCGGGGGCTCGACCTCTTCCTAAGGCGGATGGGCGGCCCGTCGGGGGGGTTCGGCGGACGCACGAGCGAGGTATGCTTCACGGGCAACGCCGCGCGCCTCTTGATCCGGTTCGGCCGCTGGGACGAGCCGGCCCTCGCCGCCAGCCTCGCCTGGATCGTCCGTCGGCAGAAGCCGGACGGCGGCTGGCACTGCTTCCGCTCCTCCCGCGGGACCCTCGACGCCTGGGAGGGCCTCGCGGCGCTCGCCGAGCTCCCCGAGGCGCGCCGCACCCCCGAGATGCGCCGGTCGATCGAGCGCGGCGCCGAGTTCTACCTCGACCGCGGCCTCCTCCGGGAAGGGCGGCCGTATCCGCCGTGGCAGCGGCTCCACTACCCCCGCCACTACTACTACGATTTCCTGGTCGGCCTTGAGATCCTGACGAAGCTCGGCTACGGCTCCGACCCCCGGCTCCGCGCGCCCCTCGACCTCCTCGAGGAGCGACGGAACGACGACGGGACCTGGGACCTCGACGCGCACCACCCCGACACGGAGGACGCGGGGTACCAGCCCCGTGGGCCGGTCTACCCGTTCGCCCTCGAGCTGCCCGGTCGCCCGAGCCGGTGGATCACCGCGAGCGCCCTCGCGGTCCTGGCGCGCGCGGGCCGGCTCGGCTAGGACGGTCGGGCGTGCTGAGGCTGCACCGCAACGGACGTTTCCGACGCTGGCTCGGGGGCCTCTTCGGCCAGGACGCCGAGTTCGGCGACCGGCTCTGGCGGAGGATGGTGCACGCCGCCGGGGCCCTCGTCCTCGTCTACTTCCCGTTCCCGTCGCCGCTCTTCGGGGTCGTGCCGAAGCTCGCCATCCTGCTCGCGCTGTTCGGCACGCTCCTCGTGCTCGAGGCCCTCCGCCACCGGGCCGGCCTCGAGCTGCCCGCGATGCGCTCCTACGAGCGCCACCGCCTCGCGAGCTACGTGTTCTACGGGGCCGCCCTCACCGTGGCGGTCGTGCTGTTCC
>JBAIXP010000024.1:0-4252 GCA_037916495.1 Thermoplasmata archaeon | reverse complement strand
GTCGAGCGGAGGGTCTGGGCGGACTGGGTCGCCGTGGTCGTGGCGTCCCGCACCTCCGCCGAGCGGCTGGTGGCGAGGACCTCGGAGGTCCGCGCCGCCGCGGTGGGGGTCTGGGTCGTCCGGGACGGCCAGCTCGAGGAGCTGCGCGCCCCGCGGCCGAGGAGCGCCTCTCCGCCGTACGCCCCGCTGCGAGCGCGGCTTCTCGCGGCGCTCGGCGCGATCGACCGGGGGGAGACCCCGCCCGGGGTCGGATGGTCCGGCGTCCCGGCCGCGGTGCGCCGGGCGGGCGGCGGCCGCCGATTCTCCGAGTGGCGCCTCGACGAGGACGTGGACTAGCGAGCGAGCGGCGCGAGCGCCCCGCTCGCCTCGAGGTCCGCCGCGACCTGCTCGGGGGCGAAGAGCGACGCTTGCTCGGCGGCGCCCCGCGCGAGCTCGCGGCGGGCCGCCGGGTCGGCGAGGAGCTCGGCGAACGCACTTGAGAGCTCGCCCGTGTCGTCCGAGGAAAGGCGCCGCACCGCCGCCTCGGTCCCCGGAGGAAGCCGCACCCGGGGCGACGTGAGGACGGCGACGCCAGCCCGGAGCGCGAGGGCGACCCCGGGGTCGAACGACGGAGTCCCTCCCAGGAAGACGGCGAGGTCCGCGGCCGCGACGGCGGTGGCGAGGCTGTCCGTGTCGCGGGCCGGTCGGACCGTGATGCCGTTGCCCGCCGGGGCCGCCGCCCCCGCGAGGACCAGGCGGGCCCCGGCGAAGATCGGCCGCAGCCGGGCGAACGCCTCGCGGACCCGGGCGAGCCCCGGGTCGGCCGGGTCGGAGGACGGGGCGACCGCGACCACCAGCGGGTCGTCGAGCGGGATCCCCACCGCCCCGCGGGCCGCCGCGCGGGTCGGCATCGTGGCAGGGTAGCCGACCGCGCGACGCAGCTCGCCGAGGCGTTCCGGCGCCACGCCGTACTCCTCGCGGAGACGGGCGGCGAGCTCGGATGTCTCGCAGAAGACCCGGCGGGCCTCGCTGACCGCGGCGAGCTCGAGCTTGCGGAGCGTCGAGCGGTCGCGCCAGCGGTCGAGGCGCGCCCGCAGGCCGCGGCCCGGCACGGGAGCGCCGGGCTGGTCGAACGCCTCGAGCTCGACCCCGCGCACGAGGGCGATCACCGCGGGAGCGCGGTGTCCGCCGCCGACCCCGAGGGCGCCCGGCCGCAACGGGTCGCGGATCACTACGTCCACTCCCGGGCGGAGATGCCGACGCGCGGCGAGGGCGAGCTCGGCGTCCCCCCGGACGTAGCCCACGTGGCGGGAGACGGACGGGAACGTCACGACCTCGATCCCGTCGGGCGCCGGGGCCTCGGACGCCGCGGCCGGATGGACGACCCGGACTGCGTGGCCCCGCGCGCTCAGGCCCCGGGCGAGCGCCCAGGCCGACGCGGCCGGCTCGTACGGGTCGGCCGGCGCCGGGCCGGGGGCGATGAGGTCGATCGAGGAGCCGGCCATCGCGGTGAACTTCGACCTGGGCCCGCGTCCTCGCCCGGTTACGGAGAGAGCCCGAGGTCGGCGGCGAACGAGGCGCCCGAGAGGCCCGCGGGGGGCTCGACCCCCATCGCCTCGAGGATCGTCGGGCCGACGTCGAGCAGGCGCTGCACCCCGAGGCTGGTGCCGGGGGCGATGCCGTCGCCCGAGCCGATGAAGATCCCGTCCATCCGGTGCGTGCCGGTCCCGTAGAAGAACCCGGGCCGCTCGCGGATGAGCGGCTGCTGGTAGGCAAAGTCCATCCGGGGCTCCGTCGCCATCTGGTCGACCCGGATGAAGAGCGACGGGGCCCGCTCGAGGTTGCGGCCGCGGTAGATCTCCGTCGGCGGAAGGACCTCGATGTGGGCGTCCGGGAACCGCTCGAGCCGGGCGCGCAGCTCCTCGAGGATCTTCGCGCGCGCCGGTCCGGTGAGGTCGGGGTTGAGCGGGTTCAGGTAGATCCCCTCGGGGACCGGGTAGGAGAAGGCGACCGTCCGCTTCCAGTCGATGCGGTCGGTGGTCGCCTCGAACGACGCGCCGGGGAGGAACCGCGTGACCGCGGCGTAGCGGCGGTCGCGCAGCACGTCGGCGAGCCGGCGGCTCATCCGGGCCCCCGTCGGCGAGCGCTGGAGGGAGAGGAAGATGCGCGAGAGCGCGTTGCGCAGCGCGAGGCGTCGCGCCCGTTCGAAGACGAGGAGCTTTTCGCGGGCGAGCCAGCGGTTCGTCAGGAAGTCCGAGCGGATCGGCCCGTGGCCGTGGTCGGAGATGACGAGCGTCACCGCCGGGCCGCCTCCCTCCCGGAACGCGCGGTCGACCTCGGCGCACGCCCGGTCGGTCGCGTGCCAGAACTCGAGAAGGTCGGCCGGGATCTCGCGGACGGGCCGGTCGAGCTCGGACCAGAGCTGGTGCTCGAGGCGGTCGGTCTCGCGGAAGAGCGCGAACAGGAACTCGGGCCGGTGCCGGCTCGCGAGGGCCGCCGCGGCCGCCCCGCGCCGGCGGACCGCCTCGGTCGCGGCGGCGACCCAGGCGTCCCGCTCCTGCTCGCGGTACGGCGGGAGCTCGGCCGGGTACTCCCCGCCGATCGCCTCCTCGACCTCGGCGCGGAGCCCCTGGGGGTACGTCGTGGAACGTTCGGAGAGCATGCCGGGGAGGACGAACCCGTGCAGCGGGTAGCCGGACGCCATGGGGAAGTTGAGCACGCCGACCTTCGCGCCGCGCCGGCTCATCCGGTCCCAGAACGCCTCGTTCGGGCGGAACGACTGGACGAGCTTCGAGCGGCCCGGCGCCTTGCCGGGCTCGGCAAAGCCGAAGATGCCGAGCTCCCCCGGGTCGCGGCCGGTGGCGAAGGAGTACCACGCCGGGATCGTCTTCGCCGGATAGACGGACCGCAGCGGACCTCGGACCCCTTGGCGCACGAGCGACGCGAGGAACGGGAGCTCGCCCGCGGCCATGAGCGGGTCCAGGAGGTCGAACGTCCCGCCGTCGAGGCCCAGGACGAGGAACCGACGCATCGGACCGACCATCCGCCCCCTCAAAAACGGTCGGGCGATTTCACCGTTCCGACGCTATAAAGGATTTGGTACCGAAAGGGCGACAGGCTCCTCAGAGGACGCGGACCGCCTCGAGGTTGTACGGGGCCCGCGAGTCGACGCCGAAGCGCTTGTGGAGGCTCGAGGAGAGGTCGAGCGTCTTCGACTCCTCGCCGTGGTTCAAGATCACCTTCTGCGGCCGCGGGTCGAGCGAGGCGACGAAGTTCATCAGCTGCATCCGGTCGGAGTGGCCCGAGAATCCCTCGATCGTCGCGATGTCGAGCCGGACGGGGACCGACGCCTGGCGCGGTCCGTCCAAAAAGTTCGCCTCGGGAAGGCCGCGCTGCAGGCGCTTTCCGAACGTCCCCTCGGCCTGGTAGCCGACGAAGAGCAGGCCGTTCTTCTCGTCGGGCGCCCACGCCCGGAAGTACTCCATGACCGGCCCGCCGCTCATCATCCCCGACGTCGCGAGCACGATGCACGGCTCCTTCGAGTCGAGGATGGAGCTGCGCATCTGCCCCGAGTCGACGCGGCGGAAGACGTCGGAGAGGAACGGGTTGTCCCCCTGCTGGAAGATCTGGGTCCTCAGCTGGCTGTTCAGGAACTCGGGGTAGGCGGTGTGGATCGCCGTCGCCTCGAAGATCATCCCGTCGAGGTAGACCGGGACCTTCGGGATCCGGCCGGAACGCATCCTCTCCTCGAGCACGAGCATGACCTCCTGCGAGCGGCCGACCGCAAAGACCGGGACGATGAGCGTCCCTCCGCGCGAGAGGATCTTGGTGGCGAGCAGGCTGAACTCGTCGGTCGCCTGCTGGCGGCTGGGCTGCAGGTCTCGGTAGCCGCCGTACGTCGACTCGAGGACCAGCGTCTCGAGCCGGGGGAAACGGTTGGCCGCCGGGTCGAACAGCCAGCTTCGCTCGAACTTGATGTCCCCGGAGTAGGCGAGGTTGTGGTCCCCCTCGCCGAGATGGAAATGGCAGATCGACGAGCCGAGGATGTGGCCGGCGTTGTGCATCGTCAGGCGGATGTCCGGCGCGATGTCGGTCGTCTCGCCCCACCTCAGCGGGATCGTCCGGGTGACGAGCTCGCGCACGTGCGAGGAGTCGTAGAGGCCGCGGCGCGCTTCCTGGTTGACGACCTTGATCGCGTCCAGGAGCATCAGGGTCATCAGATCGCGCGTCGGCGCCGTGCAGTAGACCGGGCCCTTGTAGCCGTACTTCAGCA
>JBAIXP010000023.1:0-1621 GCA_037916495.1 Thermoplasmata archaeon | reverse complement strand
ACGGACGGCTCGGGCGACCGGGCGCTCGCCGTGTTCGTCGTGACCTACCTCGCGGTCTCCCCGGCCTCCGCGCCGGTCGGCACGCTTCTCTCCTTCACCGGCGGCGGGTTCGCGCCGCTCGCCTCCTACGCCGTCACTTGGTCGGGTGGCCAGGTCTGCGCGGGGACGACAACGAGCGGCGGAACGTTCCGCTGCGCGTTCGTCCTGCCCGCGACGACGGCGGGCGTCCACGACTTCACCGCCTCGGACGGGTCCGGCGGGAGCGCCTCGACCTCCGTCCTGGTCGCCCCCGCGCTGACGACGGACCCCGTCTCGGGCCCGTCCGGGACGACCGTGACGTTCACCGGGACCGGATTCGCCGCCGGGCTTTCCGTCCAGGTCAACTGGTCGGTCGGGGTCGCCTGCCGTTCGACCGCCTCGGCGACGGGCGGGTTCAGCTGCTCGTACACGCTGCCGGCGGTCGCGATCGGTCTCTACCGGTTCTTTGCGAACGACACCGCGGGGGACAACGCGAGCACCTCGTTCGACGTCGCCCTGCCCGCGACGTTCGGCGTGACGTTCACCGAGTCCGGCCTGCCGGCCGGGACGACCTGGTCCGTGACCCTGAACGGTGCGACCGTCACGTCCAACACCTCGACCGCGGCGTTCTCGGAACCGAACGGGGCGTACTCGTACACCGTCCGCGCGGACGGCTACCGTGCGAGCCCCGCCTCGGGCTCGATCTCCGTGAGCGGAGCGGCCGTGGGCCTGTCGGTGACGTTCGCCCCGGCGCTCTACGCCGTCACGTTCACGCAGACGGGTCTTGCCGGGACCAGCTGGACGGTGACGCTGGGCAGCTCGAGCGCGTCGACGACCGGCCCCAACCTTACCTTTGACGTGCCGAACGGCACGTACAACTACTCGGTGAGCCCCCTCGCCGGGTTCGTCTCGTCGGTCTCGAACGGTTCGACCGTGGTCGCGGGGGCGGCCCCGGCGAGCGTTCCGATCCTTTTCACCCAGGTCCACTACATGCTCACGTTCGACGAGACCGGGCTTCCCGCGGGCACGTCCTGGTCGGTCGTGCTGAACGGCGTGACCGCGACCTCGACGGTCTCGACCATCACGTTCGAGCGGCCGAACGGCACCTACTCCTACACCGTCGGTTCCCCGGGCTACGCGTCGACGCCGCCGGGCGGCTCGATCACGGTCGACGGGGCGAACCCTGCGGCGAGGACGTTCGCGTTCACCCGCGCCGTCTACGCGGTGACGTTCGTCGCGAGCGGCCTTCCCTCGAACGCCGCGTGGTCCGTCACGTTCAACGGGACACCGACGACGGTCACCGGTTCGACCCTGGTGGTTCCCGCCGCGAACGGCACGTACAACTGGAAGGCGACCTCTCCCGGTTACCAGGCGACCGGCGGGAGCGGCAGCGGGACGATCACCGTGAGCGGCTCCTCGCCGTCGACCATCACGGTGACGTTCAGCGCCGTCACCTTCACCGTCCAGTTCGTGGAACGGGGCCTCCCGGCGGGCAGCGCGTGGGCGGTCGTCATCTTCGGCGTCGGGACGTTCAACCAGTCCGTGAACAACGTGACGAAGTCGCTCCCGAACGGCTCGTACTACGTCTCCTACGATGCCCCCT
>JBAIXP010000022.1:0-8577 GCA_037916495.1 Thermoplasmata archaeon | reverse complement strand
ACGACGCTCCGGACCACGAGGCCGGCGTCCTCGAGCAGCTTCAGCTTGGCCGAGAGGACCCGCGCGCTGATCCCCCGCAGCTCGCGCCGCAGCTCGCCGAACGTCGCGCGGCGACGCGGCATGAGCGCCTGCAGAAGGTCGAGCGCCCACTTGCCGAACGCACTGCGCACGATCCTCAAGTTCGGCTCGGCGGCGTAGCTCGAAAGGTCGCCACGGAACTGGGAGAGGGTGACGAGGGAGCGCACGAACTTCCCCGACCGGTCGCCGAACCCGTCGAACTCCGTCTCGATCGGACGGTGCCTCGGGCCCGTCGGAGGGCCCCGCGGGGCCGAGACGCGCCGCGACGTTTCGGACGGCATGCGACGGTTCCGTTCCCGACCCCGGCTTCGAGTCGCGAGCCGAACGGCTTCTAGGAGTATAATCGTCACCACGACGCACGGGGATGGCCCCGGCGAAGGGTCCCCCGCCCCGACGCGTGCCTCGGTTCAGCCGTCGGGCGGACCGAGCGCTCGCTCGAGGGCGAAGTAGAGTTCGGGAGCGAGGTCCTCGGGGCGCAGCCGGGCCCAGTTGGACGGCCACCCGGCCGCGCGGGCGAGCTCCTCGGCTCCCCGCGTCCCGGCGACGCGCGGAAGGAGGTTGCCGAGCTGCTTCCGCCGCGAGGAGAAGAGGACCCGGACGACCTTCTCGAGACGGGCGACCGACCCGACGGGGAGCTCGCCGGCCCGGGGGCGGTGGACGAAGAGCCGCCCGGCGACCTTCGGACGGGGGTAGAACGACGCCGCCGGCACCTCCTGGAACAGCTCCACCTCGCCGTAGAGGCGGGCGAAGATCGACGGTCGGCCGTACGCGCGCGAACCCTCGGGCGCGGCGAACCGTTCGGCCACCTCCTTCTGGACGATCCCCACGATACGCGCCGGCCGGCGCGGAAGGAGCCCGAGGACGAGGGGGGTGGCAACGGAGTACGGCAGACTGCCGGCCACGATCGCGTTCGGCGGAAAGTCGAACTCGAGCGCGTCCTGGACCACCACGCGCACCTCGGGCGCGAACGTCTCGGCGAGGTGCCGGGCGAGCCGTTCGTCCCGCTCGACCACCGTGAGCCCCCGGACGCCGCGGCGTAGGAGCGCGCGCGTCACGATCCCGAGGCCTCCTCCGACCTCGTAGACCGGCTCGTTGCGCGTCGGGAACGCGAGCGCGGCGAGGGCGTCGGCCGCGAAGGCGTCGGTGAGGAACGACTGGCCGAGCCGCTTCGCCGGCGCTACCCCGAGCCGGTCGAGCGCCTCGGCGATCTCGCCGGGCCGCTCGGGCACCGCGGGGAGCGGCCCCGGACCCTCACGGGGCGACGAAGAGCCGGTACTTGTCCGGGACACCGCTCAGTTCCTGCTCGATCCGGCCGACGACGAGCCGCTCGGGGCCCTTCAGGTGGACCCGCTCCTCGATCTCCTCGAAGCTACGGAACGGGGCCTTCTTGCGTTCCTCGACGATGAGCTGCATCGTCTTCTTGCCGATCCCCGGCAACAGCTCGAGCAGGTGGAACCGACGCGAGACCGCCGGCGCCTCGTTGAAGAATCTCAGGTAGCGGGCGCTGTTCGCGCGGACGACCTTTTCAAGGGCGACGGTGAGCTCCGTCCGGGCGGCGACCGTGAGCTCCTCGAAGCCGACCCGCCGACGGACGTGGTCGATCGGGGGAGGCACGCCGTCCCGCGGGAGGAGGGGGATCCGCTCGCCGGGGGCCAGAGGTGTTCCCGCCCGGGGAACGACCTCGAACAGCTTGAGCTCGTCCTCGCCGAGGGCTAGGGCGAGCGGCTCGCGGTGGAACCCCCGCTCGGTCTGCCGGCCGTTCGGCAGGTAATCGAGGACGTACGCGAAGTTCTCCACGATCCCTCCCGATTCATCGGTACTGCGCCACGATCTCGAGGAGACGGGCGACCTGCGGTTCGTCGAGCGCCACCCGCTCCTTCGAGAAGAGAAGGCGGATCTCCTCGGGGTACTGCGGGAGGGTGTCGGCGATCTTGACGGCGAGGGAGGCGTCGACGAACGGGAGCGTGCGGAGCTCCGCGATCATCTTGTCGGTCGACTCGGCGGTGAGGCGCGCGAACGTCTCGGCGTGCTGGAGGGCGAGCCCGGCCTCGCGCGGCAGGGTCCGGCGGCCCGCCTCCTCGGTGAGCATCTCCTTCACCCGGGCGAGCGGTACGGGGTCAGCCATCGGTCCTCGGTCCCGCCGGGGCGAGATGGATGGGGGCGACGACCAGCTCCTTGCGCTTGCCGCCGTCCAGGAACTCGAGCCGGAAGGCCTTCCCCGAGCGGCCGAGGACCGTGCACGTGCGCCCCTGGTAGCGCGGGTGGGGCTGGCCGTGCGCGTCGGACGGCTCGATGCGGACGATGACCTTCGAGCCGACCTCGAAGTCCCTCAGGTAGCGGGTGACGGGGGGGAGCCCCTTCTCGCGGACCTCCTTGGTGAACGTGCCGCGCGAGCGGGAACGGAACCCCTTCGAGCTCTTGACCATCTACGCCTCCGTGTCGTGGACCTCTAGCACGTCCAAATACTCGACCTCGAGGGGAACCCCGAGGAGCGAGGAGAGGCTCGGTACCGTACGTCCGTCATCTCCCTCGACCCACTCCTTGACGTACGTGCCGGCTTCCGTCCTCAGTTCGATCGTGAACCGTCCCTCGCCCGCCTCCACGACGCGCGCGCTGACGATCCTCCGCGTGCGGACGCGGTCGGACCGCCGGTGCGCCACGCGGTTCGGCGTGCGCTGGGCGATTGTGCGCCCGAGCGCGAGGGCCAACGCCTCATTAACTTTTCCGAGGTCGGCCGGACCCCGTACGCCCACGCGGTAGCTCTTCTCGGGCGCCAACTCCTTGACCTGGACCACGTCGTCCGCGGTGGCGAGGGCGGCCCCGAGGACCTCGACCCGCCCCGCCGCCTCGGGCCCGAGGTCGGAGGCGAGGGCGACCGGGTCGATCGTGCGGACACGGGGGCGCAAAAGCTCGAGGACGAACGGCCGGCCCCGGCCGAGCATCCTCGCGTCGATGTCCTCCCGGCCCATGCCGTGGAACCGCGTTCCCTCGGCCCGGCTCGCCCGCACGAACGGCGCGGCGACGAGCTCCTCGACGCTGGTCGGGTAGGTCCGCCCGCTCATGCCGCAGGCGACGCACCCCCGGCCCCGGCAGCGGCGGCACGGCCAGCGGGTCTGCGGGACGGTACGGTCGAGCTTGCGCTAGCGGCCCCGGACGTAGAGCGGGAGCACGGTGACCTCGACCCGGCCGACCGGAAGGTCGGCGAGGAGCACGAGGTCGGCCCCGCTCGTTCCGCCGGAGGCTCCGCTCGCCGCCTCGAGGCGCTTTCCGAGCTCGCGGTTGAACGCCGCCCGCGCGCTCTCCCCCCACGCGGTCGCGACGTCGCTCCAGAGCGCCTCCTCCGTGGCGAGCCGCTCGGGGTCCCAGCGCGAGCCGCACGTGAACCGGTGCCATTCGTAGCCCTCGGCCGCCCGGAGCGCGCGCTCGACCCACCGGTCGAGATGGGAAAACGCCCCGCCGCAGACCGCGCAGTCCTCGGCCCGGGCCTCGAGCGGGGTGCCGAGCTCCGCGAGGACCCGTGCGGCCCGCTCCGGGTTCGAGAGCCCATGGCCCCAGCGGCCGAGGAGCCGGCCGAAGCATTCGGGGCAGAGCCCCTTCGAGAGCGCCCGTCGGGCCGGCTCGAGCTGGGCGGGGCCGAGCGGGAACTCCTTCGGGTCGTCCACGGCCGCCCGACCCCGACCGCCTCAAAAGGCCGTCGCCGTCCGAGAGTACCGGCGAGGATTTACCGAGCTTCGGTCTGGGCGCCCCGAGAGCGATGGCAGCGATCAACGAAGGGGAGCTGACGCGCGCCCTCGAGCGGACCCTGGTCGCCCGGGGGAAGCTCCAGATCAGCGAGGCCCGCCCGGTCGCGCGGATGGTCCTCGGCTACTTCGGGGCGGACGACTCCGTCCTCGACAACAAGCTCTCGAGCGACGACCGGGACCGGTTCTACCAGCTCGAGGAGGAAGGGCTCCTCTCGAGCGAGGAGGAGGACGCGACCGTCTCCCGGGGAAAGACCTGGCGGATCCACTACTGGCTGTTGCAGAAGGCCCGCATCCGCGAGGTCGGGCGCCCCGGCGAGGCACCGCCCGCGGAGGACGCGGGCTCGGTCTACCGTACGATGGGCGAGTCCGACTGGAAGCGCGGGGGCGAGTCCCCCTCGAGCTAGCGGGTAGGGCGGCTCAACGGCCCGGCGGCCGGGGCCCGAGCCGGGCGGGGCCGGTCCTGAGGAGCGCCGGGTACTGGGCGGACTGGACGACCGTGCGGACATGCTCGATGGCGGCGATCGCGAACGCGACCGCCGCGAACAGCCCGACGATCGACCCGGCGAGCGCCTCGAGCCCGCCGATCCCGAGGAGGGCGAGGATCACCGAGACGGAGGCGAGGGCGTTGAACGAGGCGTGCATCCCGACCGCGAGGAGGTAGTACGCACCGCTCCCGGCGCCCTTCACGCCGAAGCGCGAGCGGGCGTAGCCGTAGCCGAACATCCCGGTCGTGCTGCCGTGCATGAGCACGCTCGAGACGCTGCGGACGAGCACCAGGGTGAGGCCCGCCACGATCCCGCCGACCAGGAAGGCCCCCAGCCCGTAGAGGAGCGTCTCGAAGAACCCGAACCCGAGCCCGGCCGCCGCGCCGACCACGGGGCCGTCGGCGAGCTGGCGGAGGGCCGCGCGCTGGCCGTAGACGCCGGACGCCTTGAGCGCCTCCTCGACGAACGGCGCGACGACCAGGACGAGGAAGAACGTGGCCGCGGTCGACCCGCTCTCGAGGAAGACGAACTCGGGGCCGGGGAACCGCTGGGCGAGCGACGCGCCCAGCGCGAGGATGAGCACCTCGAGAAAGCCGGCGGCGAGCGTCGCGAAGAGCGCCCCGTAGGCGAAGGCGCTGAGGAGGGTCCGCCATCCCTCGGCGCGGAACCGCTCCCCTTTGCGGACCCAGGCGAGGTAGGAGAGCGCCGGGACGAGGGCGACCAGGACGAGGAGGAGGAAGTCCTCGACGGCGACGGTCGCGTCCATCAGCGTGCGGGGCGGGCGGGGTAGACGTAGAACCCCTCGCCCGTCTTGCGCCCGAGCTTCTTCGCCGCGACCATCGTGCGGAGGAGGGGGCAGGCGCGGTACTTGCTGTCACGGAAGCCGTCCCAGAGGACGTCCAGGATCGCGACCGCGGTGTCGATCCCGACCAAGTCGACCAGTTCGAACGGACCCATCGGGTGGTGGAAGCCGAGCTTGTACGCCGCGTCGATGTCGTCCCGCGTCGCGACGTGCTCGTAGAGCATCCACGCCGCCTCGTTGACGAGCACCGCGAGCGCCCGGGTCGTGACGAACCCCGGGGTGTCCTCGCTCCGGACGACCGTCTTGGAGAGCTTCCGGGCGAACGATCCGGCCCGCTCCACGACGTCCGGACGCGTGCGGGTCCCCGCGATCAGCTCGACCAGCGGCATCTGGAGGACGGGGTTGAAGAAGTGGAGCCCGACCAGGCGGCCCGGGTCGGCGAGGTCCTGCCCGATCGCCGTGATCGGGAGCGACGAGGTGTTGGAGGCGAGGACGACCTCGGGCCCGACCTTCTTTTCGAGGTCGGCGAAGAGCCGGCGCTTCACCGAAAGGTCCTCCGGGGCCGCCTCGACGACGAGGTCGACGTCCGCGGGGGCCGCGTCCAGCCCGACCTGAAGGTCGATCGGGCCGGCGGCCGGAGCGGGACCCGCCTCCCTGCCCTGACGGGCGGCGTGGCGTTCGATCGCCCGCTCGGCGTTCGCCCGGCCCCGCCGGGCAAGCGCCTCCGTGACGTCCTCGAGTGTCACGGCCTGGCCGGCGAGCGCGCACTGGGCGGCGATGCCGCTGCCCATGATGCCGGCCCCGACGACGAGGACGCGGCGTGGCCAGGCCCCGGGCGTCGCCTTCGCTTGGGCCGGCGCGGCCCCGCTCATGCCGATGCCCCCTCGGGGGGCGGCGGGCGAGCGAGACGAAGGTACGTGCAGGAGCGGCAGAGCTCCGAGGAGGAGGGCTCGCCGCAGCTCGTGCAGCGGGTGGGTGCCCCCGACGACTCCCCGCGGAGCCACACCTCGACCAGCCGCTCGTGCGTCCGCAAGAGCGACTGACGCGTTCCCGGCTGAGCGTCCTCGAGCTGCCAGACGACCTCGCGGAAGCGGTTGCGCAGGGCCGAGGCCGCGTGGGGGCACTCCTCGTGACCGAACGGAAGGCCTTGCCCCCGCGCGTAGAGGTAGACCTCCCGCTCCGGGACCTGGGCCAGCGGGGCGATACGGGGGACGAGCCCGGGCTGGCGCGTCCGGTGGGGTGCCATGCGGACGAGCCGGTCGAGGTCGCCGCGGACGAGGTTCATCAGGACCGTCTGGGCGAGGTCGTCGAGGTTGAACCCGAGCACCAGGACGTCCGCCCCGACGTCGCGCGCGGCCCGATTGAGCAGGCCGCGGCGCCAGACGCCGCAGAACGAGCAAGGCGGGACGCCCGGGCGCCGGGCGGCCAGCACGTCGGTCGTCACGCCGAGCTCGTCGCGCGCGCGGACGACGCGGTGCTCGACCCCGAGGGCCTGCGTCGCCGCGCGGGCCTGGTCGAGCGTGGCGGAGCGGTAGCCCGCGATCCCCTCGTCGATGCTCACCGCGACGACCCGCGCGTTGCGGCGTCGGAGGAAGTAGCGGCGCGCGAGGGCGAGCGCGACGGTCGAGTCCTTCCCGCCGGAAAGGGCGACCGCGACGGTCCCGCCCGGAAACCCTGGAAGCTGACGGTGCATCTCGCGCCGGAACCGCTCCTCGACCGACCGGGCGAGGTGGACGTCGCACGCGTGACGGCCTCGGTACGGCAGGTCGACGATCGCCGCGCGCGAGCAATCCGAGCAGCGCACGGGCCGGAGAACCGGGCCGTCTATTTGAGCGGGGAGCGGCTGCCGCTTCCTGTCCGTGCATACGATTAATAGCCGATTCCGGGGGAACGAGCGGTGATGAACGGCACGGCGTCCGTCGCTCGTTCCGGAGCGTACGCCCGCCGCGGCCGCCCCTTGAAACTCGGGTCGAGCTCCGCCGCCGGATTCTCCGTCACCGACCTCGTCGACCGGTTCCAGCGCCTGCTCCAGGCGCAGGAAAGGAGCCCGTGCACGGTGAAGCAGTACGGGCACATCGCACGGACGTTCCTCTCGTTCGCCCAGAAGCCCCTCGAGGAGGTGACCCGCCGCGACCTCGAGGCGTTCCGCGAGTACCTGGTCCTCCAGCGCCACTACTCGAAGAACTCGCTCTACACGACCATCCGTGGGCTCACCTGCCTGTTCCGCTCCTACGGTCTCACGACCGCCGAGGAGCTCGAGGCACCCCGTCGGCCCGAGCGGCTCCCGCGCTACCTCAACGAGGAGGAGGTCCACCGTCTCCTCGAGACCGTGAAGGAGTCGCCCCGCGACAGCGCGATCGTCCACGTCCTCGCCTTCGGGGGCCTTAGGGTCGGCGAGCTCTGCCGCCTCGCCCTCGAGGACGTCGAGTTCGAGCGCAACATCCTGCACGTCCGCAGTGGTAAGGGCGACAAGGACCGCGAGGTCGTCCTCGAGGACCGCACGCGCGCGGCGATCGACCGCTACCTCGCGGAGCGGACCGCCGCCGGTGCGGGGAGCGCCCGGCTCTTCCCCGTCGGACCGGTCACGGTCGAGCGGGTCGTCCGGCGCGCCGCCCTCTCCGCCTCGATCCCCCGCAAGGTCACCCCGCACATGCTGCGCCACACGCTCGCGACCGCGCTCCTCTCCCGCGGCTGCGACATCCGCTACATCCAGAAGCTGCTCGGCCACGCGTCGGTGGCGACGACCCAGATCTACACGCACGTCGACACCCAGGCGCTGCGCGAGGCCTACCAGCGCGCGAAGCCGCAGTATTAACCGTCGGTCGCTCGCAGCGGGCGTGTCGTCCGAGACCGCCGAGGCGATCGTGCTGGGCGCCGGCATCGCCGGCGCGGCCCTCGCCTACCATCTCGCGCGGGCGAAGCTCGGAAAGGTCGTCGTGCTCGATCCGAGGACCCCCGCGGCGGGGGCGACCGGCCGGGCCGCCGGCATCGTTACCGAACAGCTCTGGGACCGATGGGACGTCGCGGTGGTGCGGGAGACCGCGGCCGAGTACGCGGACCTCGCGCGGCGGCGCGAGCCCTCGGCGTACCGCGTGAACGGCTTTGTCCGCTGGACCTCCCGCGCGGACGTCGCGCGGATCCTCGAGGGGGCCGAGGCACGTCTCCGCGCGTGGGGGGTCGGCGTGCGCTCGCTCGCTCCGTCCGAGGTCGAAGCCCGGCTTCCGTGGGTGCGCACGGACGATCTACGCGCGGCCTCGATTGCGGACGGGGACGCCGTCGTCGCGCCGAGTCGGATGGCCGAGCTGTTCGTCGAGGAGGCGCGCGCGCTCGGGGTCGAGTTCGCGCTGGGCGCGCCGGTCGATCCGCCCGCACCCGACGGTGCGCACTGGACGGTCCGCGCAGGCGGCCGGACGGTTCGGGCACCTCGCGCGATCGTCGCCGCGGGCGCCTGGTCGAAGCGGGTGCTCGC
>JBAIXP010000021.1:0-19585 GCA_037916495.1 Thermoplasmata archaeon | reverse complement strand
CGAAGAGGAGGGGCCTTAAGCCGCTTCCGAAACGCTCCGGCCGTTGGCGTACCACCCGGGTCCTTGGCCCGGTTTCTGTTCCTCCCGGCGCCGTTCTAAAGCGCGGCGAAATGGCACCCCTACTCTGAGGGGTGGCTCCGCACCCCTCTCAGATGCTCAAGAACGAGCTATCGACTCGTCTCCTGGACCGTACGGTGACCCCGGGGCTGCCTTCGGCCTTGTTCCTCACCGCACCCTCTCTTGTCCCCCCGCGAAGGGAAGGAAAGGGCCCTGCCCTTGAGCTCGGCCGCGCAACTTACACCCCGGGTCAGCGCGAAGGTTGGTGCGGAGTCGCAATCCAACGGGCGATGCGGGCCGCCCGGGCTCGGCCGGTCCTCCAGATCCAGGCGTCGAAGGCCCAGAACCTGCCGGCCCCTCCCACATACAGAGCTACGTAGCATGCCATGTAGAGCGGATGGGCTCCGACGTCCGTCCCTCCCGGGAACGCGAAGGTCGCATCCCACTGTGTCAGGAAGAACGCGACGGATGCCACGAACCCCACGACGCACGCCAACCGCGTCGTGAAACCGAGGAGGAAGGCTACCGCGAGATACGCGGTGGCCGACGCGATCAGCCAAGCGAAGAAGACCGGGTTGGCCGCCACGTAGTTTGCGAACCCTGGTCCCCCCAAGGTGGTCGGACCGTACGACGATGCGACGCCAGCGAAAGTGCTCCAGTAATCGGCCGAAGGTAGGACGATGAAGAGTAGGTTGGCCGCCCAAATGGCCCCGAGCAAGATGCGCAGAACGTCCAGCCCGCGCCACGCTCGCTCACCGGAGTCGCTCACGGCCGAAATCACGGACCGGCATCCACGAGGCGATTCTTAGGACGCAGGTGCTTACGCGCAGCTTCCCCACGGCAAGGCCTCGGGGGGGCACTTGTGTCTCGGCCACCCGTTCAGAATCCGCGCGAAGAGCGCTCCTGGAGGGACGGGGATGGTTGCCCTGGTCGAGGAGATGGAGCCAACGTCCGCCATCCCGAGGGCGAGGGTGCCCTGGTCGAATCGATATCCTGCGGAGTTTCCGAAACGATTCGGAATCGGAGGTTTGGGTCCCTCCGACGTGATCGGTACGGAGCGACCGATGCGGGACCAAGTCTACTACAATTTCGTGGCGAGTGTCCTCGCCCTAGGGGTGGTGGTTGCCGGGGGGCTGACGCTGGCAGCTGCTCCTCCTTCGCCCCTCGGAAGCGCGCGCGCGGGCGGAACCAGCCATCTCAACCTCTCGATCGTGGTGAACCCGACCAACGGTTGGCCTCAGTTCTCCCCGGCCAACTTCTCAGTCTCCCCCGGCAAGGTCATCGTGACCATCACTGACGAGGACTCGGCCATGGCCTGGACGGCGTGCACGTGCACGGTCTCGGGCACCGTCGGAGGCACCGAGTCGATCAACGGAACCCCCGCCGTCAACGTCAACGACGCGAACGTGGCCCACACCTTCACGGTGCCGACGCTGGGGATCAACGTCCTGAGCCCCGGCCAGAGCGTGGTCTCGTTCACGCTCGATCTTTCGACCCCGGGCACCTACGTCTGGATCTGCGAAGCACCGTGCGGTCAGGGAACCGATGGCTACACCTCGCCCCCGATGGGGCTCGCCGGATATATGACCGGCTCGATGACGGTCGTCTGAGGCGGAATCGGGGGCCGACCACTGCGAGGACGACGCCCCGACGCGTACCGCGGGCTAACGATCTCGTTGAACGGGTCGGTGGCACATTCGACGGTGTCGGTCGTTCGATCCGACCGGCCGAGCCCGAACGGCCCTCCGACGGGCTGCAACTCCACCGGCGAGGCGGGTTCACCGAGGCTTTGCCGATGGTCGCAAGGTCCTCGGGAGGACTGGGGCCCCCGCGGCCCCCGTTACGTCGAGGCGGGCCAGGTTTCGAGCAGCTTCTTCTCGATCACGGCGAGGGCTTCGGAGAGGGTAGAGGGAGCTACGTCGAGGGTTCGTGCCAGTCCGGTAAGGGTCACCTTCCGGGGCACCTCGAAGTAGCCGGCCGCCATGGCCCTTCGGAAAAGGTCCTCTTGGTGCGGAGTCAGCGGACCGGCCCCACGAGAAGCTGGCGCATGACGGACCGCCTCGACCGTCGCGGTCGGAACTCGCTCGTGGAGCAGGCTGAGCAGGTGCCGGATCTGAGGGGCGGAAGCAACCACGACCCAGTGACCGACCCCTCCCTGGATCGTGAACGGGAACCGGCGCATGATGCGGAGCTCTCGGAAGATCGGGACGAACTCGGAGGTCCGATGGGTCACCCGCAGATGGACCTCGGACGGACCCCGCTCGAGCTCCTCGACCGCCTCAACCTGGGGAAGCGACCCCAACTCGTCCCTCCAGGAAACCGTCTCGTCAGCCCGCAACCGGATCTCGGTGAGGCTGCGGTGGGCCGTGAGGTCGAGCCGGCTGAGGACCTCGATGACCAGGTCGGGATGGGAACGGGAGAACCCTGCGATCCAGGCCGACTCCGGAAGCGGTACCCGTAGTCGGCAGATGTCCACAGGACCGCGCTCCTTCGGTAGGCGCGCGGGCTCCTCAGGAGGGATACGGCTCCGACGAGCGGTCGGCGTCGTCCCTGGACGACCCATACCCGTGGACGCGTCGCGGGAGCCATAGCCATTTCGAACGGCGAGGGACCGAACAGGCTGCGATGCCGCTCGGTTGCGGCACGACCGAATCGTTTCGGAACTGCACTTACCAAGGCCTACGCGCTTAGAACCGGACAGGAGGCGCGGTAGGACCTATGGCAGCAACAGAGGTCGAAGACCCCTTGGAGGAGATGGTACGGGAGAACGAGGTCGCGTTGAGGCTCGTCGAGCGGGTGGCGGAGATGGGCCAGTCGCTCACGTCCGACTCGCCGATCCCCTCGGGTGAGATCGCCGAGGGCCTCCGGTTGCTCGCGCAGTATCGTGCAGTCCACGGAACGCGATTTCTCGACAAGCTCCAACCCGAGGCGCAAGCGGTGGCGATGCCCACGTGCTTCGAGCATCTCGACGAGATCGCGCGGGGCCGCGCCGAAGCGATCGAACGCTACCACCGTGCAGCCTCCGTCCTGGGCGAGTACCGTCCGGACGACCGCGCGAGCCGCCAGGAGCTCGCCCGCGAGCTGGAAGTCCTGACCCAGACGGACTACGAGGCCATCCGCTACGAGAACGACTACCCACTCTCCTGCCTGCGAGCGGCGCTGCCGGACGCGGCTGCCGAACGGCTCCGGGTCCGCTTCAACCAGTCCGCCAAGGAGCTGGCCGACCTCGAACGGCACATCGAACACTTTCTCAGCCGCGAGCCCTCCGACCCGGGTGTGAAGCTCGCGATCAAGTGTGCACAGCCCGGATGCGAGGCGCGCGACAAGGCCGAGACCTATCCTGCGCGGAACGGACACATCGGCCTGCGCGCTCCGCCCGGGTGGAAAGCCGTGCCCGGCGAGCCTCGTCGCTCGGCGTCGGGCGGGATCGCGGTGAACGTCGACTTCACCTGCCCGACGCACGCGAGCGTTCCGGTGGAGAGCCGGGGTGCTCTCGGGGAGACCGGTACCAGCGTCGCGGAGCCTCGGACGCACCCCACGGGGCGCCCGGGGGCCGCTGAGGTCGTCGCGTGAGCCGGTTCGTTGAACCTTGAACTTGGGCCTCTTTCCGGCGCGCGAACGGTGCGGGACGGCCGCCCCCAAGTGGGGGCTGGTCGAATTCGGAGGCGCGATACCCCCCGAGACGCTACCCGTGGGCTAGACGAGGCGCGGGGTTGCGCCGCTCCACTTCCACTCCCGGTTCCTAAGCTTCAGATCCGGGTAGAGCGGTCGTTCGTGGGGACATTGAGCGCAAGCACACGCGTCCAAACGATCTCGGTGGCGGAAGTTGTGTACGCCCTCGTCCCACGGGGAACAGGAGACGCAGGTACACGATCGGCAATCGTGCGGCATGGAGCACCCTGTACCAGATACGCGTCGCTCGGACTTACGACCGAGCCGAAAGGTTTCGGAACGGCGGTTCGAGGTGCGCCCCGCGCCCCGGTTTGCCCCGAACGGGTCGTCACGTCTTGCGGATCCGGGAACCGTGTGTTTCCATGAGCTTCGCGGGCTGAGCCGAGGGCGCCCGCGACATTGCGGACCCGAGAAGTTGCGCTGAGTTCAGCTTCCGGCTACCGCCCCGAGCGGGCCGGGCTCCCGGACCGACCGCGGGTGGGCAAAGGGGAGGAGCGCGGTACCATAGATCGACCACGGGCCCGATGAGGCACTCACCCTCAACGCTGCGGGGCCGAAGGCACCCACTGTAGTACGACAGGGAGGCAACGCAACCGAGACAGGGAAGGCGGGTCCGCCCAGGAACAGCGGCTTCCTCGTCTAATCGCGTGCGAGCCGCCAAGAGACGAGGCTTGCCAAGAGGAACAAGGCAGCTGCTACCGCCAGGTACCACCCTACGCCAGCACCCCACGTATTGCTGAACGAAGGGCCCGAGCTCGAGCCCCAGAAGGAGTTGCAGGTGTTGGGGGAAGTTGGCGCGCAACCGTCGGACCCTCGCGCGATGAGCAGAGGCTGTGCCAAGGGAACGAGAGCGTCCATCACGGCCGTTGCCACGATGAGCGCCACCATCAGGAGGAGGAAGGCGCGCCGACCCGGCCCGGTGCGCCACCGTCCCATCTCGACCAAGACCGCAAGAATCCCGGCGAGGAGGGCAAGAGCGGTCGCGGCGATCCCGAAGACGAGGACCCCCTCGTACAGGATTCCGAGCTCAGCGAGGCCGCCCGAAGCATACGTCTGTGCGGTGGTGTAGCCATTCTCCGAGAACAGGGCCGAACTCCCCGGAAAGTACTCGATCTTCGCCGAGCTTCCTCCCGAGGTTCCTGAGAACGACCACCAGGGGGTGAATGTCGAGATCCCGAGGCACACTCCTGCAATGACTGCGAACAGTGCCGCAGCCGTCCGTCTTCGGTTCACCCTCGACCCGTGCCCTTCCCGATCGAGCCGACACGGTGTTCTCGGCAATAAAGCACCTGTTTCGGATTGCGCAAGGCGTATCGCGGGTTCGGATGCGGAGTCCCTGCCAGAGCAGAAGGCTCTGGTGCCGGGGCCAGACATTTGCGGAAAGTTCAGGTTCCGGCCCCTGCCGCCCGGGCCGGAGTTCTCGGAGAGTCCGAAAGCGGGTGCTTTTCAAACCCCCGATCGGCCAGGTCCATCGATTGCGGGGCCTTGAGTCGGAGCCGTAGACGACAGAACCGAATCCTTCGAGGTCTGCCTGGCAGGATCCTCAGCGGAGCTGGCGGCTCGATAGAGATCTAGGAGCGGCGACGCTTCGGACCCCGGATGCGCTCCGGTCTCCGATGGAACCCCGGCCGCAGCCCGGCTCCAAATAGAATCAAGCGTTCCCCGTCCACGACATAGAGCAACCTGTAAGCGTCATCCGAAAAGTGAGCGGCCCAGGCTTCCGTCGCCACGATTCGCCGAAGTCGCTCCACGCGGAAACCGGGACCCGGAGAGAACGGCCGGCGACGAAGATTGGCGATGACATGCCAGCAGGCGTCCCTGGTCACCTCAGGAAGGGCTAGAAACTCCTCGTCGAATCGGGGGTCGCGAAGGACCACCCTCTCCATCAGCGAGGCGTCCTAGACCCTGGCTTTCGGTCCTTCTCCCACAGAGTTTCGATCGGTTCCAGCTTGACCTTGCCCTGCTTCCACCCCGAGATCCGCTGCTCCATTTCAGCGAACCAAGGATCCCGCTGCTCGAGCTCCTCCAGGATGGTCCGGATGACCTCATCGTAGCTCTGTCCGCCGGTCTTGAGACGTTGGAGCTCCGCGCGGGTGGATTCGCGTACCGAGATGGTCGTGAGCGGGTCGGCGGCCATATGCTGATACCTATGACCATCAGCATACCAATAGTTTCTATGGTGCCGGGGCCAGGATTCGAACCTGGGAACTCCTGCGAGAGCAGATCTTGAGTCTGCCGCCTTTGGCCGCTCGGCCACCCCGGCTTCGCCCGTCGCGAGCGGTGTCGGCTTATTCGTCTTCGGTGCCGGGTTCCTTGAACGTCCGGGCGTACGGTTCCTCGACCGGGTCGGTGAGCGCTCCTTCCTGGACGGGCGGGGGAATGCGCTCGCCCCAGGAGCGTGCGGAGTCGCCCGTGCGACGCCGCATCGGGATGCGGCGGCGGCGCCCGCAGACCAGGCACGTGCGCACCCGTCGTCCGTCCCTCAGGCGTGTGCGCACGGTGCGGCCTTCCACCCAGAAGCTCGAGCACCCGCGGCAGTAGAGCTCCGCGTACTCGGGAAGGAGGCGGACGTTGTAGCGCATCCCGACCTTGCGGGCGAGCTCGACGTACCGGTCCGGAAGGTGGGTCCGCTGCTCCGCCGCCTCCTCCTCGGCCAGGGCGAACAGGTCGTCGATCCGTTCCTTCGCGATACGCACCATCTCGGACGTGCGGCGACCGCGGCGGCCGTTCGGCCTCATGGCTGCGGCTGCTGGCAGACCGGGCAGTAGACCGCGGGGGCGGAGATCAGCGCGGCGCACCGAACGCACCGCTTGGCCCCCGGGGGCGGAGGGACCGCCCCGACCGCCCCGGGGACCGCGTCCGTCGGGGCCGCGTACGACCCCGGTGGGACCACCGCGCCCCAGCCGGGCGGAGGGGATAAGGGAGGTGCGGAGGTCGTGAGGTTGGGTGGGGGCGCAGGTGTCGGGGCCGGTGTCAGCGGAGCAGAACCCGCCGGCGTCTGCGGGAGGGTGTAGCCGCACTTCCCGCAAAAGAGCGCTCCGTCCGGAGCGACCTCGCCGCAATGAAGGCAGACCGGCACGCCCTCCGCAAGGTTCATTCGTTATTACGGTAGTCGGGAAACCGTTGAGACAGCGCTCGGTGGCGATCGTCACCCGGGACCCACGGCTCTACCACGAGCTCGCGGGACTTTTGCGCGAGCGTCGTTGGTCGGCGGTGAGCCTCCTCCCCGGGGCCCGGATACCGGACTCGGTCGCGGTCGTCCTCACGTCCCCGTCCGAGGCCGACGCGATCGCGCACCCGAATGTCCTGGCCGTGCGCGAGGGCGGAGACCGTCGGGCGCTCGGCGCCGCGGTGGCGGACGCCCTGAGCCCCGCCGTCGGATCGGGGGAGCTTGTCGTGGGGATCGACCCGGGCCCGCGGCCCGGCTACGCGATCCTGGACGGCGCCGCGTGCGTGGCCGAAGGGAGCCTCGAGTCCCCCGAGGCGGCGGCGCTCTTCGCAGCGCAACTGCGTCATCGGTTCGAGTCCCGTTCCCTCGTCTTCCGCGTCGGGTCGGGCGACCCTCTCGCCCGGAACCGCATCGTGAACTCCCTCCTGGCGCGCCACCGTGCGGTCGAGCTCGTGGACGAGAACGGGACGACCCCCCGGGGCCGCCGCCGTCCGCGTGACGGCGCCGCGGCCCGCAAGATCGGCGAGAGCCCGGGCGTCACCGTCCGCGAGTTCCTGCCGGTGACCGCGACCGCGGGGGAGATCGCGAACCTCCAACGGCTGAGCCGGGAGGGAAGCGGTGGGCGCGTCACGATCTCCCGCTCGAGCGCCCACCGGGTCCTCCGCGGCGAGATCACGCTCGCCGAGGCGCTCGACCAGGCGATGCCCAAGGACCGCGCGGACGAGCCGGCGGCCGCGGACGGTCCGGGCCGCGAACTGCTTTAACTCGACCGACGGTCGGCCGCCCCGTGACCCTTCCGGTGGAGGTCGAGCTCCGAGCGCGTCGCGCCGCGCTCGAGAACGCCGTCGAGCACGACGGCGAGGCCCGCCCCGGGCCGATCGTCGCCCGGCTCCTCGCCACCGATCCGACCCTCCGGAGCCGTGCCGAGGAGGTCCGGGACCTCGTCTCGAGCGTGGTCGCCGGGCTGCGCGGCGTTCCGGTCAACGAGCTCGCCGACCAGCTCGACGCGCTCGGGGGCGCCGAGCCGTCGCGCGCGCCCGCCCCGCGCTCGGAGGGCGGGGAGTTCCCCGAGCTCCCGGGGGCGGTGCCAGGTAAGGTCGTCCTCCGGATGGCCCCGTTCCCGAACGGGGTGCTGCACATCGGGCACGGACGCCTCCTCTACGCGCACGACTACTACCGCCAGCGCTACCAAGGCAAGATCCTGCTCGTATTCGACGACACGATCGGCTCGGAGCAGAAACGGGTCGAGACGGAGTTCTTCGACCTCATCCAGGGCGACTGCGAGCTCGCCGGGGTCCGGCCGGACGCCGTCCTCTACAAGTCGGACCGGATCGGGGCGCACTATCCCTGGGCCGTCCGCGTCATCGAGAAGGGCGGTGCCTACGTCTGCCGCTGCCCCGCCGATCTCCTCCGGGAGAATCGGGCCGCGGGACGCGCCTGCCCGGAGCGTACGCAGACGCCGGGGGAGACCCTCGACGAGTGGAACAAGATGCTCGCGGGCGGCTACGCGGAGGGCGAGGCGGTCCTAAGGCTGAGGACCGATCTCGCCAACCCGGACCCCGCGTTCCGGGACCGGGTCCTCTTCCGCATCAGCGACCTCGAACACCCCCGCGTCGGCCGCAAGTACCGCGTGTGGCCGCTGCTCGAGTTCTCCTGGGTCGTCGACGACGTCGAGCTCGGCGTCACCCACGTGCTGCGTGGCAAGGAGCTCGTGATCGAGGACCGCCTGCAGCAGTACGTCTGGGACCTCCTGGGCGTCCGGGGCCCGCCGTTCCTCCACTGGGGCCTTCTGCGCGTGCGCGAGGCGAAGGTGGCGAAGAGCAAGGCGAACCGCGAGATCCGCAGCGGGCTCTACGACGGCTGGGCCGACCCCCGGACCTGGTCGATCCGCTCCCTCGACCGCCGCGGGATCTCGATGGAGGCGCTGCGCACGTTCATCCTGTCGTTCGGCCTCTCCCTCTCCGACATCGACGTGGCGGCGGAGACGCTCTACGCCGAGAACCGAAAGCGGATCGACGCGCTCACTCCCCGACGCTCGTTCGTCGCGGACCCGGTCCGTCTCGAGGTCCAGGACTATCCGGCCGAGCTCGCCGACCAGGAGCTCCCGAACCACCCAGACCGCCCCGAGCTCGGCCGGAGGACGGTCGCGGCAGGGCCGTCGTTCTACCTGGCCCGGTCGGACGTCACCGCCCACCTCGGCGGGGAGGTCCGGCTCAAGGAGCTCCTCAACCTCCGGCTCCCGTCCGCGCTGCCGGCCTCTCCCGACCCGGTCGTCGCCCGGTTCACCGACCGGGAGAACCGGCGGCTCCCGCGCCTCCAATGGGTCGGGGCCCGCGACGCGGTACCGGTCGATCTCCTCAACATCGATGGGAGCCACACCTCGGGCCTCGGCGAGCGCACGCTCTCCGCCGCCCGACCCCGGGAGATCTTCCAGTTCGAGCGGGTGGGGTTCGTGCGGGTCGACAGCGCCCGGCCCGACCCGGCCACTCCGTTGCGCGTCGTCTACGGACACCCGTAGACGCGGGGTTTTTTCTAGACGGACGGGGGTGGACCGGCCGTGAAGTTCGTCCACACCTCCATCACCGTGCGGCGGATGGACGAGAGCCTCCGGTTCTACACCGAGGTCCTCGGCCTCGAGTTCGAGCGGCGACGGCCGATCCCCGAGAACAAGGCCGAGATCGCCTTCGTGCGCGACCCGGCGAGCGGGGCCCGGATCGAGCTCACCCACTGGGAGGGAAAGGACGAGTTCGAGGTCGGGGAACAGCTCGACCACCTTGCTTTCGAGGTCGACGACCTCGACCGGTTCCTTGCGACGGCGCGGTCGAAGGGGGCCAAGGTCGCCCGGGAGCCGTACCGTCTTGCCGGCGGCTCGGGACGGATCGCGTTCCTGCTCGACCCGAACGACGTCTGGATCGAGCTCCTCGAGCGACCGAAGCCGGCCGAGTGAGGCCCGAGCGGTGGCCGAGCCGACGACGTCCCTCCCCCGGCTCCCCCGCGCCCCGACCGCGCTGCTCGCGGTCTTCGTGGCGACGTTCTTCGTACGGTTCGCCTTCGGGATCACGATCTCTGTCTTCACCTGCTACCTCACCGGGCGCTGCACGGGCCTGAGCGGCGGGGACATCGGCACCGCCGGCGAGGTGAACGCGCTCGCCCCGATCGGAGAGTTCACGACGGTGCTGTTCTGCGGGGCCGCCGCCGACCGATGGGGGAGGTTCCCCGTCCTCTACACGGGCATGGGGGGGGCCGCCGCGCTCATGTTCCTCATCTCCGACACGCGCTCCCCCCTCGCGCTCGGCGCGGCGAACCTCGCCTTCGGCGTCGCGAGCGGGGCAATCCTCGCCTCGAGCCTCGCCGTGGTCGCCGAGTTCAGCGGCTCGGAAGAGCGCGGCTACGAGATGGGGCGGTTCGACGCGATGAACCTGTTCGGATGGATCTCGGGGTTCGCGTTCGGGCTCGGGGCGGAGGAGTTCCTCTCGAACGGCCTCTTGGCGTCCGTCTTCGTCGCGGGGTCCGCCGCGCTCCTCGCGGGCCTGCTCGTCTCGATCGCCCTCGCGCGCAATCTGCGGGCCCATCCCCGCTCGAGCTCGTTTGCCTTCCGCACGGTGGTGCGAAGCGCCTTCCGGACCACCGTGCTCGTCGTCACGCTCCCCTGGCTCGTCATCTACAGCCTGATCGGGGCGGCGCTGAGCTTCCTCGGGCCGTCCGCCTCCGCGATCGGGATCCGCCCGAGCTACCTCGCGCTCGCCATCGCGGGCGGTGGCGCGCTCCTCGTCGTGAGCCAGCCGTACTTCGGCAAGTTGGCCGACCGCCAGGGCCGGACCCGGATGATGACGGTCGGGGCGGTCGGGTTCATCCTCACAATGCTCTTTGCGAGCCTCTTGGTCGCCTACGGCGACCCGTGGTACCTCCTGGTCGGCATCGGGGTGAGCGTCCTGATGGCCCTCTCCTACGGGCCCGCGGCCCTCGCCGCGCTCGCCGACCTCGCCCGTGAGCTCAACCGCGCGACCACGATGGCGATCTACTCGCTCACGATCTCGCTCGGGATGTTCGTCGGGCTCCTCGCCTCCACGAGCCTCTTCTCTCGGTTCGGTCCGGACGGCCTTTACCCGTTCTTCGGCTCGATCGCCGCGGTCCTCGGGATCCTGACGGGGCTCCGTTGGGTCGAGGCCCGACGGGCTACGATTCCGGTTCGATGACGATGTGCCGGAGCTTCGGGTAGGCCGTTCGCAGCGACAGCGACACCTGGTCGATCGCCGCCTCGATCTGGTCGGTCGTCAGGCCGTCCTGGAAGTTGATCTTGAGCGCGAGCAGGGCATCGTCGGGCCCGAGCTGCATCGATTGGAAGTTGCGGACCCGGGCGACCCGCGGGTGGCGCTCGATGAGGCTGAGCATCCCCCGCGCGTCGGTCGCCGAGATCGCCCGGCCGACCAGGTACTCCCGGCTCTCGAAGGAGAGGACGAAGCCGGTGGCGACCAGGAGCAGCCCCTCGAGGGCCGCCACCGCCCCGTCGATGTGGGGGTTGTGGGTCCGGTAGAGCGCGGCGAGGCCGATGAGGGCGACGGCGGCCGCGACGACCGAGACGAGGTCCTGGTAGAAGACGGACTTCAGGCCCTGGTGGGAGGAGCGCAGGAACCCGCCGATCGTCTGCTGGTCGAGCTTGAGCTCGCGGAAGGTGACGAAGATGCCGATGACGCTCGCCACCAGCGTCCCCGCGACGACCGCGATGCTCGTCGGGAGGTTCGAGACCGCGTGCGGGTCGAACAGCTGCTCGACGCCCGTGGTGAGCGCGATGAGCCCCGCGGTGGTGAACGTCACGACGATCGACACGAACGCCCAGAAGAACCGCTCCTTGCCGAACCCGAACGGGTGCTCGAGGTCGGCGGGCCGGCGCGACAGGTAGAGCCCCCCGAGGAGGAGCGCGCTCCCGAGGAGGTCGGTGATCGCGAGGATCGCCTGGGAGAGCACCGTCCGGCTCCCCGAGAGGATGGCGACCTCGAGGTTGACGACGAACAGGACAGCGTTGAGGAAGAGCGTGGTGAGGAGTACGACCTGGGTCCGCATCGGGGCGACGGCCGTCTCGGGCCTGCGCGGCCGACCTACCGCGCCGCCTCCCGATAAAGCGACGCCTCGGGGTGTCGTTCCGCGACGCGGACCCCTCGGGAGACCAACCGTTAAATCACGTCCGCCGCTCCGGAACGAACGGTCGCATGACGGAGCCGCTGTTGCGCGCACCGCCCGAATCGGCGGGCCGCTCCGCACCGGCCAAACGAGCCGGCCGGCCGACCCTGACCTCGCTCGGGCTCTCCCCGGGAAAACTGACGCGACTTCGAAGGCTGCTCTACGACCACGGGCCGGGCGGCGGCACGCTCCTCGTCCTGCCGATCGACCAGGGCCTCGAGCACGGGCCGGTCGACTTCTTCGCGAACCCGGAATCGCTCGACCCGCGCTACCAGTACGAGCTCGCGCGCGAGGGGAAGTTCAGCGCGATCGCGCTCCACATCGGACTCGCGGAGAAGTACTACCACGAGTTCGCCGGCGAGGTCCCGCTCATCCTCAAGCTCAACGGAAAGACGTCGGTGCCGCCCGACGCGCAGGCGTTCTCCCCGCTCACCGGAACGGTCGAGGACGCGGTCCGTCTGGGCGCGGACGCTGTCGGCTACACCGTCTACGTCGGCTCGCCCGCCCAGGACCGGGACTTCCGCCAGTTCGTCGACGTCCGCCGCGACGCCGAGCGGTTCGGGATGCCGGTCCTGGTCTGGGCCTATCCCCGCGGGGAGGCGATCGGGAAGAGGGGCGGCAAGGAGAGCCTCTACGCGGTCGACTACGCCGCGCGCGTGGCGCTCGAGCTCGGGGCGGACATCGTGAAGGTGAACTACCCGGTCGCGTCCGAGGCGGACGCGCAGAGCCCCGCCCCGTACAACACCCTCAAGCTCTCGCCGGACGAGGCGTTCCAGAAGGTCGTGAAGAGCGCCGGGCGGGCGCTTGTCCTCGTCTCGGGCGGCGAGAAGGTCGGGGACGCCGAGCTCCTCAAGAAGGTCCGCTCGTCGATGGACGCGGGAGCGACCGGCATCATCTTCGGCCGCAACCTCTGGCAGCGGCCCCGGGCGGACGCCCTCCGTCTCACCCGCGAGCTCCATGCGATCTTCCGGGAGTACGCGCAGCCCCCCGGCTAGACGCGCCCCGCGTCTTCTTCTCTGGGTCGCCGGCGACGACGACCCGCGCGTCTGCACCGGCCTTCGGCTCCTCCGGTTCGGCCGGGCCGTCCGGGTCGGCGACCCGGACCGTCTCCGCCCCCCGCCGATCGTCCTCGACCCGCACGCTCCCCTCGCCCTCTCGCACGCCGACCTGGACGCCGCGCGGCAGGGAGGGATCCTCGCGGTCGACTGCTCGTGGAACCAGCTCGCCCGGCGCGGGCGGTTCCCGGGCGCGGAGCGCAAGGGCCGGTCGCGGCCGCTTGCCCGTCGGCTCCCGTACCTCCTCGCCGCCAACCCCCAGCATTTCGGCCGCATGGGCGAGCTCAACACGGTCGAGGCGCTGAGCGCGGCGCTCTACGTCCTCGGCTTCCCGGAGGAGGCGGCCGGCCTCCTCGAAGGGTTCCGAGGGGGCCCCGCGTTCCTGGACGTCAACCGCGCGCCGCTCGACCTCTTCGCTCTCGCCGGGTCCTCGGACGAGGTCTCCACGATCGAGCGACGCGCCTACGGGGGAGAGACCGGCCCCGAGCCCGAGCGCTCCCCGGAGGCCCTCGAACGCACGGTCCGCTCCCTCGACCGGGGGCGCGGAGTCCGCCGCGGCCCCTAGGTCGGGGCGCGACGGCCCCCTCGGTCAGAGTCCCCGCGACCCGAGGTGTCCGGCCGGGAACCGCCGTCCCTCGGTCGTGAGGTGCCCGACCGAAAGCTCGTCGGCCGACCGGAGGCGCCCGCGCAGGGGCAGGGTGGCGAAGACGACCCCGGAGTACCGCTCGTAGAGCCGGCAGGTGTGCAGCGTGAGGCACCGCCCGCCGTAGATCGGCCGGCCGGTGAGCTCGGGGTCGTGCCCTCGGAGGAGCACCGCGAGACCGTTCGTCTCGAGGAACCCGGAAAGGTCGTCCGCGCTCCAACGGGGCACGCCGCGGTGGCTGTGGGCGGCGTCCGGCTCGGACCATACTACGTCTAGGAGCAGTCGCTCGTCCGGAGCATCGAGCGCGTCGTCGCGGAGAGGGCCCGGGGGCGATCGGGGAAAGCCGGCATGGGCGAGAAACGCCCCGCTCGGGGTCCGGGCTGCGAGCGGTCCGCGCTCGAGGAGCGCCATGAGCCGCGCGTACCGCCGGGGGTCGGGACCCCAGCGCGCCTCGAGCTCGCGGGGCAGCGTGTGCGGGCTCGCGGGGAGCTGCCGAGTGAGCTCGTGGTTCCCCTGGAGGAGATAGACGCGGTCCGGGTAGCGCGCGGCGGCCGCGAGCAGGGCGAGGGCGTTGCCCGCCGACGACGAGGGGCAGTCGTCGTGTCCCCGGTCGATGTAGTCGCCCAGCCCGACCAGCGCGTACCGTTCGGGATGGGCGAAGAACCTCTCGAGGAGCTCCCCGACCGAGCGCCAGTCACCGTGCGAGTCGCCGAAGACGAGGGCCTCGGCCGGGCCGTCCGCCCCGATGGTCTCGAGCGGGGCTCGTCGGGGGACCCGCTCCTCGAGCTCCCCGAGGACCCGGTCGAACTCCGCGCCCGACCATCCGTCGACAGCAGCGGCCGCGACGATCGGCCCGCCGGGGTCCATCGGCGCGCCCTCGTCAGGGAACTAGCCGGAGTGCGGGGGGCCGGAGCTTCCGGCCGTCGGCCCGTTGGACCGACCGGCCCTTTGAACCGGCGCATGCCCTAGGCAACAGGGTCCTAAGCCCTGCCTCGGTGGCCCCGACCGCTCGCACGGTCGGCTTGGCCGAGCTGGAGCACCCCCGCACAGCAAGTACGACAGAGCCCGAAGAGTAGCCCCGGCAGGAGTTCCGGCCGGTAGGGCTTGGACGGCCCGCGGCGTTCGAACCTGCGTCGCGAGATCCAGAGTCTCGCATGATTGGCCACTACACCACGGGGCTACGGGCGTCTCCAGTCGGGGTCGGTTGATAACGGTTGTCGGACCGCTCGTCGTCGGGCGGCGCGCGGGACCGTCCCGCACCCACCAAGGCGAGCGCGCCAAATACTCCGGGTCGGTCGGAATCGACCCGGGGCCGGAGGGGTTTCTTGGCTCGGGGTCTTGTTCCGCCCGTCGACCCTGAGGGCCGAACCGGCGGGACCGTGCCGAGGCCGGGCGGCGAACACCGCCCGTGGCCACGGGCACCGGCGGTGGTCTACGCGATCGTGCCCGTCGCCGTCGTCACCCTCGCGGCGAGCGGGATCGTCCTCACGCCGCGCGGGATTCTCACCTACCTTCCGACCGCGTCGGCCGACGTGCTGTTCTCCTTCCTGCGGATGGTCGCCGCCTACGCCCTCTCCCTCGGCTTCGCGCTGACGTACGGCTACTACGCCGCCTCGCGGCGCGGAGGGGAACGGGTGATGATCCCGATCCTCGACATCCTCCAGTCCGTGCCGATCCTCGGATTCTTCCCGGTGGTGATCGTGCTGCTCGTGAACCTCACCGGCCCGGGCTCGTTCCTCGGGCCGAACCTCGCTTCCGTCGTCCTCATCTTCACCTCGATGGCCTGGAACATGGTCTTCGGCGTCTACGAGTCGCTGAAGACCCTCCCGACCGACCTGCGCGAAGCGGCCGACACGTTCCGTCTGCGCGGCTGGCTGAGGTTCCGTAGGGTCCTCTTTCCGGCGACCGTGAACCGGCTCGTCTACAACTCGGTCCTCTCCTGGACGGGCGGCTGGTTCTTCCTCGTGGAGGCGGAGATCTTCACGACCAACGGCAGCGAGGGCTCGGCGCTCCCCGGGATCGGCAGCTTCCTGTCGAAGTACGCCGCGGAAGGCAACGCCGACGCCTTCGCCGCCGGGCTGGTGATGATGGTTCTCGTCATCGTCCTCCTCGACTTTGCGGTCTGGCGCCCGCTCGGCCGCTGGGCCGAGAAGTTCCGCTACGACCAGGTCCCGTCGGGCGAGGGGGAGGTCGTGATGAACCGCGACCAGGCCGGCCGGTTCCGCCGCGCCGCCTCGTTCGTCACGCGCGGGGTCCGCACCGGGGTCACGCGGATCAGCACCCCGTTCGTCCAGCTCGCGGCGATCCGGCCGAGGGCGACCCGGCCCGTGGAGCGCCCCCGACGACCGTGGGTCTCCTACACGGTGCTCGGGACGGTCCTCGTCCTCGCCTGGTTGATGCTCATCGCGATCGTGGTCGCGATCTACGACGTGTTCAGCGGGCCGACCACCTCCGCCGCCCGCCTCGAGATCCTCCGCTCGGTCTCCGTTGGCATGGGCGCGTCGCTCCTCCGGGTCGCCGCCGCCTACCTGCTCTGCCTCGCCATCGCGCTCCCGCTCGCGGTCGGCGTGGCGCGGCGGCCGCGCGCGGCGCGGGCGGGCCTCCCGATCATCGAGGTCGTCGCGTCGTTCCCGGCGACCGCCCTCTTTCCGGTGATCGTCTTCGGCCTCACCCGCTACCTCACGCCCGAGGGCGTCGCGATCCTGATGCTGCTCACGGGCATGATCTGGTACCTGTTCTTCAACCTCCTCGCCGGGGCCCGCTCGCTCGCCCCGGATCTCGAGGAGGCCGCCCGGTCCTACGGGGTGGGCGGCCGGAAGTTCCTTCGGCGGGTGATGCTCCCGAGCCTGTTCCCCGCCCTCGTCACCGGTTCGGTCACGGCGTTCGGCGGGGGATGGAACACGCTCATCGTCGCCGAGTACCTGAACGTGAACGGCCGGAGCACGCTCAACGTCACGGGGATCGGGGCGACCATCGACGTCGGCTACGCGACCCAGAACTACCCGCTCATGGTCGCGGCGCTCCTCACGCTGGTCGCGGCGGTGATCGCCATCAACGAGCTTTTGTGGAAACCGCTCTACCGGCGGGCCGCCGAGCGGTTCCGTTACGACTGAGCCGCGGAAGGGCCGGGCGATGGCGCTCATCCGGGTCGACCACGTCGACAAGTCGTTCCCGACGCGCCACGGCTCGATCTCGATCATGCAGGACATCACGTTCGATGTCCAGAACGCCGATTTCCTCGCGATCGTCGGGCCGTCCGGCTGCGGAAAGTCGAGCCTTCTGCGCCTGATCCAGGGCCTCGACCGGCCGAGCGGGGGGAGGATCTACTTCCGGGACCAGCCGGTGGACGGCGTCTGCCGCAAGATGGCGATGGTCTTCCAGAACTTCGCCCTCTTTCCCTGGCTCTCGGTGAGCGAGAACGTCGCCTTTGGCCTCGAGGCGCTCGGCGTCGCCCCCGAGAAGATCGGCACGCAGGTCGAGCGGTACATCTCCGTGACGGGCCTCGACGGGTTCGAGGAGGCGTACCCCCGCGAGCTTTCGG
This sequence comes from Thermoplasmata archaeon, assembly GCA_037916495.1. Taxonomy (GTDB): domain Archaea; phylum Thermoplasmatota; class Thermoplasmata; order Lutacidiplasmatales; family UBA184; genus Lutacidiplasma. The sequence goes on along the minus strand of JBAIXP010000021.1, from coordinate 2,270 downwards.
GGGGGATGCGCCAACGGGTGGGGCTCGCGCGCGCGCTCGCGGTCGAGCCCGAGGTCCTCCTGATGGACGAGCCGTTCAGCGCCCTCGACCCGCTCACCGCCGAGGTCCTCCGGGAGGAGGTCCTCCAGCTCTGGCGGGACCCCCAGCTCCCCCCCGAGGCGGTCCTTCTCGTCACCCACAACATCGAGGAGGCGATCCAGCTCGCCGACCGGGTCGTCGTCCTCTCCCGACGCCCGGGGCACGTGCTCTCGGAGGTCCGGGTCGACCTCCCCCGCCCGAGGGACCGCAAGTCCTCCGCCTTCTACGACCTCACCGACCGCGTCTACTCGCTCATCACCGAGGGGAGCGGCGCCTCGGCCCCCCCGGCCGCACCTCCCGCCGAGCCGGCGCGCCCCCGCTAGCCCTTATAAGGGGCGGGCCCTCGTTCCGGGTCCCGGAACCCTTCCGTGCCGACGGTCTATCCGAAGTGCAGCCCGACCGAGATGCTCGGGCTCTTGGTGCTCTTGGACGGCCACAAGGGGAGCGAGGACGTCGCGCTCCTGGCCGACGATCTCGACCTCGAGATCGACGAGATCTTCCCGTCGCTCGAATTCGCGGAGCTCCTCCAGTTCGTCACGATCCAGGACGGGAGGGCGACGTTCACGGACCTCGGCCGCAAGCTCGTGGCGGCGTCGATCCGCGAGCGGAAGTCGGTCATCCGCGAGCAGCTCAAGAAGACGGCCCTCTTCCGCACGATCCTCCGCGCCCTCGAGAGCAACGAGAACCACCGGCTGACCGACGAGGAGCTCGGGCACATCGTCTCGTTCACCACGGCTCGCGCGGACGACGCGGAGCAGAACATCGTCAACTGGGGTCGGTACGCCGACCTCTTCCGCTACGACGCGGACGAGCACGTCCTGGTCGCGGTCCGCCGCCCGTCGAACCGGTCGGGGGGAGGTCGCACCCCGCCGTCGGCCCCGCCGAGCGAGGCCGTCCCCGCGGACCTCGACCCTCCCGCGAAGCGCAGCGGGCGGCCCTCCGAGCCGGGCACCGGCGCGGTCACGGTCCTCGTCCCCGCGTGAGGCCCGCGTTTCGGCGCGCTCCGAAGGGGTTAAGCGGCGCGTCCTCTGCTCGCCGCCGCCGGGCACGTAGATCAGCGGAAGATCGCTGCTTTCGCAAAGCAGAGGTCGGGGGTTCAAATCCCCCCGTGTCCATTCCAATCCGCTAGAGTCCTCGCCGGCCCCGAATGGGGTGGCTTGTCCTCGGAGTCCAGTCACATTCACGGACCGTGGAACAATGTCATAGCCGAGAGGTGGGTTCGCCTGCGCGTGTCGCGCGCTGGTGACCTCTCAGTCATTCAGGGGATCTTAGTCCCCTCGTTCATCGGAGGTTCCGTGCTCGGCGCCTTCGCGTTTGTCTTGGCGGCCACTCGAGTGGACGAGTTCGCAGCCTTGGACGATGGAGCACTCGTGTTCCTTGTCGGGTTCTTCTTGCTCGCACTCGGTGTGGCTGCTCTTACCCCAAAGCCGGCGAACACCGGAGCCCCTTCTCCAGCTGTCGAGTCCTCCGTGCGGGGCGATGGGCAAAACTAGTCCTTAGCCCCCGGACGATCAGAAACTCCTCCCGACCACTGGCCCCGGGGGCGACGACTTCCTTAGCCTTCGGCGTCGCTCCTCACGATCAAGGTACTCAAGGAAAGTCCGCGGTGGTTCGATCGTCCCGGTCCACAGGGAGGCCCGTCCATCCCTTGTTTCGACCTTCAGATTCTCGTAATCGGTGAGATAGAGGGAGAAATCCTCCCCGGTTCGAGGGTCTGATAACGTGTGGAACGCGATGCGGAGAAGCTCCCCAAGATTGGAGGCAACGGATACATGCGCTGATTGAGCCCCTTCGGAATTCGTCCAAAGAACAAGACGGATCCAACCGGAGATTCGCGCCAATGGGTCGTCGTCGCTCCACGCTCGAACGACTTGGAAAGCGACGCGGACGTGTCCGGAGACGCGAGGGACCTCGATGTCGAATTCTCGGTCGTACCGCCACTCTGACATGGGACCGCTCGGGATTCTGGAGCGGAATCCCGGCCCTACCCGCCCCAGCTAGCGTAGCTAGAAAGCCTACTCGCCCAAACCGACAGTCTTCGGCTGGTGACTTGGGGGATCAGGGCGAGACTTGCAAACGCCTCAAGGAACAGGCATTTCTGAACTTGACGCCGAACGACCACTTCCAGGAAGGCCACGACAATCGCAGTCAGTGCATTCGCGCGACCTGCCCCCTCCGGCCCCTGAGGTTGG
>JBAIXP010000020.1:0-4001 GCA_037916495.1 Thermoplasmata archaeon | reverse complement strand
GAGGGCAGATTGTCCGCGTGTTACTGAGCAGTGCGCCGAGGGCTTACCCCTCTCGACTCGCATGGCTTAAGCGAACTCCAATAGCGGTGCCCGCCGGCAGGATCAACCGGATTGATGAACACACGTTCGCGTGTTCGGGAATACTTAGGATCGTGACCGATCTCGCTGACTGGCGGAATTGCTCTTCGCTCTCATATCGAGCTGAATGCGTACGCTTCTTCGCATCTCTCCTCCGTCAGTCCCGAGAGGTCGCTCCCCGCGAACGGGGAGGGGTTCTCGGGGCTCCACGCCCCTCAGGGCCATCTGTGGCGTCGCCTTGGAAGAGACCGGTTCACAGATCCCCGGTTCGCCGTGGCGGCGTCGCCCCCTCCGCGGCCGTGAGGCCACGGGGAAGGCGAACGAGTCTAACTGCGGCCGCTATTTAAGATTGCGAGACCGGTCCGGTGGACCTCGGGCCGGACTCGAGCTCGCGGAGGACGACCGGCACCTCGAGGAGGCTCGTGATCTCGGGGGTGCCGTCCGAAAGCCCCGTCCCGTCGCGGTTCAGCCAGACGGAGGCGAGCCCGGCCCGCGCGGCGGCGAGGGCGTCGGTGTGCTCGAGGTTGCCGACAAAGAGGACCGACTCGGCCGAGAGGCGCAGGCGGGCAAGCGCGCGACGGAAGATCTCGGGGTCCGGCTTCGCCACGCCCTCGGTGCCCGACGAGACGACCGGGTCGAAGTAGCGGAGGATCCCCGTACGGTCGAGGATCCTTCGGACGCTCGCCTCGCTCTGCGAGTTCGAGACGACCCCCAGGCGCCGGCGGCCGGCCTCGAGGACGTCGAGGCAGCGCCGGACGTCGCTGTAGAGCGCCACCGGCCGCTCGGAGGCGGGGGGCGCCGCGGAGAGGAACCGGACGGCCGCGCTCGGGTCGAGCTCTCGTCCCGAGGCCCGGGCGAGGACGCGGTGCCAGAAGTCGCGCTGGGCCGCCTCCCGCTCGAGCCGGACCGGCGAAAGGTCGACCTCGCGCTCCACCTCGACGAACGCCTGGCGGAGGTCGTCCGGTCCCACGTCGAGCGGGACCTTGCGCGCGAGCTCCGACCAGAGCTCGAAATCGCGGTCGTCGACGAGCGTTCCGCCGAGGTCGAACAGGACCGCCGCGATCCGACGGCGGCCGTTCGCCATCGCGCCCGCGAGCCCGTGGGCGGGATTAGGTTGGCGCGCGCGCTCAGGCGACCGAGACGCTGACGATGTCGGTGTGGCGCAGGAGGATCGCCCGGGCGACCTTGAGGTTCTTCCCGGCCTTGCCGATCGCCCGGGCTTTCCACGCCGGGTCGACCGTGACCGTCGCGTGCCGGCCCTTCCCCTTCGGGGCGAGGTCGACCTTCTTCGGGGAGTACCAGTAGAAGATGTTGCGCACGAGCGCCTCGGGCTCGTCCGCCCACTCCACGACCTGGATCTCCTTCTTCATCATCCCCTTGAGCCGGTCGACCAGGACGCCGCCCGGCCCGACCGCCTTGTGGATGTCCCCCGGGACGACCAGGTAGACGAGCTTGTCCTCCGCCTCGAGGCAGTCCTTGACGCGGGCTCCCGTCCGCTCCTCGAACAGCCGGATGTAGCCGAGCGTCTCGTTGTCGAAGGCGACCTCGGGCATCGAAAGGGTTCCCTCCGCGTCGGCGGGCCTAGGTCTGGAGCGTCAGGATCACGCTCGACCCCGGCTCGAGGATCGCCATCGCGCTGATCGGGAACGGCTTCCCGCACGCCTGGCCGAGCTCGACCGCCGACCCGTCGAAGTGGTAGACCGGGATCTTGCCGACGGTCCGGTCGGTGCGCAGGCGCTCGTCCGGGCAGCTCTTCGCGACGATGAGGAGCTTCGCCTTCTTGCCCTCGGCCGCCGCGCGCGTCTCCGCGAGGCCGATCTTCACCTTGCCGGTCTCGAGCGCCACCTTGAGGGCGTGGTTGAGGTCCATGGACTACGAGCTCGCCTCCGCGGCGGCCGGGGGGGCCTTCGCGCCCGCGAGCGGGCGGTAGACAAGGTTCACCGCGCCGGTCCCGAGCGTGATCGGCTGGCCGACGATGATGTTCTCGGCGACGCCACGGAGCTCGTCGACCTCGCCGGTGATGGCGGCCCGCAGAAGGTGCGCCGCCGTGATCTCGAACGCCGCCCGGGCCAGCACGCTCGTCTTCTTCCCCGAGATACCGTGCCGGCCGATCGCCCGGATGTCCCCTTCGTTGGTCATGACGTCCGAGACGAGCATGAGATGGCGGATGTCGACCCCGAGCCCCTGCTCGGCGAGGGTTCGGTTCGCCTCGAGGATGAGCGCCGCCCGCGCCGCCTCGACCCCGTAGACCCGGTAGACCTCGAAGATCGAGTTCGTCGTCGTGCGGACCGGGTCAACCCCCTCGATCTCGATGACCCCTTCGAGGTTCGAACCCTCGGTATAGATCACGTACTCGTCCTTCTCCTTGCGGATCAGGGCGCGGCGGATCGTGCTCACCCCCTTGATCTGGACCGCTTTGGCCTCCTCGCTCGCGATGAGGAGCTTCTTGAACGGCATCTCCTCGACCGACTCTTCCTTCTTGGTCTTGGTCGCGCCGGCCGCGGACTCCTTGAGGTGGATCTCGAACGAGCGGGTCTCGCCGCTCCCGGATCCGGACTTGAGCTCGAAGAGGCGCGGGTCGAGGTTCTCGCCGAGGGCACGCTCGAGGTCCGCGCGCTTGACGCCGCGCGCCTCGAGAAGCGCCCCCTGGGGGCTCACGACGACCTTGAGGTCCTCGACGACCGTCCCGATCGACGCGACGTCGGGCACCGTCGTCACCTCGATCTGGAGCGCGATCTTCTGGACCGCGTCCCGGTCGTTCCTCAGCTTCTTGTCGACGTGGACCGTCATCATCGGCGTCGACGGCACGCGCCGGGCGTCCACGAGCTCGATGAGCCTCGGCAGGCCGAGCGTGACGTTCATCTCGGCGACCCCCGCGTAGTGGAACGTACGGAGCGTCATCTGCGTCCCTGGCTCGCCGATCGACTGCGCGGCGACGATCCCCACCGACTCGTGCGGGTCGACCTCGGCCCGGCGGAACCGCCGCGCCACCTCGCGGACGACCTTGGTCGCCTCCGCGGGGGAGAGCCTCAGGCTCTGGAGCTTCTCCTTGAGCTCGGAAAGGAGCGACGGCGGGAGCTTCGTCCCGGTCTCCGCGACCGCGACCTCCTGGATCCGCGTGGCGAGGTCCCGTACGGCGGCCTTCTTTTCCTCGGTCACGTTCACTCCCCTCCGAACTCGGGGCCTTCCTCGGGGGTGCCGAGCTCCTCGGCCTCCTCCTCCTCGGCCTCCTCTTCAAGCTGGGCCTCCGCCTGGAGGTCCATCTCCTCCTCCGCGACCGGGGGCGCCCCGCCCGGCCCCTCGGGCCGGCGCTCGGTGGACGCGCGGACGCGTCGGCCGAGGACCTGGGCGATGACCTCCTCGACCGGGACCGGCTGGCCCTGGAACGAGCGCGTGGGGTCGATGCCGTCCTCGCCGTAGCGGTACTCGATCACGGTGCCCGCGGTGTTGCGGACCGTGCCGTCCTCGGCGACCTTGAGGTCCTCGAGGGCGTTGATCAGGCGGCGCTGCATGTAGCCCGAGCGGCTCGTGCGGACCGCGGTGTCGACCAGCGACTCGCGGCCGCCCATCGAGTGGAAGAAGTACTCGGTCGGGGTGAGCCCGCGCTTGTAGCTCGAGCTGACGAACCCGCGGGAGTTGGCGCCGAGGTCGCCCCGCTCGAAGTGCGGAAGCGTCCTAGCGACGTAGCCGCGCATCAGGCGCTCGCCACGCACCGACTGCTGGCCGACCGCGCCGGCCATCTGGGTGAGGTTGAGCATCGAGCCGCGCGCCCCGGATTTCGCAAGGATCACGGCGGGGTTCTCGAGGCCGAGGTAGCGACCTGCGATGTCGCCGGCCTGGTCCCTCGCCTGGCCGAGCTCGCGGCGGACCATCACCTCGAGCGTCTCCTCGAGCGAGCGGCCGGGCATCTGCTCGAGCTCGCC
>JBAIXP010000019.1:0-14129 GCA_037916495.1 Thermoplasmata archaeon | reverse complement strand
AGGACGGGGGACCCTCGGGAGGATGCTCTCCGACCGCTCCCACCTTGCGGAGACGCGCCACGCGGGCTGCGGAGTACCCCAGGAGCTCGCGCAGGACCCGGTCGTTGTCCTGGCCGAGCCACGGCGCTCCCCGCCAGACCTTCCCCGGGGTCCCGGAGAACTTCGGAGCGATCCCGGCGCCCTTCACCCGCCCCGCGATGGGGTCGTCCCATTCGACGAGCATCTGCCGCGCGGCGTAGTGTGGGTCGTGCGCGATCGCGGCGATGTCGGCGACCCGGTCAACCGCGATGTCGTGGGTCCGGCCGAGGCGCTCGAGCTCGTCCAGCGTACGGCCGGCGCACCAGGTCGCGATCGCCCGGTCGACCGGCTCGCGGTGCGCGAGACGGTAGGCCGGTTCGTCGTAGCTCGGGTCGTCGAGGCCGACGAGCTTGCGCAGACGTCGGAACGACTCCAAGGTCGGGGCGGCCACGACGACCCAACCGTCGCGGGCCCGGTGGACGTCGTACGGATGCAGACGGGCGTGCGCCGTGCCGAACCGACCTCGTACGACCCCTCGCTCGAAATAGTCGAGCGCGAGGTTCTCGAGCAGGACGAAGAAGACCTCGTACTGCGCGACGTCCACCGCTTGGCCCCGGCCGGTCCGTTGCGCGTGGATGTAGCCCATGAGGCCGGCGGTCGCCGCGGCGAGTCCCGTCACGGTGTCGTTGAGCGCCGTGCCCGAGCGCATCGGCGGCTCGGGGTCGGGGCGGCCCTGGAGCGAGAGGTAGCCGCTGAACGCCTGGGCGGTAAGATCGAACGACGGCGCTCGGATCCGCTCCTTCACCCCCGTGCGCCCGTAGCCCGAAACGTGGACGATTGTGAGGCGCGGGTTCGCCTTCCAGACCGTCTCGTCCGAGAGGTCGAGCCGGTCGTAGGTCCCCGGTCGCGACGACTCGATCCAGATGTCGGAGACCTTCGCGAGGTCGAGGAAGACGGCCCGTCCCTCGGGCTTCCGTACGTCCACGCCGACCGAGAGCTTGTTGCGCGCGTACTGCACCCACGACTCGGAGACCCGGTCCCGGGGCGACGAGCCCTCGAGGACCGGGGGCAGGGAGCGCGTCGGGTCGGCGTACGGGGGCCCGAACGGAGGGCCCTCGAGGTGGACCACCCGGGCCCCGAACTCGCCGAGGTAGGTCGACGCCCACGGTCCGGCGACAAAGCGGGCCGACTCGAGGACCCGTACCCCTTCGAGCGGTCCGAAGCCCGGGACGAGCGGCGGCGCTCTCGCCTTCGGCACACCGCCCGAGCGGCCGCGCGCCCGATAAACCCGGAGGTTTCGCGCGGAACCCCGGGGTCCAAATACGCCGTGCCGATGGCGGGCCGATGGCAGCCCCGCCGTGGGAGAAGCTCGAGGGGGAGGCGTTCCGCGACGAGCTCACCCGCTACAAGATGGAGCACCACCCGTTCCGGACCCATCCGTTCTTTGCCGCCCTCGCGCGGGGGGACGTGCCGAAGCCGGTGGTCCAAGCGTGGGCGAAGCAGTTCTACCCGTGGCTCGCGTCCGTGCCCATCGCGATGGCCGAGCGGTACTCGAACTGCCCGATCGACCCCGCGAACGATCCCTACCGCCGCCTCATCCTCGACCAGCTGCTCGAGGAGGCGGGGGACCCGCACGGCAAGGCCCCAGGGCATCCGGAGCTCTGGCTGAGGTTCTGCGAGGGACTCGGACTCCGCCGCGAGGAGGTCCTCGCCGAGTCCCAGCTTCCTTCTACGATGCTCGCGATCGACGACTTCCTCTTCACGAACCGGGTCAACACGTTCTTTGTCTCGGCGGCCGGATCGTCCGAGCCGCCGAACGTGGAGCTGTGCGCCCGCCTCCTCCCGTCGTTCGAGACGAACTACCGGGTCCCGGCACCGAACCTCGAGTACTACCGACTGCACGTGACGGCGGACGTGGAGCACTCCGAATGGATCGGTCGGATCGTCGCCCACTTTGCCTCGACCCGCGAGGTCCGTCGGCAGATGTGGGACCAGATGCTGCGCGGCTTCTCGCTCCACGCGCTCCTGGTCGACGGGGTGCTTGCGACGACCGGCTACCACCCCACGAAGGGTTAAGTGACCGTCCCGCCATGAGGAGGTCGATGGCAGGCCGACGCGGAGAGGAGTTGTCGTACGGCTCCGCGGTCCGGGCTGCCGAGGCCTGGCTCTGGTGAACGGGAGGCGCCGGGAAGGCGCCGCCCCGTTGCGCGCTCGCTGACGCGTCGGGCCGGCCCCTCCGGGCGCCTCTCGTGACTCGAGAGGAGAAACCTGCAATGAACGGAACGCAGATCCGCATGAAGCGCCTGTTCCCGAACGCTGAGCGTAAGCTCTTCTCGGTCCCGCTCGACCACTCGGTGTCGATGGGGCCGATCGACGGGCTCGAGCGGCTCGCCCCGCTCGCGACCGAGCTCCAGGACGGCGGGGTCGACCTGTTGATCGTGACGAAAGGGGCCGTCCGCGACGTCGCCCCGACGCTGCGCCCGAACGTGAAGCTCGGGGTCCACGTCTCCGCCTCCACCTCGCTCGGCTCGACCGCGAACCGCAAGGTCCTGGTCGGCTCCGCCGAGGAGGCGGTCGGCCTCGGGGCGGATCTCCTCTCCGTCCAGGTCAACTTCGGGGTCCCCGAGGAGCCCGAGATGCTCCGGGACCTGGGAGAGGCCGCGGACCAGTGCCGGCGGCTCGGCCTGCCGCTGCTGTGCATGGCCTACGTGAAGAAGGCGAACGGCGGCACGCCCGACGAGCTCCGGCACGCGGCCCGCGCGGCGGCGGACACGGGCGCGGACATCGTGAAGACGAGCTATCCGGGCTCGCGCGAGGAGTTCGCGCGCCTCTGCGCGACCACCCCGGTGCCGGTCCTGATCGGCGGGGGCGTGCGCCTCGACGACGAGGCCGCGTTCCTTACGATCGTGCGAGAGGCGATGATCGCGGGCGGCGCCGGGATCTGCATCGGACGCAACCTGTTCCAGCGCCAACCGCTGCGGCCCCTCGCGGAACGCATCGCGACCTTGCTCCACGGCGCGCCCTAGCCGGAGCCTACCGCGATGCTCGAGAGGGTCGCGATCGCCCCGTCCGCCGCCGACGCGGCCACCGAGGCGGCGATCGTCGAGCGAGCGCGCGCGCGAGGCTTCCGCCGGTTCGTCGTCGTAGCGAGTTCTTCCGTCCGTCCCGGGGCCGACGAGGAGGTCGTCCTCCGGCGCGACGCGGAGCTGGTCCTCTCGGGCGACCGCCGCGTCCCGATTCGGTCGGTCGCCGACCTCGCCGAGCTCGAGCGGCTGATCGCCGCGACCCAGGACGGCGGCGTCCTCGCGGTGGAATGGACCGGCGACCGGGTCATCCCCCTAGAGTGGGCGGTCGCCCGGCGCGGCCGGCGGTTCCGCCTCTGGACGTTCTCGCGAACCCCCGAGGAGGCCCCCGCGGCGCTGGGGGCCCTCGAGCACGGGGCCGACCGGGTCGTGGTCCCCGTGCGGACCCCCGAGGAGGTCGATCGGCTCGAGGCGGTCCTCGACCGACCGGCGCCCGCGGCGCTTGCCTGGGTCGGCGTGCGGGTCCGCGCGGTCCGCCCGGTCGGCCTCGGGGACCGCGTGATCGTCGACACCACGTCGCTCCTCGCTCCGGAGGAAGGGCTCTTGATCGGGAGCGCCGCCGCGTTCCTCTTCCACGTAGCGAGCGAGGCGGTCGGCTCGAAGTTCAGCCGGCCCCGGCCGTTCCGGGTGAACGCCGGCGCCGCCCACTCCTACGTTCTGCTCGCCGACGGCTCCACGCGCTACCTCTCCGAGCTCGGACCCGGGGACGCGGTCCTCGCGGTCCGCCCGACGGGCGAGAGCCGGCCCGTGCGGGTCGGACGGGTCAAGGTCGAACGTCGCCCGCTCGTCCTCGTCACGGCGGAGGAGAACGGGCACGAGCGGACCGTCTTCCTGCAGGAGGCCGAGACCGTCCGCCTCTCGACCGACGACGGTCGCATCGCGGTCACGGAGCTCGCACCCGGCACGTCGGTCCGGGGCGTCCGGCTCCCGCCGGGCCGGCACCTGGGCGCCGCGATCGAGGAGACGATCGAGGAACGATGAGCGTGCACCGGCCTGAGATCGTCACGACCCTCCCCGGCCGATCGGTCGAGCAGCTCCGGACCGAGGCTGCCCTCGCGCACACGAGCGGAGCGGACCTCGCCGAGATCCGGGCCGACCGTCTTCCCCCGGGCGAGCGCGAGCGGCTCGCCGAGCTGTTCCCTGCCCCGCTCCCCTTGATCGCCACCCTTCGCTCGCGCGCCGAGGGAGGAGAGGGGCCCGACGCCCCCGAGCTGCGCGCGGACGGGCTCCTTGCCGCCGCGCGTCTTCCGTTCCGATGGATCGACCTTGAGCTGCGACGGGACGCGGGGCTGGTCGATCGTCTCCCGCCGGCGTCCACCATCGGGCGCATCTTCTCGCTTCACCCCGGTCCGACGCCGCCGGAGGCGTGGGCGGGGTTCCTGCGCGAGCTCGACGGCGTGGACGGGATCGGCAAGCTCGTCGTCCCCGCCACCGTCTCCGAGCTCCTTGGCACGCTCGTCCCGCTCCTCGAGCGGGCCCGCGGCTCGGACCTCGTCGTGCACACGACAGGACCTTCCGGACCGCTCCTTCGTGCCCTTGCCCGACGGTTCGAGTTCCCGCTCGTCTACGCGGCCCTTCCCGAGGACGCTTCGGGACCGGCGGTGGAAGCGAGCCAGATCCCCGTCGATCGTCTTCGGCCGTACCTCGAGCTCGATGCGTCCGGGCCCCTCTTCGCGGTCGTGGGGCACCCGGTCGCGCATTCGAAGAGCCCGGCCGTTCACAGCCGTTGGATGCGGGCCGAAGGGCGCGGCGGGCTCTACGTCGCGCTCGACTTCGGCAACGACGACGAGTTCGTCGGCGCGCTCTCGCCGCTCGGTTCGCTCGGGCTCCGCGGCGTGAACGTCACGCACCCGTTCAAGCGGGCCGCGCTCGGTGCCTCGACGGAGGTCGGCCCCGGGGCGGGGGCTTGCGGAGCGGTGAACTGCCTCACGCTCGTCAACGGGACTGTCGCGGGCGAGAACACCGACCTTGCGGCGATCCTCCGACGGCTCTCCGAGCTCAAGACCGAGGGCCGATGGGACGGAAGCCGCCTCGCCGTGCTCGGGGCCGGAGGCGCGGCACGAGCTACCCTGGCGGCCGCGCGGGAGCTCGGGGCCCGCGCGACCGTGTTCGCCCGCCGGGAAGGGGCGGCCGCCGGCCTCGCCCGCGAGTTCGCCGCGACCGTCGGCGGGAGCCGACCCTCAGGTCCCGCCCCGCTCGTGGTCCAGGCGACGGACGTGGGACGACCGGGCACCGGCCCGCTGGAGCTGCCGTTCGAGGTCCTCGTGGGCACGAAGACCCACGTCGTCGACTGGGTGTACGACGCCGAGGACCCGGGGGTCCGGCAGGCCACGGAACGCGCGGGAGGATCGTACGAGGACGGCTGGAGGCTATTCGTCTACCAGGCGGCGGCGAGCTACGCGATCTGGTGGGGCGCCGAGCCTTCGGCCGCCGAATTCCGAAAGGCCCTGGAGGTTGGAAGATGCGAGGCGTAGCGAGGGCCACGGCGGCGGTCACGGTCGTGAACGCCCTGCCGATCGGGATCGGCTCGGCGTTCGGCGTCGACCTCGAGACCCGCGCCGAGGTCGAAACGGGGGGTCGCGCCGGCCCGGGGGGTGCCATCACCTTCCGTCCCGCCGAGGTCGGGACCCCGGTGGTCCACGCGGCGGTGCGGGCCGCGAGCGACGCCTACCTCGCCGCCGGCACCGTCGCGACCGAGGTGGCCCTCACCTCCGCGATCCCGGTGGGTAAGGGTCTCAAGAGCTCGAGCGCCGTCGCCTCCGCGGTCGCGGGCGCGATCGCCCGCGCCGCGGGACGATCGCCCTTCCCCGAGGAGCTCGCCCGGCTCTCGGCCCGGGCCGGACGGGAGTCGGGCGTCAGCGCGACGGGCGCGTTCGACGACGCCCTCGCGGGCGTCCGGGCCGGGGTCGTGGTGACGGACAACCGTTCCGACACCGTCCTCGCCACCCACGCGTTGCCGGTCGACCTCGAGGTCATCCTCTGGATCCCGGCGGGAGCCCACCCGGCGGCGCCGTCGCTGAGAAGCGCCCTGGCGGCCCGGTCCGACCTCGCCCGAGAAGCGGCCGACCTCGCCCTCGCCGGCGACTGGGCCGGGGCGATGGATCTCAACTCGAGCCTGGTCGAGGCCGCCCTCGGCTACGACTACGCTTCGCTGCGCGCCGAGTGCCGGGCGCGCGGGGCCGCCGCGAGCGGGGTCAGCGGGCTCGGCCCGGCGTTCGCGGCGCTCGCGCCGGCGGCTCGCGTGCGCTCGATCGTTGCGGGCCTTCCGCCCGAGGCCGAGATCCTCACCGTACGGCCGACGCGCTCCGACCCCGCCGTCGTTCGGGAGGCCCTATGAGCGTCGTTGCGCTCGCCCCCGGGGCCCTCGCGGGCAAGGTGAGGGCGCCCCCTTCCAAGAGCTACACCCATCGCGCGCTCGTCTCGGCCCACCTCTCGAGCCGGACTAGCATCGTCCGGGGACCGCTCGTCTCCGACGACACGCTGAGGACCGCGCACGCGATCCGGTCGCTCGGCTCCCGGGTCACGCGCGAGCGCGGCCGCTGGACGGTCGCTCGAGGGCCGGAGCGACCCGCCCGGCTCCGCACGATCGACTGCGGGGAATCCGGCACCACCCTGAGATTCGCCAGTGCGCTGGCGGCGCTCGGGAGCTCGCCCTACCGACTGGAAGGATCGGGCCGCCTCCCGCTCCGACCGATGGGTCCTCTCGTCCGGGCGCTGCGCTCTCTCGGGGCGAAGGTCGACGTGCCGCCGGACGGACGGGCCCTCCCGCTCACCGTGCGCGGTCCGATCCACGGGGGCCCCGTCTCCGTCGATCCCACCGTGAGTTCCCAATTCACGTCCGCGCTCCTGTTCGTGCTGCCTGTCGTGCGCCCGGGCTCGACCGTGACGCTGCAAGGTCGGGCGGTCTCGGAGCCGTACATCGACGCGACGTTGGCCGTGCTCCGGTCGCACGGGGTGCGGGTGCGCTCGACCCCCGACGGGTTCTCGATCCCCGGGGGCCAGGCCTACGCGGGGGGATCCTGGACCGTCCCAGGGGACGCGTCCTCCGCCGCCTACCTCTGGGCCGGCGCCGCCGTCTCCCGGGGCTCGGTCGAAGTCGGCGGGATCCCCGCGGAGTGGCCCCAGGCGGACCTCGCCGTCCTCGGGCTCCTTCGGCAATTCGGTGCGTCGGTCCGCCGCACGGGGGCCCGGGTGCGGGTCGTCGGCGGGGAACGCCGACCGTTCCGCTGCGCTCTCGACGCCTGTCCGGATCTCTACCCGCTCGCGGGCGCACTCGCCGCCACGGCCCCCGGTCGGAGCGTCCTCGAAGGGGGAGTCCATGCCGCGGCGAAGGAGTCCGACCGGAGGGCCGAGACCGCGCGCCTGGCCCATGCGATGGGCGCGCGGGTGAAGCTCGGAACGAAGACCCTCAGCATCGAGGGGACGAGCTCGCCTCGGCCGCTCCGATTCGAGGACTCCCACGACCACCGCATGGTCATGAGCGCCGCGGTCGGAGCGCTCGCGGCGCGGGGACCGAGCCGGGTGGGCGACGCGGCGAGCGTCGCGAAATCGTTCCCGGACTTCTTCGACGTCCTAGGGCGGCTCGGAGCGGAGGTAACGGGGGCATGATGTCGTTCGGCGGACGCTACCGGGTGACGATCTTCGGCTCGAGCCACGGCCCCGAGGTCGGCGTGAGCGTCGACGGGATCCCCGCGGGCCTTAGAATCGACCCCGCGTCGATCCAGGCCGACCTCGACCGTCGTCGCCCGGTCGGCCGGCGGCTCGCGACGAAGCGGCAGGAGGAGGACCAACTCGTGATCGATCAAGGATGGAAGGACGGAAAGGCGGACGGCACGACGTTCCGCGCCCACGTGGCGAACACCGACGTCCGGCGCGAGCCGTACGACCGGATGCGGGACACCCCTCGCCCCGGGCACGCCGACTACCCCGCCCGGGTCCGCTACGGGGAAGGCGCCGACCTCTCGGGAGGCGGGATCTTCTCCGGCCGGATGACCGTTGGTCTCGTGATCGCAGGGTCGATCGCACGGGCGATCCTCGCCCCGCACGGGATCCGTGTCGCGGCGTTCACACGATCGATCGGGCCGGCCGAGGCGGACGTGCCGGAGGCGATGCCACTCGAGGAGCTCGCGACCCGGGCCGCCCAGGAGGAGGTCGGTACCCCGGACCCTTCGGCCGCCCGGCGGATGGAGGAGGTCATCGCCGACGCACGGCGCGACGGGGACAGCGTCGGGGGGATTGTCGAGGTCCGGGCGACCGGCCTTCCGGTCGGCCTCGGGGAGCCGTTCTTCGACTCGATTGAGAGCGTGATCGCCCACGCCGTGTTCAGCGTGCCCGCGGTCAAGGCGATCGAGTTCGGCGCGGGGTTCGCCGCGAGCCGCATGCGGGGCAGCGCCCACAATGACCCGTTCGTGCTGCGCGACGGCGCGGTCGTGACGGAGACGAACCACGCGGGCGGGATCCTCGGCGGGCTGGCCACCGGCATGCCGGTGGTCTTCCGCGTCGCGGTGAAGCCGACGTCTTCGATCGCCCGTCCGCAGCGCACGGTCAACCTCCGGACCCGGACCGCCGCCGAGCTCGTCGTCACCGGCCGGCACGACCCGTGCATCGTTCCGCGGGCCGTCGTCGTCCTCGAGTCGGTCGCCGCGATCGCGCTCGCCGACCTCGCCCTGCGCGGGGGGTTCGTCGCATGACCGATTCTCGGATCCCGACCGCGATCCTGGGCGCCGGAGGGTACATCGGTCAGCATTTCGCGCGGCTCTTGGCCGACCATCCCACGTTCGACACCCCGCTCTTGGTCGGCGGCGAGAGGTCGCAGGGCGCGCGGCTCGCGGAGCTCTGGCAGCTCGCCGAACCGCCACCCGCCGAGCTCGGCGGGGACCGTCTCGTCCGCCGCAGCCCGGCCGAGCTTGCCCGGGCGGGCGTGCGTGCGGTCTTCTCGGCACTTCCGTCGGGCACGGCGGGGGCGCTCGAGACCGAGCTCGTCCGCCGGGGGGTGTCGGTCTTCTCGAACGCCTCCGACCACCGGATGGACCCGCTCGTGCCGCTCCTGGTCCCCGAGGTCAACGCCGCCCACCTCCGCCTCCTAGGTCGTCGTCCGGCCGGGCGCGGGATCCTCGTGACCAACCCGAACTGCTCGGCGGCCGGCCTGGTCGTCGCCCTCGCCCCGCTCGTGCCGCTCCTCAAACCCCGCGCGATCCACGTCGCGACCTACCAGTCCCTGTCGGGGGCGGGTTACCCAGGCGTGCCGTCCCTCGCGATCACCGACAACGTCGTGCCGTTCATCCGGGACGAGGAGGAGAAGCTCGCCGCCGAGACGGCCCGCATGCTCGGTACGATCCGGGCCGGACGCGTGCATCCGCTCGCGGTCCCGACGCTGGTGCACTGCGCGCGGGTCGCGACGCGCGAAGGGCACCTCGAGGCGGTGACCGTGGAGACGCGGGCCCGCACCTCGGCCCGGGCGATCGTCGAGGCATGGAAGAAGTTCGACCCCCTCGCCGGGCTCGACCTCCCGACCTCGCCCCACCCGCCCGTCGTTGTCCGTACCGAGCCGGACCGGCCTCAGCCGCTCAGGGACCGCTGGGCCGGCGCGCCGGCGCGGGCGCGGGGGATGTCCGTGGTGGTGGGCCGTGTGCGGTTCGAGCCACCGTACCTACGGTTCTTCCTCCTCTCCCACAATGCGGTTCGTGGCGGAGCGGGCGGCTCGGTCCTGAACGCCGAGCTCGCGGTTCACGAGGGACGGCTTCCCCGGGGGCGGGCGTGAGCCGCCCGCGACGCCCGCCCACGGTCGCCAAGTTCGGAGGCGCCGCGCTCGACGAGCCCGAGCGGGTCGTCGACTACGTCCGCCGCCTGCGCGGGAACGACGGCGGGCTGGTCCTGGTCGTCTCCGCGCGCCACGGGGTCACCGACCTGCTCCAGCGGGCCCTGCGCCACCCCCGGTCGGCCAGCGAGCACCGCGCGATCATGAGGACGATCCGCCGACGCCATCCGAAGCTCCCGGACTCGGGGCGTCCGCACCTTACCCGGCTCGAGCGGCTCCTCCAGGAGCTCGAGGCGAACCCCGACGCCGACGGGCCGCGGTCGGACCGGCTCCTGAGCCAAGGGGAGCGGTTGGCGGTCCACTGGGTCGCGGGGCGCTTGCGCGACGCCGGGATCCCCGCCGCACCGGTGGAGGCAGACCACCTCGGCCTGATCACCGACAACGCCTACGGCGCCTCCTGCATCCTCCTCGACCGGTCCCGGGCCGCGGTCCGGCGGGGACTCGGCCGGCTCTTGGAGCGTGGGGACGTTCCGGTCGTGACCGGTTACTTCGGCCGAAGCCTCGAGGGGCGGGTCGCAACCCTCGGTCGGGGGGGTTCCGACTACGCCGCGACGGGGATCGCGGCCCTGCTCGGGGCCCGTGAGGTCGAGCTGGTCAAGCGGAACGTCGCGGTCTACACGGCCGATCCCCGGGAAGTGCCGGGCGCCCGCCCGCTCCCCGAGCTCTCCTACGAGGAGGCCGAGGAGCTCGCCCAGTTCGGGGCTCGGGTGCTCCACCCGCTCACGATCGAGCCGGCGCGCGCGTTCGGCATCCGCCTCACCGTCCGCTCGCTCGACGCGCCGTCGGTGTCGACCACCATCGGTCCCCGGGACCCTCGTCGTCGGAACCGGGCGCTCACGCTCCTTCGCCCCTTGAGGCTGTTCCGGCTCCGCGTCCCCGGGGGCCGGCAACGACCGGGGGTCGTCGCCGAGGTCGCCGACCGGCTGAGCGCGGCGCGCGTGAACGTCGTGCAGCTGTTCACCTCGTCGGCCCTCCTCTGCCTGGTCGTCGACCCGCCGGGCTCCGCTCGGGTGGCGCGCGCCCTCGGGCCAATCACGGAGGACGCCGCGGCGGTCCTCGACGGACCGTTCCGGGTGGCGCTGGTCACGGTCATCGGGGACGGCGTGCTCGACGACCTCGACCGTCTCCCCTCGTCCGCCGTCGCGGGCGCCGAAGGGTTCAGCGCGACGCCGCGAGCTCTCTCGCTCGCGGTGCCCGAGCGACGGGGTCGGGAGGTCGTGAACTCCCTGCACCGAGCCCTGGTCGTACGGAGCCGACGATGAGCCTCGACCCGTGGGAGCGGTTCGTCCGGGACGAGCCCGGCTCCGAGGTCGCCGGCTACTTCGAGCGGGCCGCACCGGACGGCCACGGGGGGACCGCCTGGTGGTTCCACGACGGGGCGGAGAGGATCGTGGCCGATCGTTCGACGCACCTCGCGGACCTTGACGCTCGCACGCGCCCGGCCCTCTCCCGCCGCGGCGGGGCCGTGCTCGGCTACGTCACCTTCGACGCGGTCGGACTGTTCGAGCCGGCGCTCGCCCGCTTCCCTTCCGGCTCACCGTTCCCGCTCGGAGAGATGGCGGTGGTCCGCTCGGTCCGCTCGGCCCGCGTCCCTCCGCGACGGCGCGCGGCGGTCGCGGATCGGACCCTTCCCCGACCGCTCGAGGATTCGCTGCCCCGGCCGCTCTTCGAACGCGGCGTACGTCGCCTCGTCCGCGAGATCCGGGACGGCGAGGCGTTCCAGGTGGTCCTCGCCCACCGCCGGGCCTGGCCGCGTCCGGCCGACCTTCTGGACCGGGCCACGGTCCTCCGGAGCGGGGAGCGCTACGCGTTCTTCTACTACCTCAAGTTCGGCGACCGCGCGATCGTCGGCGCGACCCCCGAGTCGGTCGTGGAGCAGCGCCGCGACCTTGCCTGGGTCGACCCCATCGCGGGCACGATCCCGAGGGGGCGTACGGGCGGACGGGCGCCGCTGCGGCGCGACCCGAAGGAGCTCGCCGAGCACCGGATGCTCGTCGACCTCGCCCGCAACGACCTGGGCGCGGTGGCCCGCGCCGGCTCCGTCCACCTCGTCTGGAAGGAGCGTCGGATGCGCTACGCCCGCCTCGACCACCTCGTGAGCCGGGTCGCGGCCACGGTTCCGGGATCGCGGGGACCCTGGACGACGCTCGCGTCGACGTTCCCCGCGGGGACGGTGAGCGGGGCACCGAAGATCCGTGCGGTCGAGCTGCTCCGGGAGGTCGAGGGGACCTGGCGCGGACCGTACGCGGGCACGGTCGGACTTCTGCTGCCGAACGGGCAAGCGAGCTGGGCCCTCGCCATCCGCACGGCGTTCGCCGCAAGGGATCGTCTCTACACGTGCGCCGGGGCCGGGATCGTCCACCGGAGCGAACCCGCGCGCGAGTGGGACGAGACGCTCGCCAAGCTCTCGCTGATCGAGTCGGTCTTCGTCGAGGGGTCCCGATGAAGGTCCTTCTGGTCGACCACGAGGACTCGTTCGTCCACAACATCGAGCAGGCGCTCCTCGCTCAAGGGGCGGAGGTCCGCTGCCTGCGCTCGACGGTGGACGAGCGTGAGGCCGTTGCCTTCGACCCGGACGCGGTCGTCCTCTCCCCGGGGCCGGGCCATCCGCGCGACCGCCGGCTCACCCGGCTCTCCCGGGCGCTGCTCGATCGATGGGAGACGGAGCGGCCGTTCCTCGGAGTCTGCCTCGGCCACCAGCTCATCGCCCTGAGGGCGGGAGCCGCGGTCGTCCACGCCGAGGCGCCGGTGCACGGGGAGCGGACCCGCGTGGTCCACGACCGGCGAGGCATCTTCGCTGGGATCCGCTCGCCGATCTTCGCGGCGCGGTACCACTCCCTCGTGGTCGACCCGGCGACCGTCCCCGACCGGTTCGAGGTCAGCGGCTGGGGAGATCGCAAGGTGGTGATGGCGCTCCGCCATCGAAAGTTCCCGGTCGAATCGGTCCAGTTCCATCCCGAGTCCTACCTCACCCGCGTCGGGCCGAGGATGTTCGAGAACTTCCTCAAGGGGGCCCACCGATGATCGGCCCGCTCGTGGCCCGCCTGCTCGAGCCGCGGACGCTCGGCCCGGCCGAGGTCCGCACGCTCTTCGACCGCCTCGTGGACGGGGCTTCGACCGACGCGGAGCGCGCGGCCCTGTTAGTGGCGGTGGCCGGTCGGACCGCGTCGTCCGCGGAGCTCGCGCTGGCCGCCCGGGAGATGCGTCGGCGGGCCCGGCCGTTCGTCGTCCCGGCCGGCGACCGGCCAATCGACCTCTGCGGGTCCGGGGGCGCCGCGCGCCCCTCGTACAACGTCTCGACGGTGAGCGCGTTCGTGGTCGCGGGCGCTGGCGTGCCGGTCGTGAAGCACGGCAACCGCAGCGCGCGGGGCTTCTGCGGCTCCTCCGACCTCCTCGAGGCGCTCGGCCTCCCCGTGACGACGTCCCTCGCCTTCGCCGAGGCGACGTACCGCGCCGAACGGCTCGCGTTCCTCCACGCCCCGCTCTACCACCCCGCGACCGCCGCCGTCCGCGAGGCCCGCCGGCTGGTCGGCATCCCGACCCTCTTCAACCGCCTCGGCCCACTGTCGAACCCGGCCCGGGTCCCGTTCCAGGTTGTGGGCGCGCCGGACCTGGACGTCGCCGCACTCTTCGCCGCGGTCCTTCCGCGGCTCGGGGTCCGCCGGGGGGTGGCGATGAGCTCCCACGACGGGACCGACGAGTTCTCGCCCCGCAGGCCGACCGAGGCGTTCGTCTGGGACCGCGGGACCCGAAGGCGCAAGACGTTCCACCCCGAACGCTATCTCGAGGCGGACGAGCGGCGCGGCGACTGGGACCCACTACGGCCGACCGAGGCGGCCCGCGAGGCCGAGGAAATCCTCTCGGGTGCGCGAGGGGCGAGGCGCGGCTCGGTGCTCCTCACGAGCGGGGTGTCGCTCTGGATCGCCGGGGCCGCGCCGTCGATCGCCGACGGGGTGCGCGGGGCCCGCGGGTCGATCGACAGGGGACGCGCCCGCGCACTTCTCGAACGCGTGCGGCAGGTCGCCGCGAGCCTCCCGAGGGGCGTCGGATGACCGAGGGGTTCCTGGCCACCATCGTCCGGGAAGTCCGCGCGGAGCTACGCCGGGGGACCTACGAGCTCGCGAGCTCGGGCCACGCCGTCTCCGGACCGCGACCGAGCCTTCGGGCCGCCGTCCGCGCCCGCGCCGAGGACGGGGCGCTCCTCGTCGAGT
>JBAIXP010000018.1:0-17707 GCA_037916495.1 Thermoplasmata archaeon | reverse complement strand
CGAGGAAGTCATCGACCTCATCCGGTAAACCCCCCCGACGGCCCCGCCGTCGGTACCTCGGGGTCGAGGTCACCGCCGAACCCCTTCCTCCCCTTCCCCTCACCTCGAGGGGCTGGGAAGACCTCCTCAGGGTCGCGCTCGCGCGCGTCGAGACCGACCCCCGGCCCGTCCGTGTCGTCCGCAGCGAGGGACGCCGCGCGATCGTCGCGGTGGAGCGTTCGAGGGCGGCCGTGGCTCGGAGCGCGTGGAACTCCGCCTCCGAGGGCCTCCCCTTGTTGAGAACGACACGCACGTGGGGCACGCTCGTGGACGCGAAGCGCTGGCTCAAAGGGCCGGGCCGTGCTTCCCACGCTTAGCTGAACCTCCTCGCCCAAAGGGAACCCTCGGGCGGCCCGCCGCCGCCACCCGTCGAAAGGGAACCTATCCGGTCGAGACGGAAAGATCGGAGGTCGTGAGGACGACCGATTTCGCCGGAACGGTCACGGTCACCAACCCGAGGATCCCTCCGGCCGTGTACGGCACGTAGATGTCCGAGGCGTGGCCGGTCCCGGGGGCGAGGTACTGCGCGCACGTCTGCGAAATCGGCACCCCTCCGACCGTGAGGTTGAGTACGGCGGTCTTGCTGTACGTCGGGTTCGAGCAGAAGTAGCCCATCCAGGCCGTGTAGTACGGGGTCTGGTAGGAGAGACGGAGCGGTTTCGACGGGTTGACGAGCCAGCTTCCCGTCGGGAAGCGGTAGACCTGGGAGACCATCTGGCTCAGCGTCACCACGCTCGTCCCCGTGCCCTGCTGGGTCCGTACCGGGTTCAGGAACGCGGGGGCCCAGACCGTCGCCTGGCCGCTCGTCGGATTGAAGTTAATCGGCGGGGGGTCGACCATCGTCGCGACCGCACCGGACTGGGCGTACACGATGGCGCCCTGGTCGAGGGCGACCTCGGCGTACGGCGCGTACTGGTTGAGCAGGGCCACGACGAGCGACGCGGGCAAGAGCCCCGAGACCGCTGAGGCGCGGTACGTCGCGTAGAAGATGCAGGGGAACGAGGTGGGCTTCTGGTAGTGCATCACCCAGAACAGGTTCGTGACGTTTTTGGACGGCCCGGCGGTGTCGTTGAACGTGACGACCCCGTTGCCGTTCGAGTTGCCGCTCGGCTGGGTAACGTTGTCCGTATTTCTCGCGAAATCGTCCATCGGGCAGAGCCCGGTGCTCGTCGCGGAGTTGAATCCGGTGTAGTAGACCGCGTAGCTCCCGCCCCCGTTCGGCCGGACGGTAAGGTTCGATCCCCACCCGGAGACTGTGATGAGGTTCGAGGACCCCTGCTTGAGGAACGCCGTGAAATTGTCCTGGTTCCCGACCATCAGGACGTTGTAGTTCTGGTTGCCCGTACCGTAGAGGGTGACGTTGTCGTAGTTACCAATGATCGTGATGTTCTCCACAGTGCCGCCCCCGACCGTGAGCGTAGCGTTGTCGTGGCTCCCGTAGATCCCGATCTGCTGGAACCCCCCGCCGCCCCCGGCAGCTGTCACGTTGATCGCAGTGTTGTTCAGAGCGTAGTTCAGGACGAAGGTGGCACCACCCGTCGCGTTGAAAATGAACACGCAGGACGGGAGGCCCTGACAACTGGAGTAGAACCAGGAGACGTTGACGTTCGCGCCGTTGCACGCCCAGAGGTTATAGTACGGGGCGTTCGGCGTGCAGTACTGCGGATTGTAGAGTTTCGGGACGAAGCCGTCGGGCGGGTTGTAGGAGATCGAGTAGAGGCCGAGCGACACCGACGAGGTGGTTCCGCCGCCGGGCACGCCCGTGAGGCGGGACGGATCGGGGCCGGCGAACGGGGGGAGCCCCTGCGTGCCCAGGGAGATCGGCTGGATCACCGGGACCCCGAGCGACCTCGAACCGGCCAACTGCTGGAGCATCGAGTCGAGATGCCCGAGCTGGTTCTCGACCTGAAGGGCGTGGTTGCCGTCGTTGACGGCCATCTGGCTCGGGAGGGTGGTGGCGAGGTAGTTCGCCACGAACGAGACCACGAGCAAGAGCCCGAGGATCGTGGCGATCGCCGAGACCTGGGCCCTGCGGCTTCGAGATCGCCAACGTCGGGCGGAGGTGATGCGGCGGTGTCCGGATGGTCGGTGGCTCCGCGCACGGGAGACCGGCGTTGCGCGGTGCCCCGGGTGGATCCCTTCCCGCCACGCGCCGAGCGGCACCCGAACCGGCCGGGCGACGGCCGGCGTCGGCCGAGCTACCCTGACACGGTGCGGCAACGGGGCCTCCTTGGGAGGGTGGAGAATATCCGGACTTAGTGTATATAGAACTGTGGTCACGCGCTCTCGCCCGGAACGTGCCGGTCGAGGGAGGCGACCTTTATCGGGCCCCGTCGCAATCGAACGAGGGAAGCGGGAGCGGTGGCGGAGACCCCTGGTGCGATCCGGGTGGAGCGCGCGCTCCTTGCGGTCGACGATAAGAGCGGCCTCGACGAGCTCGGCCGGGTGCTCGCAGCCTCCCACGTAGAGCTGTGGGCGACCTCGGGGACCCGGGCCGCGCTCGAGCGGGCCCGCGTCGAGGTCCGCCCCCTCGAGGAGCTCACGGGGGTCGGCTCCTGGTTCCACGGGCGGGTGAAAACCCTCCACCCGGCCGTCTTTGGCGGGATCCTCGCCCCGCGCACCCCCGAGGGGCTCGACGAGCTCGCCCGGCACAAGCTCCTCCCGTTCGACCTCGTGGTGGTGAACTTCTACCCGTTCGAGCGGCGGCTCGCCGAGGTCGCGGAGCGGGAGGAGCTGGTGGACATCGGGGGGGTGAGCCTCGCCCGGGCCGCGGCGAAGAACCACCGGTACGTCGCCGTCCTCACCGACCCGGCGCAGTACGCTCCGTTCCTCGCCGAGCTCGGCCGAGGGCACGGGTCGATTGCCGCGGCCACGCGGCACGAGCTCGCGGTCCGCGCGTTCGAGCGGTGCGCCGAGTACGACGCGGCGATCGCGAGCGGGCTCGAGGGGACCGGCGAATCCCGCCCCGCCTTCCCGCGGGCCACGCTGTGGCGTCGGGATTCGGCCGCGCTCCGCTACGGGGAGAACCCGGACCAGCAGGCGGCGGCGTACGTCCCCGCCGGGCCCCGCCCGTTCGCACGCCCACCGGCTCAGCTCGCGATGGTGAAGGGCGACAGCCCGTCGTTCACGAACCTCCTCGATCTCGACACGGCCGCGCGCATCGTCGCGGGGCTCCCCGACGCGGCCGCCGCGGTCGTGAAGCACGCGACCCCCTGCGGGGCCGCAAGCGGCCCGAGCATGCGCGAGGCCCTCGCGGCCGCGATCGCGACCGATCCGGTCGCCCGGTACGGTTGCGCCATCGTCGTGAACCGGCCGCTCACCGGAGCGGACCTCGACCCGCTGCAGGGGGTCTTCGTCGACCTTCTCGCCGCCCCGGCCTTCGATGCCTCGGCGCTCGACCGCCTCGCCACGCGCAAGAAGGCCAAGGTGGCGCAGCTCGACCCGGCCGAGGCGATGGCGGCCGATTGGGAGGCGAAGAACGCCCTCGGGCGGCTCCTGGTCCAATCGACCGGCCGCCGCGAGCTCGTCGCCTCGGAGGCCCGCCTCGTCGCAGGGCCCCCGGTCGACGCGGCGACGTTCGCCTCCCTCGCGTTCGGCTGGCAGGTCGTCCGGCACGCGAAGTCGAACGCGATCGTCCTCGCGCAGGGCCGCGCCACGGTCGGGATCGGCTCCGGCCAGCCGACGCGGGTCAAGGCGGTCGAGCTCGCCTGTGAGGTCGCGGGCGAGCGCGCCCGGGACTCGGTCCTCGCGTCGGACGCCTTCTTCCCGTTCCCGGACGGGATCGAGATCGCCGGGAAGGCCGGCGTGAAGGCCGTGATCCAGCCGGGCGGCAGCCTCCGCGACCCGGACGTGATCGCGGCCGCCGGCCGCTACGGGATGTCGATGTACTTCACCGGCTGGCGAGTGTTCCGCCACTGAAGGCGGGACCGCCGGGGAAGAAGCGTCGGAGCATCGCCCGGAACGCCACGGGCTCGAGCGGGCCGACCTCCCGACCCTTCTCGGTGCCGGACTCGACGAAGAGGTACGTTGGGATCGCCTGGATCCCGAACGACCGGGTGACGACCTCCGCCTCGTCGACGTTCACCTTCGCGAACTTGACGCGGCCGGAGAGCCGGTGCGACAGCTCCCGTAGGGTCGGCTCGGCGATCCGGCACGGCGCGCACCACTCCGCGTAGAAGTCGACCACGACGGGCAGGCGCGAACGGATCACCTCCGCCTCGAAGGTCGTGTCGTCCACGGCGATGACGCCTGTACGCTCGGCCATCTTTGTTCCCCCCGACGATTCGAACCTTGGCCCCCGTCTTAAGGGTGTGTTTCGTCTCGCGGCGCTCCGATGAGACAGACCGGGGCGCACGGCGGCGCGCACGCCGCTCCGGCCCGAGCGCTCCTCGGCTGGTTCGCCCGCCACCGCCGGGCTCTTCCCTGGCGGACCTCCCGGGACCCGTACCGGATCTGGATCGCCGAGGTGCTACTGCAACAGACGCGCGTCGCCCAGGCCGCGCCGTACTTCGCGCGGTTCGTCGCGCGGTTCCCCTCGGTGGGGGCGCTCGCCCGGGCGTCCGAGGGGGAGGTGCTGAAGACGCTCGAGGGCGCCGGCTACTACGCCCGCGCGCGCCGACTGCGCGAGGCGGCCCGCGTGCTCCTCGAGTGGTACGACGGGCATCTTCCCCGCTCGGTCGAGGAACTCGAACAGCTCCCGGGCGTCGGCCCGTACACCGCCCGCGCGATCGCCGCGCTCGCCTTCGACGTCCCGTGCGTCGCGCTCGAGGCGAACGGGCTGAGGGTCGCGGCGCGCTGGACGGCCGAGGAGGGGGACGTCCGCTCCCCCGCCGTCCGCCGACGGCTCGAGGCGCACCTGCTCGACCTGGTGCCGCCGCGCCAGGCCGGGCGATTCAACGAGGCGATCATGGAGCTTGGCGAGACCGTCTGTCTCCCTTCGTCACCGCGGGGCGACACCTGCCCCGTAGAGAGCTCGTGCCGCGCGCGCCAGGAGCTCTCCGACCCCGCCACGCTCCCGCGACGCCGACCGCCTCCGCGACGCCCGCACGTCCGGGCCGCGGTGGTCGTCCTCGAGCGGCGCGGTCGCTGGCTCGTCCAGCGTCGGCCTTCGCGAGGGCTGCTCGGCGGTCTCTGGGAGTTCCCCGGCGGGAAGATCGAGCCCGGCGAGACGCCGGTCGCGGCGGCCCGCCGCGAGCTGCGCGAGGAGGTCGGTCTCGAGGCGGGGGAGCTAACCCCGTGGACGACCGTGCGTCACGGCTACAGCCACTTCTCGGTCGAGCTCCACGTGTTCCGGGGGACGTCGACCGGACGGGTCCGAGCCTCCCCTTCGCGCGCGTGGGTGACCGCCTCGGAGCTCGAGGCGCTCCCGCTTCCCCGGGCGACCCAGAAGATCGTGGCCGGGCTCACGGAGCGCCGGCCGGCGCGGACCTAGCCGGTCCGCCCGCGAGCGCGTCGTCGAGGGCCCGGACGAGCTCGCGCAGGACGATCGGGCGGACCACGGTCGCCCGGGCGCCGAGGCCCTCCGCCTCCGTCCGCAGCCCATCCCCGCCCCGGGGCAGGAGCACGACGGGGCGCAGCTCAGGCCGTTCCTTGAGCGCGGCCGCGAGGTCCTCCTTCCAGTTGCCTCGTCCGTCCCCCGCGTCCAGGATGAGGACGGTCTCGCGGTCGGGCGGGCCGAGCCAGCGGAGCGACTCGGGCCCCTTCGCCTCGAGGATCACCGGATGGTGCTCGAGGATGAGGACGCCGCGCACGAGCAGGCGCAGATCGTCGTCGGCGACCAGGACGACCGCCGGGGCGCCGGTCGGCGCCCGCTCGCCGGCGGCAGGGGACGCTCCGCTGTAGCGAGCGACCAGGTCCGGCATCGGAGCTCTCGGCGCGCGGTCCGGTTCCCGGCCGGAACGTGCGTACGCCGACGATGGCGGCCCCCCGTAGATGAAGGCTCGGTCCGCCGGGAACCCGCCCCGGCGCGATCGTTCGTCCACCGCACTTGAACTCAACTATATAGTCGACCGAACCGCTCGGTGCGGTTGGCCTCGGGCACCGGCGGGACGAGCCTTGGTGGCATCGTCCACGAGACCGGGGGCGCCCCGCCGGTGCCTTCCCCGTGCGCGTGGAACGATAGGTTCTTTTTGGGGAGCGCCCCGGATTCCTGCGATGGTCTCGCTGTTCCGGTCCTCGTCGCACGACCTCGAAACGCTCCGCACCACCGTCCGGTCGCTTCGCGAGACGACCGTCCCCGGTCTCGCCGCGGCCCTCTCCTGGCGCCCGCGCAAGGTCGAGAAGCTCCTCGTCGAAGAGCTCACCCGGCCCGGCACCGCCATGGCCTACGACCCGGCCCGGCGCGTCGTCCGCTGGGTCCCGGTGACCTCGACCGTCTGGCAGGTCCCTCCGCCCCCGCCCGTCGCGCCCCCGACGGCCCCCGTGAGCCGCCCGAAGCTCGACCTCGGCCCGCCGCTCGCGGCACCGCCGCCGGTCGTCAAGGACGGCGGACTCAAGTCGCAGTGCCCCTCGTGCCATGTCGCGCTCGCTGCCTCCTCCTCCCCGAGCCTCTCGGTCTGCCCGCGGTGCGGGCGGCTGTTCACGCCCCGTACCATTGCCACCCCGCACGCGCCCCCGCGCGCGCCCGAAAGCTCGGGGACGCCGGCCCCCGCCAGCCCCCCGCCGAGCGTCACCCCCTCGGGCGACCGCCGCTCGCAAGAGCTCCTCGCCGCGTACATGACCGCCCGACCGATCCCGTGCCCGCGCTGCCGCACCCCGCTAAGACACCGGGGCTTGAGCGAGTACGCCTGCGGGAGCTGCGGGGAGGTCGTCCGGTTCCGGGCCGACTCGGTCGTGATCGGCGAGAAGGCCGCGGCCGTCCCGTCCCCGACGTGAGCGGGCCGGCCCGCTCGGCCGCCTAGAACGGCACGGCGGAGCGGACCTCGCGGACGAGCTCGCCGCGCTGGATCGCGTCGGCGACCGCCGCGATGTCCGGCGCGGGGGTCCGGTCGCGCTCCCACGGCGCGACCCGGCTCCTGAGCGCGCGGAGGGCCGCCTCGGAGCCCTTCCCCCCCGCGCTCGGCCGCCTCAGCTCGAGCGCCTGCCCGGCGACGATCCACTCGATCGCCACGACCCGACGGGTGTTCGCGAGGACCCGGTGGAGCTTCGAACCCGCCCACGCCCCCATGCTGACGAAGTCCTCCTGGTCGGCGGACGTCGTGAGACTGGTCGCGCTCGCCGGGTGGACGAGGGTCGCGTTCTCGTTGACGAGCGAGGCGGCGACGTACTGGGGGATCATGAGGCCGCTCGCCACGCCGCCGTCCGGGGCGAGGAACGCGGGGAGCCCGCGGTTGAGCGCGGGGTGGACGAGCCGGGCGGTGCGTCGCTCGGAGAACCCGGCGATATACTGGACCGCGAGGGCGAGGGCATCGAGCGCGAAGGCGAGGCGCTGGCCGTGGAAGTTCCCCCCGCTCACGAAGTCGTCCCCCTCGAACACGAGGGGGTTGTCGGTGACAGCGTTGAGCTCGCGGAGGGCGACCGACTCGGCGAGATCGATCCCGACCCGGACCGCCCCGAGCACCTGGGGCAGGCAGCGGAGCGTGTACGGGTCCTGGCCCGACCAGCGGGTCCGGGGAACGGAGAGGCGGCTGTCGGAAAGGAGCGCGCGCAGGCTCGCCGCGATCCGGCGCTCCTCCGCCGCGTTGCGCGCCTCGCCGAGGCGGTCGTCGAGGCTCGCGGGGGACCCCTCGAGGGCGTCGAACGCCATCGCGGCGGTCACCAAGGCCGCGTCGAGCCGCTCGCGCGCGTCGGCGACCCCAAGCGCGAGGTAGCTCGCCATCAGCGCGGTCCCGTTGACGAGGCCGACGCCCTCCTTCTCGACCAGCGCGAGGGGAGCGAGCCCTTCCCGGGCGAGGACCTCCGGCGCGGGCTCGGGCCGCCCGTCCCGCCCAAGGAACGCCCCCTCGCCGACGACCGCGAGCGCGAGGTGGGCGAGCGGAGCGAGGTCCCCCGACGCCCCGACCGACCCCTGCTCGGGGATCCACGGGAGGAGACCCCGGTTGAGGAGGTCGACGAGCCGCTCCAGGATCTCCGCGCGGACCCCCGAGAGGCCGCGGGCGAGCGAGTTGAGCCTGAGGAGGAGGAGCCCTCGGACGACGTCGGCGGAGAGGGGTGGGCCCACCCCGCTCGCGTGGCTCCGCACGAGCGACGCCTGGAGCTCGGCGAGGCGCGGGCCCGGGACGACCTTGTCCGAAAGGGCGCCGAAACCGGTCGTCACGCCGTAGACCGCCTTCCCGCTCGCGACCGCCCGCTCGACCGCGCGCCGGGAGGCCCGGACCGCGCCCATCGCCTCGGCGGTCACCGAGACGCCGCAGCCGCCCCGCACGACCGCGAGGAACTGCTCGAGCGTCAGCGAGCGTCCGTCGAGGGGGAGCGTCTCGGTCATCGGCGGACCGCCCGCCCTCCCGACGGGGGCCGGTTCACGCGCCGACGGGAAGGACGAGCTCGCCGCCGGACTTCTGGAGCGACGGGACCCTCTGGGTCTTCGCGCCCTTCGTCTTCCAGAAGACCTCGGCGAACTCCTGGACGAGCTTCACGAGCTCCTGCGCGTCGACGAGGGCCGTCCCCTGGCGCGCCTTGCTCGCCTGCTTGAGGATCTTGAGCGTGAGCTCCGGGAGCCCCGGGTGCTGCTTCAGATGCTCGGCCGTGAAGTAGTCGCCCCAGATGACCCGGACCTCGTGCTTCACGCGCTCCGCGTGGAGCTCCTTGACGGCCGTGTACCGGGCGAGCTTCGAGGTCGCCGCGGCCCGCTCCTCGGGCTTCGCGTCGGCCGCCGGGGGGACGAGTTCCCCGATCAGCTGGTCCATCCTAACGACCGTGAGCGCGGCGATCTGGGCCTCGTGCGGGTCGTAGATGCCGCACGGGATATCGCAGTGGGCCTCGACCGGCGCGGGGGGGAGGAGGACGTCCCAAAGACGGTTCAACGAGTCGCGAAACCGTGGGAGAGCGGACATGCCGTCGCGTACCGGGGGCGGAGGATAAAGGTGCCGGAGGACGCACCGTTCGAGGTGAGGCCCACGCCGAACGTCTGGTGGCGGTTCCTCCGCCGCGTGCGGAGCCGGAAGGTCGTCGTCCAGAACGCGTCGATGAGGCCCACGCTCGAGCCGGGCGACCGGTTGCGGGTCGACCCGCGCGCCTACCGGGGGGCGGGCCCGGCCCGGGGCGATCTGGTCGTCCTCCGCGACCCCGAGCGGCCCGGTCACCTTCTCGTGAAGCGGGTCGTCGCCCTCCCCGGCGATGCGTCCGTGTCCGGTACCGTTCCCCTAGGGACCGTCCGGGTCGAGGGCGACAACCCCGCGAGCCGCGACAGCCGGGCGTTCGGGGCCGTCCCGTTCGCCGACCTCCGTGGCCGGGTCTGGCTGCGCTACTATCCCGCGGAGCGGCGGCGGCGGTTCCCGCCGTGACGGGGCGAGAGGACTAGCCCCGAGGGGCGTTCTCGGGGGTCGACGGAGGGAGCTCGACCTCCTTCCAGATGCTCACGCCCCGGCGCTCGGGGACGAAGAGCGCGACGACGAGCGAGCAGGCGAGCGGGACCGCGATCGACCAGAGAAGTCCCCCGTACCACACCGCGAGCGCGATCGCGAGCGTCGGGGCGATGACCACCGTCGCGTCGCCGATCACGCCGGTCCCGACCCCGTGCGCGAGGGAGACCCCGGTGTAGCGGACCCGGCCCGAGAAGAGCTCGACCAGGTAGGCGCCGAGCGGCGCGTAGCAGAGCGCGCCCAGGACGAGCTCCGCCCAGAGGACCGCCGCGAGGCCGACGACGTTCGGATCCGGAGGCTGGGCAAAGCGTGCGAGCAGCGCGAACGCCGGGTACGCAAAGAGCCCGCCCAGGACGGAGCCGAGGAGGACGAGCCGCAGGCGCCCGACGCGGTCGGAAAGCGCCCCGAAGAGCGGGTAGAACGGCGCGGCGAGCGCGAGCGCGACCGCCATTGCAAGCAGGGTCGCGTGGAGGCCGTGGTCGGAGAGCGGGCCGAGCTGGGCCTGGACGAAGATCTGGGTGTAGAACTGCGCGGTGTGCCAGACGACCGAGGCGCCGCCGACCACCGCGAGCGCGAGGACGACCTTCCGGCGCGTCTCCCGCGTGCCGAGCACCTCCCCGAGCGGGGCGCGGGAGGTGCGCTTCGATTCCTGGAGGCGCCGAAAGAGATCGGTGTCGGTGAGCCGCCAGCGCGCGAGCACCGCGACCACGAGGAGGGCGCTCGCCCCGAGGAACGGAAGGCGCCAGCCCCACGCCTTGAGCCCGGCCGGCCCGAGGACGGCGAGCGTCACGAGCACCACCACGGTCGCGAGGAGGAGCCCGAGCGAGGAGGCCGCCTGGAGCACCCCGGTCCAGAGCCCCCGGCGCCGGTCGTGCGAGCTCTCCGCGACGTAGATTACGCCGCCCCCGTACTCCCCCCCGAGCGCGAGGCCCTGGACGACCCGCAAGGCGAGGAGGCCGAGGGGGGCGACGACCCCGGCCTCGGCGTACGTCGGGAGAAGCCCGATCGCGACCGAGCCGAGCCCCATCACGAGCGTGGAGAGGACGAAGGCGGGGCGCCGGCCGAGCCGGTCGCCGATCGGCCCGAAGACCGCTCCCCCGAGCGGCCGGACCGCGGCCCCCGCGACGAAGGCAAGCAGGCCGAGGACGAGCGGCGGGATCCCGAGGACCTTCGGGAAGAACAGCCCCGAGAGGACGAAGACGAGCGTCCCGTAGACGAAGAGGTCGTACCACTCGACGACGCTCCCGGCGAGCGAGGCGGCGAGCACCCGTCCCGGGGGCCGGACCGGTGGAGCGGGCTCGAGCGACATCCGTCCTCGCCCTGTCGGGACCGGGGGGAGTATTTCAGGCCGGTACGGACCCCGGCCGACCTCGGCCGACCGGCTAGTCCCGGACCCCTTCGGTCGAGAGGGAGAAGACGGCCTCGCCCTCGGGGAGGTTCGGCGAGTCGATGAGGCGGGCGATCCGCTTCGGCGGCTTCGACTTCCTCAGGTAGACGCGGTAGGTCGCGGCGTGCGCGACGATGTTGCCGCCGATCGGGCGGGTCGGGTCGCCGAAGAGGATGTCCGGCCGCGCCGAGACCTGGTTCGTCACGACGATCGCCGCATTGTACGTGTCGGCGAACCTCAGGAGCTCGTGGAGGTGCTTGTTGAGCAGCTGCTGGCGGGGGGCGAGCTCGGCCCGCCCGACGTACTCGGAGCGGAAGTGCGAGGTGAGCGAGTCGACGACCAGGAGGCGGATCGGCTTCTCGCGGGCGAGCTCCTGCGCCTTCTGGACGAGGAGCATCTGGTGGTTCGAGTTGAACGCGCGGGCGACGTGGATGTGCTCGAGGGCGGCCGTCGGGTCGAGCCCCGCGGCCTTCGCCATGTCGACGATGCGCTCGGGGCGGAACGTCGACTCGGTGTCGATGTAGACGACCTCGCCCTCGAGGCCCCCCTGCGCCACGGGGAGCTGGACATCGACCGCGATCTGGTGGCCGAGCTGCGTCTTCCCGGTCCCGAACTCTCCGGAGAACTCGCTGATCGCCTGGGTCTCGACCCCGCCGCCCAGGAGCTCGTCGAGCGCCTTCGAGTTCGTCGTGATCCGGCCGAGGTGCTTTCTCCGCTCGAGGACGGCGGCGCCGCTCTCGAAGCCCCCGACGTCGGCCTTGCGGCGGGCCTCGCCAATGATCTTCTGGGCGATGGCGACCCCGATCTCCGCCGCCTCGGCGACGTCGCCCGGCGAGGCGACCGCGAGCTCCATGAGGTCGGTGTAGCCCGACTCGCGGAGCTTCTCGGCGGTCGTCGTCCCGACGCCCGGGAGGTCCTCGAGAGCGATCTCCTCGTGGGGCTCGGCGGAAGGTCCGTTCGACGAGGGCCGGGAGGTCGCTTTTGCGGGCACGTTCGTCTCGACCGGTCCGTAGGGAGATAAGGGTACGGGAGAGGTCGTGGAACGCCGGTACCTGCGCCCTCGGGACTAGGTCGCGAGGGGGGCGAACGGCTCGCCGGTGAGCCGCTGGAAGACCGTCGTGTAGAGCCGGCTCACCTCGTCGACGAGGAGCGGGGGGAGCGGTGGGATGTCGGGCTCGGGCCGGGACGCCTCGCGGGCCCGGGAGAGCTCGTCGAAGTAGCCGGACTGGCGGTAGTGCTGGCGGACGAACTCCTTCGAGAAGTCGACCTGGCGGCCCCGCAGGAACGCGTCCTTGTCCCAGAACCGGTCCTCGTCGGCCGTGCCGAACGTGTCGACGACCATGAGGCGGCCGTCCGCGTCGACGCCGAACTCCTTCTTCCCGTCGACGTGGAGGAGGCCCCGGGCCCCGATCTCCTGCTGCATCGCCCGGTCGACCTTCAGGATCGTCTCCTTGAGCTCGTTTAGCTGGCGGCGGTCGAGCGCGGAGAGCCGGAGCGCCTCGTCGAGGGTGAGGAGGCGGTCGACCGGCTCGAGCTTCGTGGTGATCTCGAAGTG
This sequence comes from Thermoplasmata archaeon, assembly GCA_037916495.1. GTDB lineage: Archaea > Thermoplasmatota > Thermoplasmata > Lutacidiplasmatales > UBA184 > Lutacidiplasma. The sequence goes on along the minus strand of JBAIXP010000018.1, from coordinate 5,208 downwards.
CGGCTCGGGGAGCTCCGCGCCGTAGGCGAGGGTCCGGTCGGACGGGAAGCCGAGCTCGCGCGCGCTCACCTTCCCCGACTTCACCCGGTCCCACATCGACCCGGCGAGGTAGTAACGGACGATGAGCTCGAGCGGCACCAGGTAGTCCCGGGGGGACGGGCCGAGGGTCCGCGGCTCGGGGACGATGCGGACGCGCTTTACCCGCATCGAGGTCGGGCCCGCGAGCTTCACGAAGTGGTGCGGGACGCCGAGACGGCCGCACAGCTCGAACCAGTGCGCCGCCGTGCGGGCGAGCGTCTCGCCCTTGTGCGGGATCTCGCTCGGGATGTGCTTGTCGAAGACGGAGATGTCGTTGGTGAACCGGAACTCGAGCTCCGTCGGCGAGACCTCGTAGACCTCCTTCACCTTGCCGCGCCGAAGGAACTTCGGCGCGCTTGCCTCGGCGGCGGGTCCGTTGCGGTTCATGCCCCCGCCACGAGGAGCTCGGCCCTTAACGTTCGCGCTAGAGCGACCGCGCGTGAATCGCGGTGATCGGCCGGAAGCCCCTCTTCGCGTAGAAACGGACGGCGATCTCGTTCTGGGCCGGGAACTCGGCCGTCACGACCCCCGCTCCCTTCGCCTTGAGGGCTGCCGACGCCTCGCGCAGGAGGTACTCGCCGACCCCGCGCCGCCGATAGAGCGGGAGGAGGTAGATGTCGAGGATGACCCCCTCGAACTCGGGGGTGTAGAACGGCCGCTCGCGGACGACCGCGCGCACCACGCCGACGAGCTTGTCGCGCTCGGGGCCGGTCCCCTCCGCGGCCAGGACGACCGCCTTCGGGTCGGCGATCTGGGCCTTCAGGACCTCGCGGGCCTTCGCCTCGGCGTCCTCGCGGACCTTGAGCAGCGGGTCGAACTCCTCGTTGAGGCGCTTTAAGCGCAAGAGGAGCGGCACGAGCGCCGGAACGTCCGCCTCGACCGCCGGCCTAAGGTGGATGGTCCGCTCGTGCGCCTCGCGGCCCTCGGGGACCGTGCGCGCGGGGCCCTCACGCGGGCTCATACCGACCTCCGCCCGCCGACCGGCCCGCGGGGCATCGGCGCGGTGAGTCCGGCGCGGGCGAGCGTGCGGACGAGCTTCGCGGGTCGCTGCATGAGCGTCGTCGCCCGGGACAGGAACTCATCGTGGGAAAGACGGTGTCGGGCGACGCCCTGGGCGACCGCCGCGTCCGCGACGGCCGCCGCCACCGCCGGGAACACCTCCGATTCCTCCATCGTCGGGAGGATGTGGTGAGGGGAGAGGCCCCGGCGCTCGGCGCCCCGCGCCAGCTCGCGCGCCGCCGCGAGGACGATCTCGTCCGGGATCGAGCGGGCCCGGGCGTCCAGCACCCCGCGGAAGACGGACGGGAAGACGAGCGAGTTGTTCACCTGGTTCGGGAAATCGCTGCGCCCCGTCGCGACGATCGCCGCGCCGGCCGCCCGCGCGTCGTCCGGCCAGATCTCGGGCGTCGGGTTCGCGAGGGCGAAGACGATCGGTCCCGACCGCATCGCGCGCACGTGCTCGGTCCGGACCGTCCCCGCGACGGGCGTCGAGGCGGCGATCAGGACGTCCGCTCCCTCGACGGCGCGCTCGAGCGGACCGGTGCGCCCCCCGCCGTTCGTCCGGAGCGCGAGACGGTACTTCCACGGGTTGCGGACGGACAGCTCGTCGACGTCGTCCCGCTCCGCGTGGAGGATCCCCTTCTGGTCGACCAGCGTGAGCGCGTCCGGCGGGTGGCCGAGCGCGAGAAGGAGCCGCGCGGTGACCAGGTTCGCCGCCCCCGCGCCCAAGAGGACGGTGCGGCTCGAGCGGATGTCGCGGTTCGTGAGCGTGAGGGCGTTCAGGAGCCCCGCGACGGTCGCCGCTGCGGTGCCGAGCTGGTCGTCGTGCCAGACGGGGATGTCGACGCGCTTCGAGAGCTCCTCGAGGATCCCGAAGCACTTCGGGCTCGCGATGTCCTCGAGGTTGATTCCGCCGAAGGCGGGGGCGATCGCCTCGGCCGCATCGAGCAGCGCGTCCGGGCTCTTTGCCTGCATCGGGATCGGCACCGCGTCGACCCCGCCGAGGAACTTGAACAGGAGCGCCTTGCCTTCCATCACGGGGAGGGCGGCGCGCGGCCCGACGTCCCCGAGACCGAGGACCCGCGAGCCGTCGGTGACGATCGCGACCGTGTTCCACCGGCCGGTGAGCTCGAAGGAGAGGTCCGGCGACGCCTCGATCGCCTTCGAGACCGCCGCGACCCCGGGGGAGTACCAGACCGAAAAGTCGTGCAGCGACCGGACGGGCACCTTCGGAACGGTCTCGATCTTGCCGGCGTAGTAGCGCGAGAGCTCGACCGCGCGGTGGCCGAGGGCCTCCGTCTGGCCCGTCCGCCGCTCGTCCGCCGTCGGTTCGCGGGCGGCGGCCTTCCGCCGGGGCGACCGGGTCCGGGACGCGGGGGCCGAAGCGCTCTCAGCCATCCCGACGGAGGACCGGGGACCCCGCTCTTTACGGTTGCGAACCTCGAGCCGTCCGTTCGACAACTGTCGGTCCGTCCGAGAGCAGCTCCGGGGCGGTCACGGACGGCGGCGCGCGATGGAGAGGACCTCGCCGCCCGCGGCGCCGACCAGGACCGTGTGCTCGGCCTGCGCGACCAGCCCCCGCCGGCGCTCGAGGAAGACCGGGTAGCTCTGGAGGTAGCGACGGGCCTTGTCGAGGGCGCGGGCGCGGTCGGCCGCGTCGATCCACCGGGTCGCGAAGGGGAGCGTCGAGAACCGGGCGAAGAGCGGGCCCAGGAGCGCGTCGTCCGCGGGCGGGGCGCGGCGGAACCTCACGATGTTGCCGAACGGTCCGTTCTCGATCCGCCCCTCGCCGTTGGTGGCGAACGGTTCGATGGCGACGACCTCCCCCTCGTCAAAGCGCGCGTCGGTCATCCCCGGCACGTTCGGGATCGACTTGCCCGCGTGGAGGACGAACCGCTCGATCGAGTGACCGGTGAGATCGACGACCGGCAGAAGCCCCCGCGCACGGATCGCCGCGGCGATCGCCCGGCTCACGTCGTCGACCGCGCCCCCCGGACGGACGGCCTGCACGCCGGCGGCGACCGCGTCGTGGACAGCATCGATGAGGTGGGCGTGCCGGTGGCCGCCGCCGACCTCGACCGTGTCGGCCGTGTCCGCGACCGCCCCGCGGATGTGCGCCCCGACGTCAACCTTCAACAGGTCGCCGGCGACGAGCTCCGCGTCGTCCTCGGCGCTCGGCGTGTAGTGGGCGGCCTCCGCGTTCCGGGAGAGGTTCACGGGGAACGACGGCTCGGCCCCCTGCGCGCGGATGTACCCCTCGATCGCCTCGGCGACCGCGCGGCGCTTCGCCCCGGGGACCGCGAGGGAGAGCCCGAGCTCGCGCGCCTCGGCCGCGATGCGCGCCGCCCGCCGCCAGTTGTCGAGGTCGGGAGGGTACGGCATCGGCCCGGTCACCCTCTCGAGCGCGTCCGGGGTCGCGGGCCGGTGAGGTCGACCAGGGTCGACGGGCGCCCGCTCGGGAAGGGGCGGCCGTCGACGTACACCGCGACCGCGCGGCCGAGCGCGGCGCGGGCGGCGCGGACGGTCGTCGCGGGGGGTTCGCCCGTCCGGTTCGCGCTGGTCGAGGTGATCGGGCCGGCCTGGCGCGCCAGCTCCCGCGCGACCGGGTGGTCGGGGAGCCGGAGCCCGAGGAGGGACCCTCCCGCAACCGCCGGCGCGAGCTCCCGGCGGGCGCGGGGCGTGGGGCGGACGAGGACGGTGTACGGACCGGGAAGGTGGCGGCGGACGAACGATCGGGCGGAGGGAGCGAACCGACCCCAGCTCTCGAGCTCCTCGAGGGAGCTCACGGCGACCGAGAGCCGGTGGCCGGCCGTGCGGCCCTTCGCGGCGAGGAGACGGTCGACGGCGGCCGGGTCGCTCGCCCTCGCGGCGAGCGCGACGAGCGTGTCGGTCGGATGGACCACGAGCTTTCCGCGCGCGAGGGCCCGGACCCCCGCGGCGATCGCCGGGCCCATCGGGTCAGTAGTACTCCTCGCCGACGCGCGCGTAGCTCACGTAGTCGTCCGGTCCGAAGTAGAGGGCGAGCTCGCGGGCGGCCGACGCGGGGGAGTCGGAGGCGTGGATCAGGTTGGGGGTGACCGCGAGCGCGAGGTCGCCGCGGACCGTGCCGGGCTGCGCGAGCTGGGGGTTGGTCGCGCCCGTGATCAGGCGCGTCACGGAGATCGCCGAGCGGCCCTCGACGGCAAGCGCGAGCACCGGGGCGGAGGTGATGTGCTCGAGGAGCCCGGGGTAGAACGGCTTTCCCGCGTGCTCGGCGTAGTGCTGCTGCGCCCGCTCGCTCGAGACCCTGAGGAGGCGCGCGGCGACGACCTTGAGCCCCTTGCGCTCGAGGCGCCCGACGATCTCCCCGATCAGTCCCCGGCGGACCCCGTCCGGCTTCACGAGGACGAGCGTCCTCTCGAGCGACCCTTCCGGCATCGGGCGGCCCAGCCGGCCTCGGCCGTAAAGCTTTGTGCGGCCGTCGGGGCGAACCGTCTTTGCGCGCGGTCGTTCCGTCCCCCGTGGCGAGAGGGTCGCGGGCCGTCGGGGCAATCGGGCTCGACCTCGCCGGGAGCCCCCGGCGCCGGACCGGCTTCTGCCGGCTCGGCCCCGGCCTCGCGGTCACGACCCGCGTCCTCTTCGAGGACGAGGAGATCGTCCGGGCGGTCCGGGAGAGCGGGCCCGCGCTGGTCGGGATCGACGCCCCGCTCAGCCTGCCGCGCGGGCGCGTCTCGCTCGACCGCCCCGGCCCGCCGCACCTAAGGGCCTGCGACCGCGCGCTCCGCGCCCTCGGCATCCCGTTCTTTCCCGTGACCCTGGGACCGATGCGGCTTCTCACGGCGCGCGGGATGGCGCTCGCGGCGACCCTCCGCAAGCTCGGGTTCGAGGTCGTCGAGACCTACCCCGGGGGAGCGCAGGACGTCCTCGGCCTCCCCCGCAAGGGGGCGGGCGAGGAGCGGCTCCGCCGCGCCCTGGTGCGGTTCGGCTTTCGCGGCCGGCTCGAGAAGGAGGAGCTCACGCACGACGAGCTCGACGCGATCCTCTGCGCGTACACCTCGCGCGAGCACCTCGCCGGTCGCTCGCTCGTCCTCGGCTACCCGGAAGAAGGGGAGCTCGTCCTCCCGCGACCGCGCCGGACGAAGGAGGGACCGC
>JBAIXP010000017.1:0-24000 GCA_037916495.1 Thermoplasmata archaeon | reverse complement strand
GCCCGACGGCTTCGCGGCGGTGGTGCGGACGGGCGGCGTCCCCCTCGCCTTCCTGCCCCCCGAGGAGCTGGCCCGGCGGTTCGACCTCTACCGCGACCTCCTTCGGTCGCTCGACCGCGACGTGCGGATCCTAGCCACCACCGCCCCGATCTTCGTCCGGACGCTCCTTCCCGGGACGGCGGGCGGGGACGCCGAAGAGCGGGCCGCCCGCGACGGCTACACCGAGCTCGTCCAGGTCCTTCTCGCGGGTCGTAGGGTCCGTCGGGTCTACCTCGGGTTGACCGCGTCCGGGGACGCTTCGCGGGCCGGTGACCGCCTCGACGTGAGCGTCGAAGCCCTCCTCGGCCGGCTCTTTTCCCTCGGGCTACGCGCCGAACGTCTCGAAGGGCGGACGCTCTGGGCGGCCGCGAGGAGGCTCGGTCTGCGGCCCGCCGGAGGTGGCGGTTGACCGTTCCCCCGCCGGCGACGTCGCGCCTCGGCTTCGACGCGTTCGGAACCTCCGTGGGGTTCGCCCTGATCGCGGGTGCGCTCTCGGTGGAGATCCACGGACTCCGGGCCCTGGTCGGGGCGCTCGCGGCCCTCGCTCTCGCCGGCTGGTCGTCGACCCGCCCTTGGGGGCCGGGGGGGCGGGGCCGCCGCCTCGTCTCCCGCGGCGCGGCACTCGCGGCCCTCGGGGCGTCGGCCGGGTTCTACCTGTTCCCTCCCGCGGGGGCCGACGTGTTCGCCGGGTTCGTCCTTGCGATCGGGCTCGTTCCTCTCTGGGCGCTCGAGAGGGTGCGCGTCGACAGGACGTTGCGCGCGCCGGGAGCCGGATGACCCCGAACTCCCCGCGTCCGCCGTCGGCGGAGACGGCGAGCTGGATCCGCCGCGGCCGGGAGATTGCCGCCCCCCTCCTCGTACGTCGGTTCCCTCCCGAGGTCCCGTTCGGCTTCCTCGGGCGGGTCGCCCCGACCAACGCTGAGGTCGACCTTTCGACCGAGGCGTGGCGGATCCCGGTCGACCGCGCGCTTGCCCTTATCGAGGGGGCCCGGACGGTCGCGGAGACAGAGCTCTCGGTCGGCGTGAGCGGCCCCGAGCGCTCGGAGCTCGAGGTCGAGCAGGCGGAGGCGGGCTCTCTCGGGCGGGCGGTCGCCGGGCGGGCCCAGGAGCTCTGGAGCGTCGCGGTGAGGTTCGTCGCGCGCGGGCCGTCCCCGGAGCACGCCGAGACGGAGCGGCAGCGGCTCTCCGAGCGTCTGGGAGCCCTCGGCTTTTCGACCCGGGTCCCCCGGTTCGAGGTCGCCTCGGCCCTCGCGGCGGGAGTGACCACCCCCGCCGACCGGCGCCCGGCCGGGCTCGTTCAGACGCTCACCACGGACGGGCTCGCGGCCCTCTTCCCGTTCTCGGACGAGTCCGTGCTCGAGCCCGGCGGGACGCTCGTCGGCCTCGCGCTCTCCGACGCGAGCCCCGTCCTCCTCGACCGGTGGGCCCACGCGAGCTACTCCTGGGGGCTGTTCGGCACGACCGGCTCGGGAAAGTCGTTCGCGGCGGCGCTCACGGTCCTTCGGACGCGATGGGTCCGGCCCGACCTCGAGGTCATCGTCCTCGACCCGCTCGGCGAGTACGGCCGGTTCGTCCGGGCCCTCGGCGGCGAGGTCGTCCGCCTCGCCGACGGCGGTGCGGGCCGGTTGAACCCTCTCGACCCCGCAACCACGGGCGGGGACCGCCGGGAGAAGGCCGGGCGCGTCGCGGCGATGCTCCGCGCCCTCTTCCCGAGCGTCACGGACGTCGAGGCCGCCCTGCTCGACACGACCGTGACGGGCCTCTACGAGCGCGGCGCCGTCCCGACGTTCTCCGACCTCGCTCGCGCCCTCGCCGAGCGGGGCGATGGCGCTCGGCGCCTCGGCGATCTGCTCGAGGTGTTCCGGTCCGGTTCGCTCAGGTTCGTCGACGGTCCGACCACGCTCGACCCCGCCGGCACCGTCGTCGCGTTCGATTTCTCGGGCATCCCGGACGAGCAGCTCTCCTTCCACCTCGCCTACGCCCTCGACTGGACCTACGGACGGCTGCGAACGCGGCCGGGGCCGAAGCTCGTCGTGGTCGACGAGGCCCACCTCCTCACCCGCCAGGAGAGCACGGCCGAGTTCCTCGACCGCCTGGTCCGGCACCTTCGGCATTTCGACGCCGGGGTCCTCCTCCTCACCCAGAGCCCGGACGACTTCCTCGTCCGTGCCGGCGGCCGCTCGCTCCTGAGGAACCTCTACGCCACGGGGTTCCTGAGGCTCACGGAGGTCTCGACCGAGGCCCGCGCGTTCTTTGGCCTCGGCCGGGCGGAGGCCGAGTGGCTTCCCCGGGCCCGCCTGCCCCGCGAGGCGGGCTACGCGGAGTCCCTCTGGAGGGTCGGAGAGTGGCACCTGCCGCTTGCGATCGTCGCCGCGACGCCCGAGCTCGAGCTCTTGAGCCGGCTCTTGCCGACTCCGTCCGCGGCCCCTCCCGCCGTTGGAAAGGCGGGTTTATAGGGCGGGGAAACCCCCGGCCGGCCGTGGTGGCGGACGGGGCCACGGCCGACGGACCGGCCCGCCGACGGTCGAGCTGGAGCCTCAAGACGATCGTCGAGGACGTCGCCGGCAAGCCGATCGGAGAGTTCCAGGACCCCAATCGGCCGGTCCACCCGTACCTTCAGGTCAAGGGGGCCTCCCCCACGCCGTCCGTGGGATCCCGCGCGTCCCCGACCGAACCCCCCTACGACCCGGTGAACCACCTCTACCCGCCGATGGTCGGACCCCCCGGGCGGGAGTACCACGGGCCGGAGAACGAGCACCACGCCGAGACCCTCGAACGGCACCGGCCGCCCGCTCCGGGCCCGGGAGAGCGTGCCCGCAATCCGGGCCCGACCCACAAGCCCGAGCGGCTCTACCTCCACTACCTCCTGCTGCACATGGACCGGCTGAGCGACGCCGCCCTGCGCTACCTCAAGACCGCGGTCGAGGAGGAGATCGCCCACCGGGGCCGCCAGGCCGTCTCTCCCCCGGTCCCGGCGCACGCCGAGGTCTCGGCTAGCCCGCCACCCGAGGACGCGCGCCCGCCGCCGTCGGTGCCGGCCGCGTAGCGAAGCCGCGGGCCCGGGCCCCTCTCTCGAGCTCCGTAAAGACCGCTCGGTCCCACTCGACGCCGATCGCGTCGCGACCGAGCTCGGCGGCGGCCCAGAGCGTCGTGCCGGTCCCCGCGAACGGGTCGAGGACCGTGTCGCCGACGACGGAGAACATCCGGACGATCCGCTCGGCGAGCGCGGGCGGGAACGCCCCCGTCCGACCCCGCCCGCCGGCCTGGCGGGCCCCCCGCACGTCCGTCCAGACCTGGCTGAACCACCGGTCGCGCTCCTCCCGGCTGAACCGGCTCGCGGCCCGACGGGGGTCGTGGGGCGGGAAACGGCGGAGCCCTCCCTTGCGGAACGGCAGGACGAACTCGCAGTCGAGCGTCACGTAGGCGTTCGGAGGCACGAAGCCGGAGCCGAGGAAGGCGTTCGGCTTGTTCGTCGGCTTCTTCCAGAGGGCGTACGGGAGGGGGCGGAAGCCGACCCGCGCCGCCGCGACCAGGGTCTCGGCGTGGTTCGGCCAGAGGCGGAACTCCCCCTCGGTGGTCCTCAGGGCGTCGCCGATCACCACGACGAGGAGGCCTCCGGGCACGAGCACGCGGTGGGCCTCTGCCCACGCCTCCTCGAGGAGCCCCAGCATCGCCCGCGGGTCGTCCGCGCCCTGCGCCCGGAACGCCTCGTCCCACTGGGGGATCATCGGATACGGCGGGGACGTCGCCACCAGGTGCACCGAGCCGTCGGGGACCCCCTCGAGCCGCCGTGCGTCGCCCCGGATAAGCCGCACCGTTCCCCGAGGAGGCGTCACGCGGACCGGCCGAGGTGCGGTTCGGTTATTACGCACCGCCCGTTCGAGCGCCGATGCGGCTTGAGCGGCCCGTCCTCCAGGTCGCGCTCGATTTCGAGAACCTGTCGCGCGCGCTCCTCGCCGCGAAGGAGGCGGTCGAGGGCGGCGCCGACTGGGTCGAGGCCGGGACGCCGCTCATCAAGAGCGAGGGGCTGAACGCTGTCCGCGAGCTTCGCAAGGCGTTCCCGGACCACCGCGTCGTCGCCGACATGAAGATCATGGACACGGGCGCGTTCGAGGTCGAGCTGGCCGCGAAGGCCGGCGCGGACCTGGTGACGGTCCTCGGAGCGTCGGACGACGGGACGATCGCCGAGGCCGTCCGGGGCGGCGAGCTCTACGGTGCGGAGGTCGTGGTCGACCTCCTCGGCGTCGCCGACCCGATCGGGCGGGCCCGCCGCGCGGCCGAGCTCGGAGCCGCCGCGGTCTGCTGGCATGTCGGGATCGACATGCAGATGCAGGCGAAGACGCCGTTCGAGGTCCTCGGGGAGCTCGCGAAGGCCTCTCCGATCCCGGTCGCGGTAGCCGGCGGGCTCAACAGCGAGACCGTCGCCAAGGCGACCCGCGAGGGGGCCCAGATCCTGATCGTCGGCGGGGCGATCACGAAGAGCCCGAAGATCACCGAGGCGACGCGGTCGATCGTCCGGGCGATCACGGAGCGCCGCGAGGTCGCGACGGAGTCGTTCCGCCGCTACGCCGGTGCCGAGGTCCGCTCCGCGCTGCTCAAGGTCTCGACCCCGAACCTCTCGGACGCGATGCAGCGCCAAGGGGGGATGCACGGGCTCGCACCCAGGCTCAAGGACCCCACGGTGCGCTTTGCCGGCCCGGCCGTGACGGTCGTGACGCTGGACGGTGATTGGGCGAAGCCCGTCGAAGCGATCGACCGGGCCGGACCAGGGGATGTCCTCGTCATCGACGCGGGCGGCGGGCACACCGCGGTCTGGGGGGAGCTCGCGAGCTGGTCGGCGCACGGCCGCCAGGTCGCGGGGGTGGTCATCGACGGGGCGATCCGCGACCTCGACGCCATCCTCGAGCTCGGGTTTCCCGCCTTCAGCCGCTACGTGAGCCCGAACGCGGGCGAGCCGAAGGGCCACGGCGAGATCGGCGTCGAGGTGACCGTCGGGGGCCAGCGGGTGCGACCGGGGGACTGGATCGTCGGGGACGCGAGCGGGCTTGTCGTCGTACCCCGCGAGCGCGTTTCCGAGATCGCGAACCGCGCTCTCGACGTCCTCGAGCACGAGGACCGCGTCCGCGAGGAGATCCGGCGAGGTTCCACGCTCGGCTCCGTCCAGAAGCTCGAGCGGTGGGAACGAGTGGGCTGATCTTGGGCCGCCCTGGCTCCAAACCTTTCAAGACCCCACGGTCCGCCCGACGAGAACCGGCCAGGACCCGCGGCGTCTCTCGGAGCAGGGCTACGGGTCGGGAGCGTCGGACGTCGTCCCCTCCGACCTAAGGCTCTCGAGGACGCGGCTTCGTACCCAGGTTCTTGAGCGTTCACGCTCCACGAGGGCGAGTTGGTACCGGTTCGGTCCGTTCCAGCGGACGGCCCAGGTGACGGGAAACTCCACGTCCCAGAGGACCAGCCCCTCCGGTTCGGCGAGGGGGAGGGTGAGCCGTAGCTTTCCGTCCACCGCCTGCTTGAGTCGACCCAGCGGAAGACGGCCCCCATGGTGCTCCCGCATCGCGCCGACCATCTTGCGCACCATCCCCCACACGAACGAGGGGGCCCGCACTTCGACCATGAGCCCCGACACAAGAGGGGAGACGGTCACCTGCTCGACGGTACGCCACTGCGGTCCCTCGGCGGGGATACCCCGGCCGAACGAACGGACATCGAGAGCGCCTGTCAGGAGGTCGGCGGCGTCCCGCCACCGGGATAGGTCAGCGGACCGGTCCGGCTCGAAATAGCGGTAGACCCGCCGCACGGCACGACGGACGCGGAAGGTGGCGTCCACCGGGGTCGCCGCCGAGCAGAAGATGTCGGGGGAGACCCCGTTCAGTTGGCGCAGAAGGGACGCACCGTCGAGCCGGGAGTCGACCACCAGGGCGTTTCCGACGGCGCTCACCCCGCGGTCGGTCCGGCTCGCCACCTCGAGCGAGATGGGCGTCACGGGACCGCGGGGGGACGAGCGCCCAAGGCGCTCTCGGAGAACGCCCTCGATAGTCCTGCGGCCGGGTTGGCGCGCCCAGCCGACGAATCCCAGACCGTCGTAGCCGAACCGGACCAGCCACCGCGTCATCGGCCCCTGCGGAGCGGAAGGGATCAAGATGGGTTAGAGCACCGCGGGCCCCCGAAGACCTCCCGTGCGAGGGGGCCGCATACGTGCGTCTATATTTAGATATATACTCTATGGCTGACTTCTATATATGCCGTCCGGGACCGTGGACCTCCGCGGCACTATGGGACAGCCGGGCGGACAGACCGCAACGGAGAGCTTGACCGGGACCGGACGATCGCGCGCGAAGACCGTGGGTTGGGGGGCGGCCGTCGGGCTAGCCGTCGTGCTCCTGCTGGTGGGGATCGGAGGGGGGTACTTCCTCTACTCCGCGGTGAACCCCAAGAGCTCGACGAGCAGCATCCAGATTACGGAAACCGGATCGAGCCTCCTCTATCCGCTGATCAAGAACTACTGGGCGCCGAACTACACGGCGTACGACCCGAACGTCTTGGTGAGCGCGGCGTCAACCGGTAGCGGAACGGGCCAGAGCAGCGCGGAGAACGGCCTCGTGAACATGGGCGGCTCCGACGGCTACCTGTCGAACGCGAGCGCGACCAACTTGATCAACGTCCCTGTGGCGATCTCCTCCCAGCTGGTCTACTACAACCTCCCCGGCGTGACGGGGCACCTCAATCTGAACGGAACCGTCCTCGCCGAGATCTACGAGGGGACGATCACCTCTTGGAACGACCCCATGATCCTTGCCGCACAGACCGGGACCCAGGTCTCGGAGATCAACGCGCTCGCCAGCCAGACGATTTACGTCATCAAGCGGGCGGATTCGAGCGGCGACACGTTCCTGTTCAGCTCGTACTGCTTCATGGCGTACTCCGGCTGGACGTACGGCTACTCTACCAGCGCCCTCTCTAGCCTCTCCGGTACCAACGTCGTGGCGGCCACCGGCAACTCGGGGATGGTCACGGCCGTCAAGGGGCAGGTCGGAGCGATTGCCTACATCGGGATCAGCTACGAGGCGAGCCTCACCGGGGTCAGCGGGGTCAACTACGCTGCCCTGGGCGACAACCTCTCGCTCTCCGCCGCGGGCGGGGTCGACCCGGCGAACTACGTCCTTCCGGGGACCGCGAACATCTCGGCGGACGCGAACCTCGGCCTGTCTCACCTCGAGTACAGCACCTACGGCCTCGCGGTGAGCCTGATCCTCGGAGGAAGCCCGTCGGGCGCAATCAACCTGGTGAGGGGCGCCGGGGGGACCGACCCGGCTCCGTCGACCTCCCCCTATCCGATTGTCAACCTCGAGTACCTCCTCATCAAGACAGGTCCCACGGGGAGCACGGTGACGGCGGCCGCCCTCCACGCGACCGTCCAGTTCGTCGAGTGGGCGGTCTCGAAGGGGAACTACGGCGCCGCGGGTGCGACGTCGGCCTACCTCGGCGCGGTGAACTTCGTTCCGCTGACCCCGGCGGTCATCGGCTACGTGATGACCGAGCTCGCATCGGTCCAGGCGTGAGCCGACCCGGCGAGCTCGGGGACGCGACCGCCACGGCGACCGTGCCCGCCTCCCCCCGCTCGCCCCAACCCCTTCCGCCGCCCTCCTCCCAATCGCTCGGCCGGTCGAGGTCATCGGTCCGCACCGGGTTCCGACCTTCTCCGACGCGGCGGCTCGGTCTCGTGCCCGCGATGGTCCCGACGGGGATCATCGTGGCGATGATCGTGGTCCTCGCCTACGTTAGCCGGCTCGTCTATCTGAACGGGTTCTTCGGGCTCGCTTGGACGGCACCGAACGGGGACAACGCTCCCCCTCTCTGGGGGATCGGGGTGTTCGTCATCGGCTCGTTCCTCACGGCCACTCCGGCCTTGGTGCTCTCCATGGGCATCGGGCTGGGGATCGCGATCGCCACGACCGTCTACCTCCCCCGGATCGCGTCCCGGCTCCTCGACCCGTTCGTCGACCTCCTCGCCGGGATCCCGAGCGTCGTTTACGGGCTGTGGGCGTTCCTCGTGCTCGGACCGGTCTTTGGGAAGGTGTTCACACCCTGGATGGTCGACCACCTCGGGTTCCTCCCGGGCTTCGGCCCCCCTCAGGGGTCGGCGCTGGGGGTGGGCCTCCCCCTCTCCGTCACGATCCTGACACTGATGGCGCTCCCGATCACCACCCTCCTGATCCGGGACGCCCTGCGGGCCGTTCCGAAGGATCTCTGGGAGAGCGGACTCGCGTTGGGCGCGACCCGCTGGGAGGTCGTGCGGAAGGTCGCCCTTCCGTACAGCACCCGAGCTATCGTGAGCGCGGCGTTCCTCGGCTTTGGCCGGGCGTTCGGGGAGACCGTCGCGGTGGCGATGGTGATCGGGTTCGTCTTCCATCTGCCGGTGAACGTGTACGGAACAACGGGGACGATGGCCGCGATAATGTTCCAGCAGCTCGACGCCGCCTACGGCGACTCCCAGTTCCTCGCGGTCCTTGCGGAGATCGGCCTCGTCCTCCTTGCGATCACCCTTGTCGTGAACCTCGTCGGCCGCCGGCTTGTCTCGAACCTCGCGAAGTTCGAGGTGGCCGGGCTCTGATCCATGACGGCGACCCCACCCTCCGGCCTCGCTTCGGAGGACGTGCTCTTCGACCGCTCCCCGCGTGTCCGCTTCCGGATCGGCCTTGACAGGGCCGCGGCGTGGCTCCTGCCTCTGCTCTTCCTGGTCGCGATCGTTCCGATCCTCGACCTCGTCTATTGGGTCGGGAACCAGGGACTCGCGCACCTCACCTGGCAGGTCCTGACCACGACCAGCCCGTACCAAACGGATGCCCTCAGGGTTCCGATCCTGAGCACGGTTGAGGTCATGGTCCTCGCGACCCTCCTGTCGATCGCCTTCGGAGCGTTCGGGGGCGTGGCCACTGCCGAGATCCTTTCCGACCGGTGGGCGTCCGTCGCCCGGACGGGGGCGAACCTCCTCGTCGGGACGCCCTCGGTCGCCATCGGCTACCTCGGCTACTTCGCCTTCGTCTTCTACTTCGGTTGGGGGCTCTCGTTCCTGGCCGGGGTCTTCACGCTCGCGTTCTTCATGACCCCGTACGTTTTCCGGACGGTCGACCTCGCCTACACTTCCGTGCCCGCGCACATCCGGGAAGCGGCGTACGGTTCGGGTGCCGCCCCGACCCAGTATCTCCTGCGGGTCGCCACCCCCATCGCGCTTCCCCAGGTCCTCAACGGCGTCTTCTTGGCCATGGCGATCGGAGTTGGCGAAACGGCGCCGATCGTTCTCACCACGCAGCCCGGGGTCACCCTCCCCCACTCGCTGTTCGCTCCGGTGACGGTCCTGCCCGAACTCATCTGGGCGAACTTCCAGCAGCCCGCGGGGACCGGGCTCCAGAACCTCGCGTGGCAGGCGGCGTTCATCCTCATGATCGTCGTCGTCGGTCTCAACGTGCTCGTCCGCTTTATCGCCGCCCGCTACCAGCGACGCTTAGAGGGCCTCTACCAGTGACGACCCCCCCTTCCGCCGCGGCGGACGGTTCGATCCTTGCGACCCGGGACCTTCGGGTCCTTGCCAAGGAGAAGGCGATCCTCGACGACATCACCTTGGACTTTCCACCCCGGAGCTTGACAGCCGTCGTCGGTCCGTCCGGCTGCGGGAAGACCACGTTCATCCGCTCGCTGAATCGGATGGTCGAGCTCACCCCCGGCCTGTCGGTCGAGGGGAGCGTGGAGTACCTCGGCCAGGACATCTACGACCCTTCGGTGAACCCGGTGTTGGTGCGGCGACGCATCGGGATGGTGTTCCAGCGACCGACGGTCTTTCCGATGTCGATCTACGAGAACGCGGCCTTCGGCCTACGTCTGACCCATCGCGACGAGGAGACGGTCGACCGGGCCGTCGCCCAGGCGCTGGAGCGGGCGGGCCTGTGGGACGAGGTCAAGGACGATCTCGACCGGTCGGCGCTCTCCCTCTCGGGCGGACAGCAGCAGCGACTGTGCATCGCCCGCACCCTGGCGGTCAACCCTCGGGTGCTTCTCCTCGATGAGCCTACGTCCGCCCTCGATCCCGCCGCGACGCAGCGTGTCGAGGCGACGTTACGGCGTCTTAAGGAGGAGATCGTTCTCGTCCTCGTGACCCACAACGTGGGCCAGGCGGCCCGGGTGTCGGACCGGGTGGCGTTCCTCCACACCGGCCGATTGCTCGAGCTGGGCCCGACGGCGGAGGTCCTCGAGCGACCCCGGGAGACCCTCACGGAACAGTTCATCTCGGGGAGGCTGTCGTGACGGACCCGCCGGTCGGCTCCGCACCGAGCTCCCGCGACCCGCTCGCGATGCTGAAGACCCACGTCGGAACGATGGGAGACCTCGCGATCTCGATGGTCCGCGACGGGACCCGGGCCCTCCTTGACTCCGACTCGGAGGCCGGGGCGTCCGTGGCTGCCCGGGACGCAGAACTTGACCGGCTCGACAACGCCATCGAAACGGAGACGATGCGTCTTATCGCCGTCCTTCAGCCGGAAGGACAGGCCCTCAGGACCCTCGGAGCGGTGCTGAAGATCGCGACCTGCATCGACCGGGTAGGGCGGCTCGGCTACGACCTTGCGCAGTACCGTACGGTCGGTCCGGACACCTCGGAGACGATCCATCGGGACCTTCTCCGCCGAATGGACGAGAAGGCACGGACCATGGTCGCCGGGGCGATCGACGCCTTCCTTCGGGGTGATGCGCCGGCGGCGAAGGCGATCTTCCTCTTGGACGACGACGTCGACGAGCTCCACGACGAGGTCCAGCGTCGACTGGTCGGGCTTCTCGCCCAGGGTGGCCTCTCGACCGAGCGCCTCGCGTTCGAGCTCCTCGCGGCGCGCCACCTCGAGCGCGTCGCGGACAACGCCTGCAAGATCGCGGAGAAGGCGGTGTACGCGATCACCGGCGAGCGACGGGGCGAGTACTTTCCCGCGCTCGCCCACCGTCCCGGTTCCTCCCCCCCTCGATCCTGAGGGTCCCGGCTCCGACACGAAAGGTCATTACGCGGGAGCGTCCGTGGCATCACGCCGCGGTCGGCGCGCTCCCGTAGTCTAGTCCGGTCAAGGATTCGGGGCCTTCGACCCCGTAACGCGGGTTCGAATCCCGCCGGGAGCATCCGCCCCGGGCGCGACCGAAGATTACGGGGGGGTGGGGCCATCTACATAGCCTATTGTTTCAACGCTTAAGGTGCCGGAAACGGTCGATGTTTCGGGTTCTTCGATGGAGGGGCGGAAACTCCAGCTTGCCGGCGGCTCGACCTATCTCGTCTCGCTGCCGAAGCGGTGGGTCGTCACCGCCGGCCTCAAGGCGGGCGACACCGTGTTCCTCGAGACGGGTTCGGACGGGTCGGTCTCGATCCGGGCCCGCGGCTCCGACCGCACCGAGGTGCGCCGCAAGGTCTTCACCGAGCGGGAGGCCGAAAGCCGCGACCACCTTCTCCGCAAGCTGGTCGGGGCGTACGTCTCTGGTTTCGGGGTCATCGAACTGAGGTTCTCTCCGGCGAGCGCCTCGTTCGCCCGGCGCGTCGCGAGGGAGTTCTGTCACCTGGTGATTGGCCCAGAAGTCATCGAGGAGAACCGCAACTCGCTCGTGATCCAGGACCTTTCCGATGCGAGCGAGCTGAGCGCCGGAAAGTGCCTTCGGAGGATGCAGCTCACGGTCCGCGCCATGCTCGAGGACGCGGTCACGTCGCTTCGGTCGGCCGACCCTTCCCTCGCCCGGGATGTCGAGCTGCGGGGCCAGGACGTCAACCGTCTCTATTGGATGATCGCGAAGCAGCACCACCTCGTCCAGGCGTATCCGCTCCGGACGGCTCCCCCCGACGGCTCCTCGACGATTACGGGGTATCTGTTGATCGGCAAGCTGCTCGACCGCATCGGCAACCACGCGAAGCGGATCGCGGGGACGTACCCTACCCTCGCGGGAGGGAAGTCGCTCGACCCGAAGCTCGCGAAGGACCTCGAGGAGGCGTGCCGCTCGGCCATGGACCTCCTCGACAAGGCGTTCGGTGCCCTGGTGAGCCGCGACATCTCCGCGGCGAACCAGGCGATCGACGGGCGGACGGCCCACCAGAAGCTCATCGACTCCCTCTCCCACCGGGTCGCGACGCGGCGGGGGGAGGAGCTCCTCGCGCTCGGAGCCGTGGTGGATAGCCTCGGACGCTCAGCGACCTACGCGTCGGAGATCGCCGAGGAGGCGATCGACATCGCCGTAATGACCGACCCCGACGCGAGCTAAGGGGAACCTTTCGACGGCGCCGGTCCCGACCCGGACGACAGCACGGGGCGCGAGGGCGTCGGAGTCGACGCAACGGCCTGTCCCTCGGCTCCCTTTCCGACCGCGAGCGCTTCCCGGGCGAGCGCGGCCTCGATCCGGTACGCTCGACGTGCGAGAGCGTGCTCCAGCGCAAAGTCGGCCTCCTCGAGAAGCCGACGGGGATTCCCTAGCGCCGCGGCGTTGAGCACCGCGACCGCCTCGAGGTCGAACGGGTACGTGGGGTCCAAGTCTTCGACCACCCGCTTCGCGAGGAGCTTTTTCGCGAGCAGCAGCGCGGCCTCGTCGTCCCGGAACCGCCGGAGCACGAACGTCCGGTTCACCTTCGAAGCCAGGGCGGGCTCCGCCGCCCGGAGCCGGGCGAAGTACTCCTCGTACGCCGAGAGCATGACGAGCACGCCGGGCCGGATGCCCCCGGTCACCTCCTCGAAGGCGCGGGCGAACGCGGAAAGTTCCGCGGGGGCTTCGAGCGTGTGAAGGTCGTTGAGGAGCAGGACAGAAGGAGCGGATTCGTTGAGCGCCCGTCGTAGCGCTTGGCCAACCTCCGCAGGGTCGCGAGGGGTCCGGCCCGGCCGCTCGAGGCCCGCGACGCCCCGGTACCAGGCCGGCGTCCCGAAGAGACGGACGAGACCCGCGGCCTGCGCCGCCGCTCTAAACCCGCGGCCGAGGGCCGCCCACAGCGACTCCGCCCGCTCCGGCACGTCGACGTAGACGGTCAGGATCTTGCGCTCCCGGGCCTCGGCCGCGGTCACCCGCAGCCGTTCGGTCTTCCCGGCCCCGATTTCGCCGAGTATCGCCACGACGGCGTGATTCTCCTTGTCCGCCACTTCCTCCCGGATACTCTCGAGCGTCCTGTCGACGTCCTGGCTGACGTGCTGAAGGAGAAGGTCGTCCTGGCTCTCGCTCGCCAGGTCACGGAACGGATTGCCGGTGAGTCCGAACCGTTCGTAGGAAAGGCCGGGCATAGGAAGGGCTCCGCTACAGCACTCGATTTCGCAGGTCCACCGCAATGCGACGACCGTCGAAAGTGTAGTAGATGTTGCGATCGACGAACCGCCCGTCCGCCCATTTGGGGACCCTCAGGAATCGCACCACTCCTTCGGGGCCTTCCTGGGCGTGGAACTCGACGTGACCTTCGGCAAGGTGCGTGACGACCGCCTCCGCCCGCGGCTCGAACATCCCCTGGTCGGTCGCCAGGACCGCGATGGCGTTCCGCTCGCGGCATCTCCGTCGGAGCCCCCGAAGCATCCGTGCGAGGTCGGTCGCATCGAGGTCGATGGTCAGGAACGAGAACGAGTCGACCGCGAGGAGCCCGCCGTCGCCCACCAGGTCGTTCGCCCCTTGGAGGGCGTCCCGCTCCAGGACCCGGACGGACGGCGACGGCGCCACGGGCGATTCGCTCTCGCGGGCGAGACGGTCGTGAACCTGTTCCTCGTCTCCCGAGGTGACGAACGTCACCGGCCGGGGGAGGCGCGCCGCGGTTCGGCATAGGCGACGGACGAAGTAGCTCTTCGCGAGGTCCGTCCCTCCCTCGACGATCAGGACCGTGCCGTCCTCGACCGACGGAACGACCGTATTCAGTCCGGGGACCTCTATGGGGAGGCTCACGCTCGACCAGAAGCTCCCGAATCATAACGGCGCGAGCGGTAGTGTCCGTCCGTCTACGGCATCTCGGTGGAACTACGCGGAATCCGTAAGCGGCACCTAAGCCCCGAGGGTTCTTCGTCGCCCGAATGCGCTGGCGTCGCGGGCGTCGGGGCCTCTCGGAGATCGTGGGCACGCTCATGCTCGTGCTCATCGTCGTGGCCGCGGCCACGGCCTTCGCGGCCTTCGTTGCGTCCTACCAGAAGGAGCTCGAGAAACAGCGGGCGCTCGGACACGAGCAGGCGCTCGAGTCCCTGCGCATCCTCAGCCTTTCGACGGACCTCAACGGTAACGGCACGGCGTTCTCGAACTTCAGCTTCGTCCTCGTGAGCGGGTACATCAACCCCTCGACGATCGAGAGCGTCTCGGTCGACAACGACCCGCTGGTGAACTATTGGTGGGAGAACCTGACGGACAGCGCCTGGCACAGGGCGGTGCTCGGCAACGGTTCGGAGTTCACCCTCGGGGCGGAACAGGAGGTGGTCATCGCGGCCCATCTCAACGCGTCGTTCTCGGGAAGCCCCCCGCTCCCTAACCAGTTCGTGAAGGTGGACGTGTACACCGCCCTTGGCAACGACTTCGGCCGGGTCTTCCTTCCCCCGACCGCCTACGCCGTCGCAAGCGAGATCGATCCGTCGGGCAACAACCCGATCACGCTCCTGGACGGGTCCCCCTCCTTCCAGTCCGGCGGCAACGTTTCCATCGTCCGGTGGGACTGGAAGGTCACGAACGCGACGTCGGCCACGGTCTACGCAGGGATCGGCGAAGAGGTCGAGGTAAGTCCCGCGCTCTCCGCTCCGGCCAACCCCTACACGATCGTACTCACCGTCACGAACAGCGTCGGCCTCACGGCCAGTGTCGCGCTCGTCTACGACAGTCCGTGAGCCGGGGGACGTCCCTACCCCGGAAAGACGATCGCGAACGCAAGGGTCGTTGCGGCCAGCAAGCCGAGCGAGTGGAGGGTCCCGTACCGCGCTCGCCCTTCGGTGAACGCTCCGATGATCGCCCCGGTCCCGAGTGCGTTGATGAGCATCAGCTCGAAGAATCGCTCCTTCAGGGAGACCAGGTCGAGATGAGGGACGGCGGGCGGTCCTGCCGTGCCGGACGCGAGCGGGCTTCCCCCGAGCCCGAGAAAGGAGACGTTCAGGGTCCCGAGCTCGGGTGCAATCGAGAGCAGGGCGAACAGCACGGCCATCAGGACCCCGAACGCGATGTAGATGACCGCAACGGGGAGCAGGAGCTGCTTCTCCCTCTCGTCCTCTATCTTCACAAAGTCGTCCATGTCTTTCGCGGCGCGGTAGACGACCGTCGCGGTCTCCCCGCCGACCCCGGTGGCGTCGGCGATAAGCCCCCCGTAGCGTCGCACGAGCTCGCTGCGCATCGGGGCGACCAGCTCGCGGAGGACGACCTCGAACGGGCGGCCGATCTGGATCGAGTCGGCCGCGACGCGGAGCGGTTTCCGGAGGACGTTCGTGTGCGTCTTCGAGAGTTCCACGACCGCCTTGGCCGGGTCGATCCCCCCCCGCATCGCGTCCGCCATCTCGAAGAGGAACTGGGAGAACGCCCTCTCGTAGGCCCGCGTCCGGATCATCTCCTGGCGCGCGTCCGCTCCGAAGGCCGTCAGCCCGACGAACGCCCCGAGGACGAGGACGACGTCGGGCGCCTCGTGCGGGAGCCCCGGGGTGGAGTAGACAAAGCTCAGCCCCAACAAGACGGTGAGGAAGGCGGCGGCCCCCGGCACGTAGAGGACGAGGTACTGTCGCTTTACTGGGTGCGTCGCAAAGTACTTGCGGAACGTGAACCGGCTCGTCCGTTTGAGCCACAGGATATAGCCGCCGACCGCCGCCGCCGCGACGCCGGCCGCGACCGCCGTGTAGAGCAGGATCGTCGTCGGGGTAAGGCCGCCGAGGGGGCCGGCGGACGTGGCGGCCGACGGGTTCACCGTGAAGTTCCAGGAAAGTCGCGCCGAATGCCCCGAGGCATCCGCCGCCTCGACCGTCACGTTGTTCGTCCCGTTCGAGAGGGTCAGAATGGCGGGGGGAACGTAGGAGATGCCTGCCGACGTGATGGTGACGCTCTGCACCCCCGTGACGTTGAGCCCGTCCACAAAGAGGTACACCGAGTTGGGGTCGACCGTCCCGCCGGAGTCCTCGAAGTTGGCCCGAATCGTCGGCGTCGTGCTGCTCACCGTGCTGTTCGGGAGCGGGCTGATCGGGACGATCGTCAGGGTTCCGGGCCCCGAGGGGGACGATGCGCGGACCGCCGGGGCGACCCCGATCGCGCCCACGGCGATCCCCGCGAGCACGACCGCGAGCAAAAGGGTTCGATAGCAGGCTCTCATTCGGCCTTCGCGTAGGCGATCGAGATCAGCACGATCGTCATCCCCACGGCCATGGGGACCAGGCCAAAGGTGAGCAGAAGGAGGAGCTCGTTCGCGTCGAGACCCACCGCGGTGCTGCCGAGGGCGTTCAGCAGGAAGGCCCCTACCGCGATCATCAGCACCCCGACGAGCACGAGGCTGACGTACATGTCGAGGAACGTCGACAGCCGTTCGATGAACTCCTTCTGCACCACCCTCTTGAGCTGGAGGACGTCGTCGGACTTCGTCCGCAGGTACTCGTCGAGGTTGCCCCCCTGGTGGATCATGCTTGCGAGGTCCCAGAACGCCTCGCGTACCGAGGGCGACGGCGACTCCTTCGCGGTCTCCCCGAGGGCCGTGATGAGGTCCTTGCCCTGCACGTCGGTCTTGTAGACGACCTTGCGAAACTCGCCCGTCATCGCCGGGTCGTGGTCGCGCTGGGCCATTCGGTGCATCAGCCGGATGGGGGACGTACCCGTGCTCGCCAGGACCGAGAGCTCGCTGAGCGTGAACGGGAGCTCGCGGTTGAGCCGATCCTTGCGGTTCGCGATCCGGGTCGAAAGGAGAAAGCGGAAGCCTCCCAGGACCGCCCCGCTGGCGATCGCGACGAGGAGGAGGACGTAGAGGTACCAGTTCGTCGGACGAACGACGAGCGCGAAAATGACGAAACTTCCCGCGAGGCTTCCCAGGGCGGCGAACACCGTAGTGAGGAGCTCGACCCCTCGATGCATTCCGGGGGTCACGTTCAGGCCAGCCTGCTTGAGGCGAGCCGCCAGAATCTCGTCCGGCTCCCCGCGGTCGAGGCGACCGCCGAGGAGGCGGTAGCAGAACGCCCGATAGCGCTCGACCCCTGTGGTCGTGTGCGAGGGCGGCGGAGTGTCCGCGGGGGAACCGGGGACCGGGGGGGCATCCACCATGCTCAGGAGGCCGGGGGACGACGGTCGAGCGCCCGGACGGCATCGTCCGGTTCGACATAGTACGCGGAGATCGCCCGGGAGACGTCCTTGTAGTAAGTCAGATTTCGCCGGCTCATCGTCTCGAGGTAGTCGGCCTTGCGTCGCATCTCTCGGGTCAGTGCCTCGGGGTCCTTGCCGGTCCTCTCCGCGATGTGGTCGACCACGAAGCTCCGGCCAAGGTACGTGAACTCGTCCGCCTCCGGGTCCCAGCGGAATACTTCGTTCGTCAGCAGCTCGTTCGTCCGCGGGTCGACCTCGAGGATCTCCGTGACGTGAGTGACCCGACGCAGACGGGCCTGGCTCGTCACGATCTGTGCGGGGAACGCCACTGCGTCCAGCGCTTGGAAGAGGACCCGGGGGATGTTCATCGGCTCGTTCTCGACCCGGTGGAGCAGTTCGCCGATCGACCCGGCGTGGATCGTTGACATCGAGGCGTGGCCGACCGAGATTGCCTGGAACAGCGTGAACGACTCGACGCCCCGTACTTCGCCCACGATGACGTACTCGGGACGCTGTCGGAGCGCGGTCACCAGAAGGTCGAAGAGCGTGACGCTGCCGGACGTCTTTGTGCCGGTCCCGCCGATCCCCGAGATGCCCGAGGCGGACCCGGAGCCCCCCCCCATACCGTAGCCCGTACGGGCGACCGACTGGATCCAGTTCTGGTGCGCGATCTGGATCTCCGGAGTGTCCTCGATCGAGACGATCTTGTCCTCGGGACGGATGAACATGGAGATCGCGTTCAGGAGGGTCGTCTTCCCCGCCGCCGTCCCTCCCGAGATGAGGAGCGACCGGTGGTGCTCGACAAGGGTCCAGAAGTACGCCAGCTCGAGCGGCGAGACCGACCCGAACTTCAGCAGGTCGATCGGCGAAACGGGGTCGTGCGAGAACTTGCGAATGCTGAACGTGGAGCCTTTGCGGGTCACCTCGGTCCCGAGGGTCAGGTTGACCCGGCTTCCGTCCTGGAGTGTCGCATCCAGGATCGGCTGGTAAATGGAAACGTGTTTCCCCGCGATCTGCGCGAGACGGAAGATGTACCGGTTGAGTTCGAGTTCGCCGTCGTAGGCGACGTTCGTCTTGAGAGACCCGAAGACCCGGTGAAAGACGTAGAGCGGAACCCCGGGCCCGAGGCAGCTGATATCCTCGAGGAAGGGGTCGCGGAGGAGGGCATCCACTCTTCCGAGCCCCGTGAACCCGCGCTCAAGAAAGTACTGCAGCACCGGTCGGCGACGCTCCGGCACCTCGATATCGTAAAGGTCGAGGACGGAGACAAATCTCGTTCGGAGGTACTCCCTCAGCTGCGGGGACTCCTCGAACGAACGAGCGTCGCCGATGGGGAGTTCCTCCTGCCCCATGACCGCCTCCAGGCGTCGCTGGATCTCGCGGAGCTTCTCGGTCTCCTCCGGACCGAGTCGGGGTTCGAGCAGGCGGTACTGGAGTTCACCGTCGGCTTGGCTGTAATGGACTCTGACGAAGGCGTACGGAGGGTTTACCGGGTAGGTGAGGTCGACCTTGCGACGGTCCGTGAGGAGACGCTCGCGCATGTACCCCATCTCGCCCTGTACGAGGAGCTTCTCGGAGACCGGGGCGGTACGAAGGAGCTGGGTTTCGAGCCGCGATGCTTCACGGAACCTCGTCGCCCGGTCCTTGGGCTTCCTTTCCCGGCCGATCGCCCCGCGCAACGAGGAGAGCGACGGGGCGCCGTGCTGCGCCTCGGCAGGAACGCCCCCCTCCGACGGCTTCATCCGGGAAGGAAGCGGGAGCCCGGCGATTAAGCGGCCCCCACGGAATCTCCGTAGACTACGAGACCCGCGAGCGGACGCGGAGTCGTCCAAGCCTCGCGAGATCTCTCTAGGGCTACGACGCGCTCCGGCTTCTCCTTCGAGGCGGGCTATGAGCCGTCCTCGCCCGTTCCCCCTCGCCGGGGCCCCCGGTCGCACCGGGGGGACGGCGAAGAACGAGAAAGGGGGAAAAGAAACGAATGAAAGCGAAGCGAACGAGCGAACTCGGCCGGCGCCTGCGGTACCTCCGGCGCCACCGTCGCGCGAATCGGGCGGTGTCGCCAGTGGTGGCGACGCTCATCCTGATCTTGATCGCGGTGGCGGCGGCGGCGGCGCTCTACCTCTGGCTAGTCGCCTGGCAGGGCAACATCACCGGCAGCATCGGCCAGCCGGGCGCGCAGTACACGGTGACGGTCGGAGGGAGCACTTCGGTCTACCCGTTCAGCTCCTTGGGAGCCCAATGGTTCGACGCCAACAACTCTAACATCGTCGTCCACGACAGCCAGGGTGGCACGGGCGCGGGGATGCTCGCGGTCTGCCAGGGACACATCGACGTCGGCCAGGCGTCCTCGCCCCAGACCGTTTCCGGCCTCCAGGCCAACGACGGCTGTCCGGCCTCGGACCAGGTCACGATCACGACGATCGCCTACGACGCAGTGGACATCGTCCTGCCCAAGGCGAACCCCATGGGGATCGTGAGCATGAACCAGACGACCCTCCTTGGGATCTACATGGCCGCGAGCACCACCACCCCGTTCGCCACCTACGCCCAGCTCGGCCTGACGGTGGGCACCCAGCTCCCACCCGGCTGGCCGGCACCGGGCACGGGCGTCACCTGGAACCTGGTGCCCACGACGGCGAACTGTGCGTCGTGGGGGACGTGCACGCTCTCGACCGACACCGCCGCGGTACACACCTACGGCCGCTCGGACACCAGCGGGACGGAACAGACCTTCACGTCCCGGCTCCTCGGGTTCACCGGGACGACCAGCATCGCGACCACGGTCTCGGGCCTAGGCTTCGGAGGGTGCGGCTCGGACGGGCAGACCGAGTCGTGCGGGATCACCGCGACCCACGAGGCCAACGGTAACCCGCTTGTCATCAGCGGTGTTGCGGGCGACGCGGCGGGCATCGGCTTCGCGTCCGACGGGCTGGCCCGCGCGACGTCCTCGGGCGTGATCATCGTGCCGTTTGACGGGCCGGGCCAGACCTGCGCGAGCGGCTCGTCCTGCAGCAACGGTGGTGTCCTGCCGACGCTCGGCTCGAGCGGCACCATCGCAGCCGGGATCACCGGTAGCACGACGACCCCGAACTACGTGGGCTGGCGCCCGTTCGAGTTCGTGACGCTGAACCCCCCGACGGGCGAGGTTGAGCGGTACTTCCAGTTCATCCTGGACCCGCAGAACAACATCAACCTCGCCACGGCGTCGGCGGAGATCAGCATCTACTCGGTCTAGACCGACAGGACCACGCCCGCGAGAACCCCTTCCGACCCCCGGGTCGAGGCCCCCGGGGGTCCTTTCTTCGGGCGACACCGTGGTCGGTAGCCGGCCCAAGGTCGCCCCTTCGGGGCGCCCGGCCTGGGCCCAAGGGCGCGTCCCGAGGACGTCAGGGCCGGCTTTTCGGGCCCCGAGCCCTAGCGCGGAGGCGAACGGTCGTGAACCCGAGCGCGCCGGTCGAGACGCTCAACGCCCCGATCGCGACCTCGCCCACGAGGTTCGCGCCGTTCGAGGGCGCCGGCTTCTCGTCGACGGTGACGTTCGACATGGAGGTCGCGAGGTTGACCTCCAGGCGTACCGTCTCGTTGCTGGCAACGTAAGTGGCGTTGTAGTACGGAAGGTAGCCGCCGGCCACCACGAGGATGGAATGGGTCCCGGGCTGGACCACGATGAAGAACCCCCCGCCCGGCTGCACGTAGTGAGGGTACCCGTCGAGATAGAGCTGGGCCGACCCGACCGTGATCACCCCCGTGATGTATCCGGGCTCCGTTCCGCTGGCAGGCTTCGCGGAGACCCCCGGGGGTCCTGGGGAGACCGGCGCTGCGCCCACGCCCGTCCCCCTCGAGGAGATCCGCCCGTGGGCGGCCGATGGGAAGGCCCCCAGTGCGCTCACCACGACGACGAGGACCAGAAGCCCTCCGAGCCTGACTACCCGATCCGCACCTGTTTCGACCACCTGGGCCACCTGCCTCGGAGGGAACACGACTCGCCGCTTGATTCCCAGGACCGGAAACTCCGGAGGCGCCCGTACTTCCTCGGAACCGCCCCGCTCGGCCGCAGGACGCTCCCGTCGAGTTCGGCGCAACCCGCCGGCCGGTCCCGCTATGTTCCTACGTAGAAACATATATTCTAAAGGCCTAATCTATATATCCCGCGCGGACCCCGGTAGAGTGATGAAACGGAGCAAAGAAGGCCGGTCCTCGGACGCCTCCGCAGGAGCCGGGCGCGACGAGAGCGTCGCGGGACGAGGCAAGGAGACGGGGCTCGTGTCGTCGGGCACGGCGCGCCTCGTGACCGACGAGAGCGAACCGGCCGAACACCTCTTCCGCCGTCTCCTGGGCGCCTACCTCGGGGGAGCGCGGATCGTCGAGGTCCTCGAACCGGGAGGGCTCACACACGGCACCCGGGAAATCGTCGCCGAGTTCACGCGTCGGACCGTCGGCACCGGGGGCGTGATGGAGTCGAGGGACCGATGGACCCTCGAGACCGGGCCCGACGAACACCCACGCACGATCCCCGCGAGGTTGACCCGCCTGGCGCGTTTCGTGCTCGCAGCGCATCGGAGCGCCGCGGACGCACGGAGCGGTCTCCCCCTCGGAGGAGAGCACTGCTGGGAGGAGGCGGACGACGCGATCGACCGTGAAGCGTGGCAGCTGGAACGGAGCGTTGCCGCTACCGCGGCTCACGTCGGGCTCTCCCGCACGGCGCTGGGTGTATGGACGGTCGCCCGCGCGCTCGAGCGAATCGCCGACCAGGCGGTCACGCTCGGAGAGGTAGGCTCCTTCTTGGGGGAGCCACCTACCGAGGGCCCTAGCGACCGCGCGGTGAGGAACCTCCACCTCCAGGCTCTGGCGCTTCTGGAGGGAGCGCTCGCGTCGTCGGACGGCTCGAGGGCCAACGACCTTCTCGACGTGGGGGATGCTCTGCTCGCCTCGGCACGGTCGCTCTCGGAGCGGACCCTCGTGGCCGTCAAGGCGGGAACCGTTTCACCGGGGTGGGGCCTCGCGGCCGACCGGGCGCTCCGGGCGATCTCGAGCGTGATCGAGGAGACGCAGGATATCCTGGTCCTCCTTCTGGACCCTGCCGCCGTCCCCCAACTCGGACCGACGGCCGTCTCCCGAGATTCCTTACCGATTCCCGCGCTCTAGGTAATTTTCGGTCTGCCGAAGGGGTTTTGAGAGGCCGAAGGCCTCGGTTGCATCCTTCTGTCCTATGGCAGCTCGGCGGTCCATCGACGCCCCCGAGGCGGTCCGCGTGGTCCTCGTTCGCCACGGACCGGCGGAACCCCGGGATCCCGCTTTGTGGCCGAACGACGACCGACGACCTCTGACGCCCCGGGGAACGTCCCAGACGCGTCGCGCCGCGCGGGGCCTTGCCCACCTCGCCTCCGACGTCGACCGGCTCGCGTCCTCGGAAGCGGACCGAGCCCTCCTCACCGCCCGACTCGTAGCGAATGCCCTTCCCTCCGCACCTCACCTTGAGACCTGGCCCGAGCTCTCTCCGGGGAACTTCCCCGGGCCCCTCCTTGAGAAGTTGCGCCGCACGACGCAACCCGGGGACGAAGTTCTCCTGGTCGGCCACGAACCGACCCTGGCTGAGTTCCTCGGGTTGGCCCTAGCGGGCGACGAGCTCGAGGAGGTTCACCTCACCAAGGGAGGCGCCGCCTGCGTCGAGTTTCCGGACGGGGTGAGGCCGGGCACGGGACACCTCCTCTGGTTGCGCTCCCGCAAGGAGCTCACCCGATAGGACACCTCGCCCGGGCGGCCCCTCCGGCCCGACCGGACGACGTTCCGAGCCGGCCGTCCTAGACCGACTCCTCGACCTCGCCGGCGACCGGCGCCCCCGTGAGCCCCTCGGCAACACTCCGTAGGATCTCGAGGTGACGGTCGATGTCCGCCTCGGTGTGCTGGACCGAGATCGTCCACTGCTCGTCGGCTCCCGTGCCGGCGGGGATGAGACCCCGGTTGAGGCAGAGATAGTAGTAGAGGAGCGAACGGTCGCCGTCGACCGAGAGAAAATCCCGCCAGTTGCGGATCGGTCGTTCCGAGAAGTACGACGTGCCCGACACGCCGTCCGAGACGACCTGGCTGGTCACACCGGCCTCGCCGAAGACCTTGCGGTAGCCCTCGGCGAGCCGGTGGCTGAGCCGGGTCGAACGTTCCAGGGCCTCGGGGGTGAGGATGTGGTCGAGGGAGGCGAGGCAGGCCGTCATCGCGAGCGGGTTCGAGTTGTACGTTCCCGCGTGCGCGATCTTCCGGGGCCCGACCCCGTCGAGGATCCCCTCGCGCGCGGCGACCGCCGACATGGGTACCCCGCAGGCGATCGATTTCCCCAGCGTGAGGAGGTCAGGGCGCACCCCGACCCGGCCGGCCCCCCCGCGCGGGTACTTCGCTCCCGTCTTGATCTCGTCCAGGATCAGGAGCGCGCCGAGCTCGTCGCACAGCTCCCGGAGCCCCGGGAAGAACCCTTCCTCGGGCAGGATGAACCCCATGTTCATCGGGACCGGCTCGGCGATGATGGCCGCGAGGTCGTCGCGATGGGTCCGGGCGATCGCCCGGGTCGCTTCGAGGTCGTTGAACGGGGCAACCAACGTGCGCTCCGTCACTTCGGACAGGATGCCCGGCGAGGCGGGGACGGAGGTGGGTCGCTCGGGAGGTCCGGCGTTCTCCGGTCGAGGTTTCACTCCCACCAGC
>JBAIXP010000016.1:0-4037 GCA_037916495.1 Thermoplasmata archaeon | reverse complement strand
TGGAGTACGTCCGCGACGGCGACGCGCTCCGTCCCATGCCCCTCACGGTCGTCGACACCGGCTACGGGCTCGAGCGGCACGTCTGGGCGAGCCAGGGGACCCGAACCGCCTACGAGTCCGTCTTCGGGGCGGAGTACGACGAGCTCCGCCGCTCCTTCGCCCCCCGCGAGGCGGCCATCCTCGCCGACCACGCCCGCGCGCTCAACTTCCTCCTGACCGACGGCGTGGTGCCGTCCAACAGCAAGGCCGGCTACTTCGCCCGCCTTCTCCTGCGGCGCTCGCTGAGGGTCCTCGCGAAGGTGCCGGACGCGCCGGACCTCTTCGCCGTCCTCGAGCGCTCCGGGCGCGAGATCGCCCGCGACTTCCCCGAGGTCGGCGAGCACCGCGACGACCTCCGCAAGGTCGTCGAGGCGGAGATCGAGCGGTACACCGAGGCGCTCGGCCGGGCCCGCCAGTCGATCCGCCGGCAGGAGGAGCGGTTCCGGGCCGAGGGACGCACGGCGACCGGCGAGGACCTCATGACGTGGTACGACTCGCTCGGGGTCCCCCCCGACGTCGCCGTCGAGGAGCTCCGCGAGCCGCCCGCGATCCCGGACGACTTCTACGCGAAGGTCGCCGCCCGGCACGAGTCGGAGAAGCCGACGAACGACTACGTCGAGCCCGCGGCCGACCTGCCCCGCGTGCCCGCGTCGGTCCCGCCGACGGAGGTCCTCTACTACCTCGACCCGTACACCGTCTCGTTCGAGGCGAAGGTCGTCCACGCGGACGGCCCGTTCGTCGTGCTCGACCGGACGTACTTCTACCCGACCGGCGGCGGCCAGGTCGCCGACCGCGGCCACCTCGGCGACCTCGAGGTCGTCGACGTCGCCCGGACCGGGCCGCACGTCGTCCACCGGCTCGAGCGGCCCACCCACCTCCACCCGGGGGAGCGGGTCCGCGGCCGCATCGACCCGGCCCGCCGCACCCAGCTCATGCAGCACCACACCGGCACGCACCTGGTGAACGGGGCGCTCCGGGAGGTCCTCGGCCCGCACGTCTGGCAGGCGGGGGCGTACAAGTCGCCTGAGCTCGGGCGGATCGACGTCACGCACTACCGCGCCCTCGCGCCGGAGGAGCTGCGGAGGGTCGAGCGGCGAGTGAACCAGGTCGTCCGCGAGGACCGGCCGGTGAAGAGCTACTTCGAAAGCCGCGGCGAGGCGGAGCGGCGGTTCGGCTTCACCCTCTACCAGGGCGGCGCGGTGCCGGGAAAGGAGCTCCGCATCGTCGAGGTCGAGGGGTTCGACGTCGAGGCGTGCGGGGGGACCCACTGCACCCACACGAGCGAGGTCGGGGCGATCTCGATCCTCGATGTCGAGCGGATCCAGGACGGGGTGCTCCGCCTCTCCTTCGCGAGCGGCGAGCGCGCCCTCGACCTTCGGGAAGAGCGCGACGCGATCCTCAAGGAGGCGGCCCGCCGCCTCGGCGTGCCGGTCGAGCGGCTCCCGGACGGGATCGACCGGCTCCTCACCGAGGTCGCCGAGAGCCGCAAGGCCGCGCGCACGCGCGAGCGGACCGACCTCTCCTCGGTCGCCGCCGGGCTGCTTGCCGACCCGGCGAGCACCGAGGCCGTCGGGGCCGTCACGATCGTCGGCGGCCGGCTCGACCTCGACCGCGGGGCGCTCTCGGAGCTCTCGAAGATCCTCTGCCGGGAGGAGGGCCGGGTCGCCATCCTGGCCGGGGAGAAGGACGGCGAGGGGACGCTCTTCGTCGGCTCGACCGCCCGCGGCGTCTCCGCGCGGGACGTCGTCGAGGCTGCAAAGCCGCTGTTCCGGGGCAAGGGGGGCGGCAGCCCGGCGGCGGCGCCCGCCGTCGGCGAGCCGGGCGCCCCGCTCGCCCAAGCGCTCGCGGCGGCCCGCGCTGCGGCCCGCTCGGCCGCCTCGGCGTGAACCGGGGGCCCGCTCGCGCGAAAGCTTTACCTCCTAAGGTAGCCCCTCTTCTCGCAGGGATACCGGGCATGGGGCGCGGGCGGCGGGGGAACGCGACCCGGGTTCGGGACCTCCACGGTCCATGATTGGCAACAACGGCGGTGCGGTCGGGGGCGTTCCCCCCGAGGTGGTTTCGTTCCTGAGCGGAAAGGGCGGCCGGTCGCTGATCGTCAAGGGCGGCGCCGGTACCGGCAAGACGACCTTCGGGCTCGAGCTCCTCGAGCGGGTCGGCCAGCCGGAGCGCTCGTTCTACCTCTCCACCCGGGTCGGGGACGAGGCGCTCTACCACCAGTTCCCGTGGCTCAAGTCCACGGAGATGCGCTCGCGCATCCTGGACGCCGCGAAGCTCTTCCTCGACGCGGTCCAGGCGAGCCCGAAGGGCTCGGCCTCCGAGCTCCCCGAGGCCGAGCAGCGGAAGATCCGCGCGGGCCGCGAGGTCCTCGGCACGTTCGGGCAGGAGCACGGGCCCCCGACCCGCGTCGACCGCACGCACCTCGGCTCGCTCCTCAAGCGGAGCCCGATGCCCGAGGTCGAGAACCTCTACAACCGCATCGAGCGGGCGCTCCCGGCAAAATCGCTCCTCGTCATCGACTCCCTCGAGGGTGTGACCCACAAGTACGGTCTCGAGATGGAGGAGTTCGTCATGGCCCTCCAGAAGGACCTCGTGGAGGGCTCGAGCACCGACGTCGTGATGATCCTTGAAAAGCCCGAGGCCGGCGGGATCGAGTACCTCGTGGACGGGCTCATCTCCATCCAGCGCGAGGAGCTCGACGAGCGGCGCGTCCGCCACCTCCGGCTCGAGAAGCTCCGCGCCACGAACATCTCGCGTGCCCGCTACGCCGTCACGCTCGACGGCGGCCGGTTCGCGGCCCTGGGGACGGCGAACGGCTCGGCGGCGAAGTCGAGCGGAGGGTCCTGGTCCCCCATCTCGGACCCCGAGCGGTACTACTCGACGGGGATCCCCGACTTCGACCAGCTCCTGGGCGGCGGCCTTCGGCGGGGAAGCTTCAACGCCTTCGAGGTCGACGTGAACGTCGGGATCGACGACTACTACACGCTCTTCACGCCGACGTTTTTGAACTTCCTCGGCCAGGGCCGCGGGATCATCGCGGTCCTCGCGGCCGGCGAGTCGCCCGAGAAGCTGCGCGAGTCGCTCGTGCGCCACATCCCCCCGAACCACTTCGACACGCGCGTGCGCATCCCCGACTACACGATCGCGGAGACGGAGGCGCCGTACATCCTGCCGATGGCCCGGTTCGGCCGGGACGAGGCGCAGCGGGCGATGATCACCGCGGAGAAGGCGGCCGCCGGGCCCGACCGCAAGCCGTTCATCGAGTACATGGCGTTCGACACGTTCGAGAGCCTGATGGGCGACCAGGTCGCGATCCGGATGTACTTCTCGGGGGTCTCCCGGACGAAGCACGTCGGCAACCTGGGGATCGGCCTGCTGAAGCCCGGGCTCTTGGTCTCGAGCGAGATCCTCAACATGATGGACACGTACTTCCGGATCGTCAACATCGACAACGCCCCGTGCATCTACGGGATCCGGCCCCGCACGCCGATCTACGCGATCAGCCCCGACCCCGAGAAGGGGGCCCCCCACGCGGTGCTGACCCCGGTGGTCTAGGCGGGAAGCCCGAGCGCGACGATCCCGACGCCCCAGAGGAACAGCGCCGGGACGACCGTCATCGCGAGGTCGTCGTCCATCCACGGGAGCCTCGGCCGCTCGACGGCGAGCGCGAGGGCCCCCGCGGCGGCGCCGAGGGCAAGCGCGTCCTCGAGCGGCCAGCGCCCGGCCCCCGCGAGCCCGACCAGGGCGAGCCCGACGTACGCCCCGAACGGAAGGAACGGGTAGGTCCGGCGCCAGCGCGCGGAGGCGCGCACCTCGCCGATCAGCGGGTCGACCCACGCCGTGCCGAGGACGACCGTCACCGCGACCGGCAGCGGGAACAGCACGACCGCCACGGTGAGGGCGGCCCCGTAGAACACGTAGCTCGCGAGGCGGTGGCGCTCGTAGGAGCGCATCGCGGGCAGCTCGAGGCCGGCCCGGTGGCGGAGGGCCTCGAGCACGAG
>JBAIXP010000015.1:0-5918 GCA_037916495.1 Thermoplasmata archaeon | reverse complement strand
CTGGTCGCGCGGCTCCTCGATGCGGGAAACCTTTAGCGCGCCCCCGGGCTCGTTCCGCCGGACGATGACGGCCGAACCCACGACGGAGACGCCCGCCGCCGCGCCGGAGCAGCGCGCGTTCCCCGGGATCGGGCCCGAGCTCTTCGCCGCGGCTCGGGAGAAGAACGCGCGGCGGATCGTCCTCCAGGTCCCGGCCGGGCTGGTCCGGGACGCCCACGAGCTTGCGGCCCGCCTGCGAGGGGAGATCGGCGTCCCCGTCGACGTCGCCGCGCGGCCGTGCTTCGGCGCGTGCGACCCTCCCCAGCGGGACGAGGCGCCGCGCGCCGACCTCGCGATCGTCCTGGGCCACTCCCCCATCCCGAACGTCCGGGCCGTACGGCCCACGTTCTTCGTAGAGATGCGGAGCCCGGCCGGCGACCCGGAGGAGCTCGCCCGCCAGGTCGCGGCCGGGAACCTCCCCCGCCGCCTCGGCCTGGTCGCCTCGGTCCAGCACCTCGACCTCCTCCCCCGCTTCGCGGACGCCCTCGTAGCGCGGGGGTACGAAATCGCGGTCGGCCGCGGGGACCGACGGCTCGCCTACGCCGGCCAGGCGCTCGGCTGCAACTACACCGGTGCCGAGGAGGTCTCGGACCGGGTCGATGCGTTCCTCTTCCTCGGGACCGGACGGTTCCATCCGGTCGGGCTCGCGTTCGCGGTGGAGAAGCCGGTCTACGCGCTCGACCCGGCGCGCGGAGAGCTCGAGCCGCCGATCGACCGGGCCGGCCTGGTCGCCCGCCGCCAGCTCCTGGTCGCATCGACCCGCGACGCTCGCACCTGGGGGATCCTCGTCTCGACCTTCGTCGGGCAGAACCGTTCCCCGACGGCGCTCGCCCTCCAGGCCCGGGCGCGGGCCCACGGGCGCGAGGCGGAGATCCTCCTCTCCGCGCGGATCGACCCGGCCGACCTCGTGGGCCGGAACCTGGATGCCTACGTCTGCACCGCCTGCCCGCGGATCGCGCTGGACGACAGCGCGAACTACCCCCGCCCCGTCCTCACGCCCCCCGAGTTCCTGATGGCGCTCGGCGAGCTTCCTCTCGAACCGTACCGCTTCGACACCTACCACTAGGCCCTAACCCTCCACCAGCGCGATACGGGCGGGCGCCCTTCCCGAAGCGTGCGCGCCCTCCGCCTCGTGCCGGTGCTCCTCCTGGTCGCCGGGGCCGGCCTGGTCGTGGCGGCGGTGGCCTCGGGAACGGCCGACGTGGCCCTGCTCCTCGCGTTCCCGGTCGTCACCGGCTCTTCCGCCCTGTTCCTCCTCGGGGTCCTCCTCCTGGTCCTCGGGCTCGTTGCGCTCCCGTTCGCTTGGGCCGTGGGGCCCGGCCCGGAGCGGGAGCCGTCCCCCGCAACGGCGCGCCCCAGCGAGCCGACCTCGGGCGCGGTGGTCCTGATCGGCCCGTTCCCGTTCTTCTTCGGGGCGTTCCGCTCCGTCCCGCGGTGGGCCCGCTGGGCGATCTCCCTCACGGGAGCCGCCGTCGTGTTCCTGCTCGTCCTCGCGGTGCTGCTCTTCGGCTAGCGGTCCTTCACAGCGGCGAGGAACGCCGCGTGGATCCGCGGGTCCGAGGAGAGCTCGGGGTGGAACGAAAGGCCCCAGGTCGAGCCGGCGCGCACCCCGACGACCTCCCCACCGCACCAGGCGAACGGACGGGCGCCCGGTCCGACCTTGAGGATCCGCGGCGCCCGGATGAACACGCCGGGGAACGGTCCCCCTTCGAGCCCTTCCACGCGCACCGCGTCCTCGAACGACTCCCGCTGGCTGCCGTAGTCGTTCCTTCGGACGAGGACATCGAGCACCCCGAGCGTCGGGGGGTTCGGCCCGCTCGGAGCGGGCTCGAGCTCGCGCGCGAGCAGGATGAGCCCGGCGCAGGTCGCGAGGACGGGCAGTCCCCGTGCCAGACGGACGGAGAGCGCCTCCCAGAGGCCGCTCGCCTTGAGCAGCCGTGCGATGGTGGTCGACTCCCCGCCCGGAAGGAAGAGCGCGTCGATCGCGTCGAGGTCCGCCGGGGCGCGGACCGGGCTCGGAGCGGCCACCCCCGGCAGGCGACCCAGGGCGGCGAGGTGCTCCGGGACGTCCCCCTGGAGCGCGAGGACGCCGGGCCTCATCCGGCGGACGGGGCGCGCCGGAGCTCCTCGAGGACCTCCTTGGCGCGGTCGAACCGGATCTTCCGCTCGCGCACGAGCACCTCAACGACCCGGTCGACCTCCTCCGGGCGGGCCCCGGCGCTCGCGGCGAGGTTGCGGGCGTGGAGCTCCATGTGCCCCCGCTGGATCCCCTCGGTCGCGAGGGCGCGGAGCGCGGCGAAGTTCTGGGCAAGCCCGACCGCGGCGAGCACCTCGCCGAGCTCGCTGGCGGTCTTCACGCCGAGGATCTTGACGTTGGCCTTCGCGGTCGGGTGCACGGCGGTCGCGCCGCCGATGAGCCCAACCGGGGCGGGGAGCTCGATCGAGCCGACGAGGTTCCCCTCGCGGTCCTTCTCGTACGTCGTCAAGGGCCGGACGACCCCGCCTCCGCTCGCCTGCCATGCGGCGTAGGTGTGCGCGCCGCTCTCGATGGCACGGAAGTCGTTCCCCGTCGCGAGGACGACGCTCGAGACGCCGTTCATGATCCCTTTGTTGTGCGTCGCGCAGCGGAACGGGTCGCCCGCGGCGAACGCCCAGGCATCGAGGATCGCGTCGACCACCTCGGCCCCCGAGGAGGTCGGGGTGGCGAGGAGGTCCGCCCGGAACGTCGCGCGGGCGCGCGCGAGGCGGTGGACGGCGAGGTTCGAGATGATCCTCA
Source organism: Thermoplasmata archaeon (assembly GCA_037916495.1). GTDB lineage: Archaea > Thermoplasmatota > Thermoplasmata > Lutacidiplasmatales > UBA184 > Lutacidiplasma. Next base: position 3,103 of record JBAIXP010000015.1, on the reverse strand, counting down.
AGAGCGGTCGGCCGCCGGCGAGCCGGCCGAGCTCGGGGGCGAGCGACTCGCACATCGTGTTGACCGCGTTCATCCCGCCCGCGTCGCGGGCGTCGACGAGCAGATGGACGATGAGCATCGTCCCGCGCGGCGAGCCGATCGTGCGGACCTCGAGCTCCTTTGCCCCGCCGCCGAACTTCACCAGGACCGGGTCGACCGTGTTCGCCGCAGCGAGCAGCTCGGCCTTCCGGTCAAGGATCCGCAAGCGCGCCGCCGCCGGGTCGGCCACGTCGAGGATCTGGACCTGGCCGATCATCACCGGCGCGGTCGACTGGGCGAAGAACCCGCCGCTCGCCCGGGCGACCTTCGCCGCGTTGGACGCCGCGGCGACGACGCTTGGCTCCTCGATCGCCATCGGGACGAGCCGGTCGGTCCCGTTGATGCGGAAGTTCGTGGCGACCCCGAGCGGGAGCGGCATCACGCCGACGACGTTCTCGATCATCCGGTCGATGGTCGCCGGGTCGACCCCCGGTGGGAACTCGAGCGCCCGCAGCTCCGTCTCGGTGAGCCCGGCCCACTCGCGCACGAACTCGCGGCGCTCGGCGGTCGACTTCCGGTAGAACCCCGGAACCTCGGACGAACGCGTCAGGAGGACGCACCTCCCGTCTCGTGCGGGTCGGACTCGGCCTTCTCCGCCATTGCTTCCGGGGACGGTCGGGCGCGGGCCACGATGACCTTGGCGGGTCGAAGGAGGCCCCCGAAGAACCGGTAGCCCTGCTGGACAATCTCGGCGACCGCGCCGTCTGGGGCGCCGTCGTTCGGGGCGGTCTCGCCGACCGCCTCTTCCTCCTCCGCGCGGAACGGCTCCCCCGGCACCGCGACGGGCTCGAGGCCCTGATGGCGGAGGAACTTCGTCCACTCCCGGTCGAGAAGCTCGAGACCCTGGCGGAGCGGGTCGGACGGGGGAAGCTGGCGGGCGGCATCGTGGGCGGAGCGGAACGCCTCCACGAGCGGCAGGAGCTCGCGGAGCAGGGCGGCGCGGCTCTGCCGCGTGATCGACTCCCGCTCGCGCTCGGCCCGCCGGCGGAAGTTCTCGAAGTCCGCGAAGAGGTACTTGAAGCGGGACTCCCAGTCCTCGACCGGGGGCTTCGGGGCCGGTGCGGGGGTCAGGGGAGAGGCCCCTCCCTCGGGAGCCCGTGTCGTCTCGTCGGGCGTCTCGGGTTCGTCCCCCATACGGTGAGGGAGGCGGAGCAGGGCGTTCGCTATTAGGACTGTGGCGGGCCCGGCACCCCTCGGTGCGGTGCTGCCCGAGGGGGCGGTCCGCAGGGCCGTGGCCGAGGTCCGGGCCGGTGGTCCGCACGACCGCCTCGGGTGGGCCATCCGCAGGTGCCGGATCGCCCCCGCGTTGCGTCGTGCGGGCCCCCTTTGGCAAGAGGATTTAGGGGGTGTTTTCGAGAGCCGGCCGGCGGGTGAAGCCGAAGCGTTATAACGCGGGCGCATCTCGTAAAAACGTCGGTTTCTCCGCCGATTTTCCGATGGCACAGCAGGTCTCCGAAGCCCCCGCGTACGACGCGAGTTCGATCCAGGTCCTCGAGGGCCTGAGCGCGGTCCGCAAGCGCCCCGGAATGTACATCGGATCGACCGACGCGCGGGGCCTCCACCAGTTGGTCAACGAGGTCGTCGACAACTCGATCGACGAGGTCCTCGCCGGGGCCTGCACCGACATCGACGTGACGGTCCACGCGGACGGCTCCTGCTCGGTCCGGGACAACGGCCGAGGGATCCCGGTCGAGAACCACCCGAAGTACAACCGCCCCGCGCTCGAGATCGTGATGACGGTCCTGCACGCCGGCTCGAAGTTCGACCGGAACACCTACAAGGTCTCGGGCGGGCTCCACGGCGTCGGCGTCCACGTGGTGAACGCCCTCTCCGAGTGGCTCGAGGTCCGGGTCCGCCGGGACGGCAAGGAGTACTTCCAGCGGTACGAGCGCGGCGCCCCGGTGGCCCCGCTGAGCGTGGTGGGCGAGGCGACCACGCGGGGGACCGAGACGCGGTTCAAGCCGGACGGCACCGTCATGGAGACGGTGAACTTCGACGCGGAGACGATCGGCCGGCGGCTCCGAGAGCTCTCCTACCTCAACCCCGAGGTCTCCATCCGGTTCCGCGACGAGCGGACCGGCTCGGACGAGACGTTCCGCCACGCCGGCGGCCTCTCCGAGTTCGTCGAGGACCTCAAGGGGACATCGAACCCGCTGTTCCGGCCCCCGATCGCGATCCACGCCCGGCGCGACACCACCGACATCGAGCTTGCCCTCCTCTACACCGACGGCTACAACGAGACGACGCTCGCGTTCGTCAACAACATCAACACCGTCGACGGAGGAACCCACGTCATCGGGCTGCGCGCCGCCCTTACCCGGACGCTCAACGATTACGCGCGCGAGCGCGGATGGATCAAATCCGACAAGGAGGGGCTCACCGGCGAGGACGTCCGCGAGGGGCTCACCTGCGTGCTGTCGGTGAAGGTCCTCGAGCCGCAGTTCGAGGGCCAGACGAAGGCCAAGCTCGGCAACTCCGAGGTGAAGGGGCAGGTCGAGAGCGCGGTCAACGAGAAGCTCGCCGAGTTCCTCGAGGAGCACCCGTCGACCGGCCAGTCGCTGATCGCGAAGGCCCTCCAGGCCGCGGAGGCCCGCGAGGCGGCGCGCAAGGCCCGCGAGCTCACCCGCCGCAAGGGGCTCCTCGAGGGCGGGGGCCTACCCGGGAAGCTCGCCGACTGCCACTCCCGCGACCCCGCCCAGTGCGAGCTCTTCCTCGTGGAGGGCGACAGCGCCGGCGGGACCGCGAAGCAAGGGCGCGACCGCGAGTTCCAGGCGATCCTCCCCCTCCGCGGCAAGATCCTCAACGTCGAGAAGGCGCGCCTCGACAAGATGCTCCAGAACGAGGCGATCCGGTCGCTGATCACCGCGATCGGTATCGGGATCGGCGACGACACCGACCTCTCCCGCCTCCGCTACCACAAGATCATCCTGATGACCGATGCGGACGTCGACGGCTCGCACATCCGCACGCTGCTGCTCACCCTGTTCTACCGCAAGGTCCCCGAGCTGATCCAGGAGGGCCACGT
>JBAIXP010000014.1:0-5051 GCA_037916495.1 Thermoplasmata archaeon | reverse complement strand
GGGAAAGATCCCTAACCGCACCCGCAGCCGCCGGATCCGCAACCGCAGCCGCCGCCCTCCGACCCGTGGCCGTGCTCGGGGGCCGGGAGGTTGGGGGCCGTGATCTTGAAACCGGAAGCGTTCAGGTCCTGGACGAAGTCGATCTTGGCGCCCTTCAGGAACTCGGCGCTCATGTCGTCGACGACCAGCTGGAACCCGTCCACCGGGATCACCTTGTCGCCGTTGCGGGGCCGGTCGAACGCCATCCCGAACGCCGGGGCGCCGCCGCTCCCGCAGCCTCCGCCGCTCGAGCCACAGCCGCAGCTCCCCGAGCCGCAGCCGCCGCCTCCGCCGCCGGATTGCAGGTAGACGCGCACCGCCGTGCCGGGCTTCTGACCCTTCATGAGGTCCCGGACCTGGTCCTGCGCTTCTCTGGTGACATTGACTTCGATGCTTCCACTATCGCTCATGCTTGGGGCCCTCCTTACCCTACCCCAGAATTCCACGCCGCCGGAGGTATAAATGCCCGCGCACCACGAGGTTCGCAGGTTACGCCGAGAACGACTTCCCGCAGGAGCACGTCGACTTCGCGTTCGGGTTCGAGATCTTGAAGCCGGACTGCTCGAGCCCGGTGAGGAAGTCAACCTTGAGCCCGTCCAGGAGAGGGGCGCTCGCCCGGTCGACGACGACCACGAGCCCGGCGTCGTGGAAGGCGACCTCGTCGCCCGACTCCTGGTGGTCGAACGTCATCCCGTAGGTGAGGCCCGAGCATCCGCCCCCCTGAACGTAGACCCGGAGCGCCGCGTCGGACTTCTGCTGGCGGGCCATGATCTGGAGGACCTGCTCCCGCGCTGCCGGCGTAACCTCGATCGCCACCATCGTCGCTGCCCCGCTTGACTAGCCGGGCCGGGGTAGAAAGCGTTGATGGGCCGAGGCGTACGGCGGGGAAGACCCGCCGGCCGTTTATCTAGGCGGCGCGGGTAGGCCGGTCCGATGTGCCGTCTCTTTGGCCTGCTCACCGTGAATTCTGAATCGGCCGAGCCGTGGCTCGTCCGCACCGACCGCTCGCTCCTCGCCCAAGCGAACGCCTCCCCCGACACCGCCCAGCGCGACGGGTGGGGCATCGGATGGTTCTCCCCCGAGGGTCGGCCCCACGTCGTGAAGGGGGTGCGCGGAGCGTTCGAGCCCGGCGAGCGGGAACGGTTCACCGAGACCGCCCACGCGGCCGGTCGCCCGCTCGTCCTCGGACACCTCCGGCACGCGAGCAACCCCATGCGTCTCCCGCCCGAGCAGCTCCTGGGGCCGGAGAACTCCCAGCCGTTCGAGTCGCACACGGCGCTCTTCGCGCACAACGGTTCGATCCCGTTCCCGCGGGAGACGCGCCCCTACCTCGGGATCTACGAGAAGGAGCTGCGGGGCGTGAACGACAGCGAGGTCCTCTTCTGGCTGCTCGTGCGCAACACGGCCGAGATCTCCGACCCGCTGCGCGGCTACGTCCGCACGGTCGAGGACCTCGTGCGCGTCCGCAAGGGCACCGGCGAGACGAAGGTCCCGCCGTTCACGGGGCTCAATGTCCTCTACGCCCCGGGCCCCGAGGAGCTCTGGGCGTTCTGTCTCTGGACGGGCGACCACGGTCCGGGCCTCCTCGATGCGGGCCGCCGGTACTACGAGATGTGCTACCGATCGGGCCCGCATTCTCTCGTCGTCGGGAGCGAGCCGTTCGACCGGGAACAGGGGACCTGGACGTCGCTCGCGAGCGGAAACTATCTGCACGCGCGACGCCACGCCGGCACCCTCGAGGTGCGGACCGGCAGGATCCCGATCCCCGAGGCCCTCCCGCTCGCCCCTCCTCCCGCGTAGCCCGCCCGAACGGCAGCCGTGCCGGACACGTCGCGTCCCGCGAGCGAGCTCGTCTCGGGCCCCGACACGGGCGGAGGGTTCCTCCACCAGCTCTCCCTCGACCGGATCGGGGAGGGCACGACGTTCACCCACCACGCCCAGGACGGTGGGCAGGACGCGGGGGGCCCGCCCCGCGGCCCCTTGGGACCGCTCGGGTTCGTCCATCCTCCGGCCCCGTGCATGTTCGGGGGGCCCCGCTGCTGGCACCGCCGCTACCTCCTCCCGTTCTCGGAGCTGCCGCGCGTGCGCTTCGCCTACCAGCGCCACCGGTTCGTCCTCGAGACGATGGTCGCCCAGGCCTCGGGGCTCGCTCCGGTCCCGATCCTCCCGGCGGTCCGCGAGCTCGCCCGACGCCTCGGTCCTCCGCTCGAGGAGGAGCGGGTTCCGTGGTTCGTGGGCGGGTCGACCGCCGCGTGGCTTTTGGGGGCGCCGATCGCGCCGCACGACATCGACCTCGCGACGACGCGGGCCGGCGTCGACCGGATCGGCGCGCTCCTCGCGGAGTACCTCATCGAGCCGGTGGCGCCGACCGACTGGGGCCCGGACCGTCTGGTCCGTGGGGCCCGCGCGTTCGTGGGCACGCCCCTCGAGGGGGCGCGGGTCGAGTGGTCGGTCCCGCTCGAGCCGACCTCCCTCGACGAGGAGGCGGAGTTCGGGGGTCGTCCGGACCGCGTGCGCACGCTCGACGCGGAGCGGGAGGGCCTCCGGTTCCGGGTGAGCCGGCCGGAATACGGGCTGGTCCGCTCGGCCGAGCGGGGGAGGGCCGAGGTGGTTCCCCTGTGGGCGACGCTCGTGAGGAAGGTGGGGCCGGAACCGGCGCTCTTGGCCCGCCTGCTCGACCGGTCCAGCTTGGGGTCCGAGGCGAAGGAGAAGCTCCGGGCGTCGGTGGGGGCGTAGCCCTCCTTCCCGTCGAGCCGTAGGTTCATAGACCCCGCCCGGCGAGGCGGGGCGATGCTCGCAGCTCCGACCCCCGAACTCGCCGAGCGACTGACCCCCCACGACCTCGTGGCGTACTTCCGGTGCCCGCACGAGATGGAGCTCGAGAAGGCGCGCCGGCTGCGCACGGCGGACGGCGCGCAGGGCCCGGTCCGGACGCCGGCCGACGTCGTTCCGCTCCGCCACTCGCCGCTGTTCCTCCCTCCCCTAGGGGCCACGAAGATCTTCGAGGGTCGGATCGATTTCACCGAGCGCGACCGTCTCGTCTACCTCGACGACGGGGAGGACGACCTCCCGGTCCTCTTCCCGCCCGAGAACGTCCGCCTCGACGCCCGGTTCACCGGCCCGCACCAGAACCTCCACGACCCCGAGCTCGGTCTCTCGGGCCGGCCGGACATGGTCGTCCTCCTCCAGAACGGCTCGCCGGTCCCGGTCGAGTACAAGGCGACCCACCTCTTCGTCGGCTACCACACCGCCCACGGCCGCCTCTTCGACGCGGTCCAGGCGATCGCGGAGTGCCGGCTTGTCGAGGCCGCGTTCGGGCGGCGCCCGACGCACGGGATCGTGCTCTACGGGGACGCCGCAGGCTCCGGCCTCCACGAGGGGTGGGTCGAGGTGCCGTACGGGGACGCCGAGGCGAGCTGGCTCAAGGTCGCGGTCCGCCAGATCCGGGAGGACAACGTCCGCGCACCGGTCCCCTCGGAGAGGACGTGCGGCGGATGCGAGCCGAACGCCGAGGGGCTCTGCCGGTACGCCGCGACGCGCTACGAAGGGCCGTTCCACCGGGCCGCGTGGGCCCAGCGGCCCCGCTGACCGGGTTCGCGCGCCCGACCCCGGGCGGGATCCGTCAGGTCCGCCCGGATCGTGGGCGGCTCGAGGCCGGCCCTTTGCCTTCGGCGCCGGTTCCGGCGGGCCCTCCCCGGTCGACCGCCGGCCGCTCGCCCCAGGCACGGAGGACCTCGTCGCCCGCCGGGGTGAGCCTAAGCTCCCGGGTCTTCGGGACGATCTCGACGTAACCGTGCTTCACCGCCCAACCGAGGGCGGCGTCGAGCGCGTCCGGGAGATCGGAGACGGTGTCGGGGACGAAGAGCTGGAGGAGCCGCGCGCCGGGCTCGCTCGCGTCCGCGAGGACAACGTGGGAGTGGTGGGCGGCCAGCTCGTGGACGACCCGCGGCGCGTCGGTCGCGGCGATCGAGCGAAGGTCGTACGGGCACAGGAACCGAGAACGGGCCCGGGGCTGTGCCGCGAACCACGCCTCGTACTCGAGATGGGCTGGGACGGTGGCCGGCGTCCAGTAGAAGCTGATCGTGTCCGCCCCCGCGCTCACTCCCTCCGGGTGCGAGGCGAGGAACGCGCGGATCTCCCCGACGGGGCGGAGCTTCCCCTCCTGCTCCTCGACCTGTTCGGCGGGGAGGATCGCGACGCAGCCGACATGCGCCGGGGCGCGGTCCCCCGCGGCCTCGGCATAGAGCGCGGCGCTCTGCTCGTCCGGCACCCAGACCCGGGCCGCCTGGCCGTTCGGGGTCCCGCGGAGAAAGTCGGCGGTGAGGGCGGCCGCCTCCCGGCGCGTGGTGTAGAAGCCGAGGGCGTGCCCCCCGGGGGGGACGTCCTGCGCGTTCGCGAGGAGCTTCCGCGACGGCATGGTGGTCTGTGTTGGTCGGTTTCCGATGATAAACCCTGGTCCGGCCGTTCGAGGGGCCCCCCGCCCTGCCCGCGACCGCGCCGGCACGGACCCTGGGTCCGGCCGTTCGGGCCCCCCCCGTCCCCGCGAGCGACGGCGTCGCCGACGGAAGGGTTTAATAGAAAATCTTCTTGGACCCTTGGCCGCGCCACGGCGCTGCTGTTCGGTCGGCACATGCACCCGCGGAGGCCGGGGCCTCTCCGGGGAAGGGCGAGGGTCCCCTTGCCGTGCCGGCAGCGGGACCGATGACGCCGATCACACGCGTTCTGGACGCTTGTCGAGCGTAATCAGTGTAGCTGACTCCTGTCAGTTGGGGAATGGCTGGGCTCGGGCGCCGATGAAGGTCGTGCCAAGCTGCGATAAGCGGTGGGTAGGCGCAAGGAACCTTTGATCCACCGATCACCTAATCGGAACTCCGGTCCCGCAAGGGACATTCCGCAAGGAAGGGGAACCCCCCGAAGTAAAGCATTCTAGTAGGGGGAGGACAAGAAATCAACCGAGATGCCGTAAGTAAAGGCGATCGAAAACGGCAGAGGACAAACCGAATCCCCGTCCG
>JBAIXP010000013.1:0-5818 GCA_037916495.1 Thermoplasmata archaeon | reverse complement strand
TCCCCCGGGCATGCTGGCCGCTGCGGCCGCCCGGCTCCCCTCCGAGGTCCTCGCTGCCGCCCGCGCGCTCGCGTCGGGCGAGCCGGTCCTCCTCTACGACGCGGCCGACCGCGAGGGGGAGACGGACCTGGTCTTCCTCTCCGAGCGCGCGACCCCCGAGCTCGTCCGGCTCGCGCGCCACGAGGCGGGCGGGCTCGTCTGCACCGCGATCTCCGACGAGCTGAGGCGCCGGCTCGACCTTCCGTTCTTCTCCGAGCTCCTCGATGTCGGGGCGCGCGAGTTCCCGAGCGTGCGGGGCCTCGCCGAGGCGCCCCGGTACGACCGCCGCAGCTCCTTCGGGATCAGCGTGAACCACCGCGCGACCTTCACCGGGGTCCCCGACAACGACCGAGCGCTCACCATCCGCACCGTCGGCGAGATCGCCCGCGCCGCCCCGCACCTGTCCGACACCGCGCTCACCGAGCGGTTCCGCGCCTCGTTCGTCTCGCCGGGTCACGTCCCGCTGCTCTACGCGGCCCCGCGGCTCTTGGACGAGCGAAAGGGCCATACCGAACTTGCCGTCTCGCTCGCCCGCATGGGGGGCCTCTCCGAATCCGCCACCGTCTGCGAGATGCTGGGCGACTCGGGAGGGGCGCGCGACCCCGCGGCGGCGAAGAAGTTCGCCCGGGACCGCGGCTACCCGTTCCTCGAGGGAGCGCACCTCACCGAGGCCTGGCGGACATGGTCGTCCGCGTGATGGCCACGGGGGTCTTCGACCTCCTGCACCCGGGCCATCTCTACTTCCTCGAGGAGGCGCGCAAGCTCGGCGACGAGCTCGTCGTCGTGGTCGCGCGCGACCAGACGGCGCGGCGCCTCAAGCACGAACCGTACGTCCCCGAGCACATCCGCCGCCAGATGGTCGGAGCGCTGAAACCGGTCGACAAGGCGGTCCTCGGATCGGCGACCGACATCTACGCGACGGTCGAAAAGGAGCGTCCGCAGATCGTCGCCCTCGGCCACGACCAGCGGTGGGACGAGCGGGAGATCGAGCGGGAGTGCGCCCGCCGCGGGGTCCCCGTGAAAGTCGTCCGCATCGGGGTGCTGCCGCACGACGAGCTCGCGACCCGGCGGATCGTCGAGCGGATCCTCGAACGCGGCCGGGAGAACCCGGGGGCCCGGCCGTGAGGACGATCGGTCTCGTGGACACGACGTTCGCCCGGGTCGACATGGCCCGCTCGGCCCTCGCCGCCCTCCGCGGGGCCGGCTCCGGCTTCAAGGTCGTCCGGCGGACCGTCCCCGGGATCAAGGACCTCCCCGTCGCCTGCCGCCAGCTCTTCGCCCACGACCGAGTCGACCTCTGCCTCGCCCTCGGCATGCCCGGGAAGGCCGAGTACGACCGGGTCTGCGCGCACGAGGCGTCGCTCGGGCTCATGTTCGCCGGCGTGCTCGAGGCGAAGCCCGTGGTCGAGTGCTTCGTCTTCGAGGACGAGGCGAAGGACGACCGGGAGCTCGACCGGCTCGCCCGCCGCCGCGCCGAAGAGCACGCGCTCAACGCCTTCCACCTCCTGTTCCGCCCGAAGGTCCTCGCCCGCTCGGCGGGCTCGGGCCTCCGCCAAGGCTTCCCGGACGCCGGTCCGGCGCGGCGGCGGTGACGGGCGGAGGAAGAGCACGATGCCGAAGTCAACGCAGGCGGGCACAGGGATCCGGGTCGCGATCGCGGTGAGCGAGTACAACTACGACGTGAGCATGCTCATGCTCGAGCGGGCGAAGGAGGAGGTCGAGTTCCTCGGCGCGACGCTCGGGCCCGTCGTGAAGGCCCCGGGGGTCTACGACCTCCCGCTCGCCGTCCGGGCGCTCCTCGACCGGTCGGACGTCGACGCGGTCGTCGCGCTCGGCGCCGTCATCGAGGGGGAGACGCAGCACGACGAGGTCGTGATGCAGCAGGCGGCCCGCAAGCTGCTCGACCTCTCGGTGGAGCGGTCGAAGCCGGTCGGCCTCGGCATCTCGGGTCCGGGCGAGACCCGTCTCCAGGCCCAGGACCGGATCGAGAACGCGGCGCACGCGGTCCGTTCCGCGGTGAAGATGGTCGGACGGATCCGGGGGCTCGCGTAGGCGCCCCGCGTACCGGGCCTACAGGCCGAGACGGCTCCTTAGCGCGCCGAAGGCGGTCCGTCCCTTCGCGGTGTGGGTCGTCACCCGGACCGCGTCCGCGGGCACCGCGCCCGCGCGTCGCTCGGTGAGCGCCGTGCGGAGGTTCTCGCGCGAGAGCTCCACAGTGACGTCGGGGGCCTCCGCGGGTCCTGGCCGCACACGGACCCGGCCGTCGCGGTCGACCGCCAGCACGCACGGGCCGTCCTCCGTCCGGAACTCCCACGCCTGGGGAAGGTAGGCGCGGATCATCCCTCCGAGGAAGCCGCGGAGACGCTGGGCGAGCTCGGCCTCGACCCCGCCGGCGACCCCCTGGAGAAGCTCCTCGGTCGAACCCGCGCCGGCCATCGCGGGGGCGACCTCGTCGCTCACTTGAGGCCATCGGGTCGGGCTGGCCCGGCGACCACCGCGCCCCAACCGTTAAGGGGCGAGCGTTCTCCTCGACCGGGCGGGTCGGCGACCGTGGCCCCGCGGGAGTTCTTCGAAGCGTTGCCGTCCACCCAGGACCGGGCGATCGAGCTCGCGCGGAGCGGCGCGCCCGCGGGCACGACCGTCGTCGCGCGGTCGCAGACGGCGGGCTACGGACGACGCGGGAGGTCCTGGATCTCGCCGCCGGGCGGCCTGTACCTCTCGCTGGTGCTCGGGGACCCGCCCGCCGCCCCCGGGCTCGTCTCGCTCGGCGTAGGCGCCCTCGTGGCCGAGGCGCTCGACGCGCGCTACCGTATCCGTGTCCTGCTCAAGTGGCCGAACGACCTCGTCGTCGCGTCCCCCGGGAGCGGGGCCCGCAAGCTTGGCGGGATCCTGGTCGACCGGGTCGCCACGGCCGACGGCCGCCCGGTCGACGTGGTCGGCGTTGGCGTCAACGCCGCCGCTCCCGACGGCGGCTGGCCGCGCGGTCTCTCGTACCCTGCGGTGGGTCTCAACGAGCTTGCGGAGGGTCCCGTCGACCTTCCCGAGCTCGAGCGCTCGGTCGTTGCGGCCGCCGCGTCCGCCCGAGCGGTGCTGGACGCGCCCCAAGGGGCCGCGTCGATCGTGGCCCGCGTCCGAACCCGGCTGCACGGGCTCGGCCGTCGGGTGGCGCTCGACGGCCGATCGGTCGGCCGCCTGGCCGGCGTGGCCGAGGACGGCGCCGTCGCCATCGACGCGGTCGACGGCCCCCTCGAGGCCCGGGCGGGGGAGCTCGCGTTCCTCGAGGAGGGCGCGTGAGCGAGAAGTTCGACCGCTGGACCCTGCTAAAGCGCCGTTCGCGCGAGGGCGGCGGCGCGGAGCGGGTCGAGAAGCACCGCGCGCAGGGCAAGCTCACCGCGCGCGATCGTCTCGAGACGTTCTTCGACCCGGGGACGTTCACGGAGATCGACCCGTTCGTCGTCCACCGCGTGGAGAAGTTCGGTCTCGGCGAGCGCAAGGTCCCGGGTGACGGGGTCGTCACGGGCTGGGGCGAGGTCGACGGCCGGCCGGTCTGCGCGTTCGCCCAGGACGCGACCGTGTTCGGCGGGGCGCTCGGGGAGGCGCACGCGGCCAAGATCGTCAAGATCATGGAGACCGCCCGCAAGGCGGGCGTCCCGATCGTCGGCCTCAACGACTCGGGCGGCGCGAGGATCCAGGAGGGCGTCCTGGGGCTCGGCGGCTACGGCGACATCTTCTACCGCAACGTGCTCCTCTCGGGCGTCGTTCCCCAGGTCTCCCTCGTCCTCGGGCCGTGCGCCGGGGGGGCCGTCTACTCGCCCGCGATCACCGACTTCGTCGTCATCGCCCGGGGGACGGGGCGGATGTTCATCACCGGTCCGGAGGTCGTCCGCGCCGTCACGGGCGAGGACGTGTCGATGGAGTCGCTCGGGGGGGCGTCCGCGCACGCCGAGCTTTCCGGCGTCGCGCACTTCACGGCGGGCTCCGACCGGGATGCGATCGATCTCGCCCGCCGCCTCCTCGCCTACCTCCCGCTCAACAACGTCGAGGAACCGCCCCGGGCGGAGGCGCGTCCGCCTCCTGACGGGTCGGCGGCCGAGCTCGGCCGGATCGTCCCCGAGGACCCGAACGCCCCGTACGATGTGCACGCCGTCGTCGAGCGCCTCGTGGACGCCGACAGCGTCCTCGAGGTCCACGCGGGCTGGGCGGGAAACCTCGTGGTCGGCCTCGCGCGCCTCGATGGCCGGCCGGTGGGCGTCGTGGCGAACAACCCGGCGGTCCTCGCCGGGACCCTCGACATCAACGCGTCCGTCAAAGGAGCGCGGTTCGTACGATCGTGCGACGCGTTCAACATCCCTCTCCTCACCCTCGTGGACGTCCCCGGCTTTCTGCCCGGGACCGCGCAGGAGCACGGCGGGATCATCCGCCACGGGGCGAAGCTCCTCTACGCCTACGCCGAGGCCACCGTGCCGATGCTCACGGTGATCCTCCGCAAGGCGTTCGGCGGCGCGTACGACGTGATGTGCTCAAAGCACCTCGGCGGGGACCTGAACCTCGCCTGGCCGACGGCCGAGATCGCCGTCATGGGCTCGGAGGGGGCGGTCAACATCCTCTATAGGCACGAGCTCGAGGCGGCCGCTCCGGCGGAGGTCGCCGCGCTCCGCGGCAAGCTCGCGGGGGCGTACGCACAGGAGTTCCTCAACCCGTACCTCGCCGCGGAACGGGGGTTCGTCGACGACGTGGTCGACCCGGCGGAGACGCGCGACCGGCTCGTTGCGGGGCTCTCGCTCCTCGCCTCGAAGCGGGAGGAGCGGCCGCCGCGCAAGCACGGGAACATCCCGCTCTAGCAGGGCACGGGGCGAGCGAGCTTGGTCGCGATCACCGAGACGGTCCTGCGCGACGGGCACCAGTCGCTCATCGCGACCCGGATGCGCACCCGGCACATGCTGCCGGCGCTCGAGCGCCTGGACGCGGTCGGCTACCGCTCGCTCGAGGTCTGGGGCGGGGCTACGTTCGACGTCTGCTTGAGGTTCCTCAACGAGGACCCGTGGGAACGCCTCCGGGCGATCAAGCGGGTCGCCCGCCGCACACCCCTCCAGATGCTCCTGCGCGGGCAGAACCTGGTCGGCTACCGCCACTACGCGGACGACACCGTCCGCGGGTTCGTCGAGGAGGCAGCGCGGGGCGGGATCGACATCTTCCGCGTCTTCGACGCGCTCAACGACCCGGCGAACATGGAGACCGCCCTCAGGGCGGTGAAACGGGCCGGCGCGCGGGCCCAGGGGACGATCTGCTACACGAGCTCGCCCGTCCACACCCTCGAATCGTTCGTGGCGGTCGGACGACGGCTCGCCGAGCTCGGGGCCGACGAGCTCTGCATCAAGGACATGGCCGGTTTCATGCCCCCCGGCCCGGCGGCGACCCTCGTGCGGGCCCTCGTCCGCGAGGTGGGGCTGCCCGTGGTCGTGCACACGCACTCGGCCGCGGGGCTTTCGACGCTCACGTGCCTCGCCGCCGCGGAGGCGGGGGCGAGCGCGGTCGACGCGGCGCTGAGCCCGTTCGCGGGCGGGGCGAGCCAGCCACCGACCGAGACGATCGTCGGAGCGCTCGCGGGGGCGCCCGCCTCCCCGGGGCTCGACCTCGGCGCCCTCGCGGAGCTTTCGGAGTACTTTCGCGGGGTCCTCGAGCACTACCGGCCCCTCCTCGACCTGAGGTCGCTGCAGACCGACCCGATGATCCTCCAGCACCAGGTCCCGGGCGGGATGCTCTCGAACCTCCTCTCCCA
>JBAIXP010000012.1:0-14826 GCA_037916495.1 Thermoplasmata archaeon | reverse complement strand
AAGGGCCCGCTGGTCGAACGGATTGAGGAACAGCTCCGAGCCGTCCCGCACGACGGAGCGGCTGGACGGGTCGAACCGGATCGTCTCGACGTCGGGGACCGCCTTCACCAGCACGGCGATCGCCATCTCGGACCGGCAGGACCGGAGGGCCGGGTCGATATGAGGAGGGCGACGCTCCCCTCGGTTCGGCGAGGGGGTTGGGCGCACTCGACCGGATCCGACGTCGTCCGTGGGGGCTCAGGTTCGGCCTCGCGGTGGCGATCGCGGTCGGGGCAGTGGTCAGCCAGTACCTGGTGGACCCGGCCTGGCCCGGGGTCCGCTTCGTCTACGGGACGTTGGTCGGGGACCTCGCGGTCGTCTACCTGGTCCCGATCGTCGCCTTCGCCGTCCTGGTCGGGATCGACCCGCTGCGAGACTGGGCGCGGCGCATGGGGCCCTCGACGGGGATCGGGCTCGGCTGGTTCGGCGGGCTCTCCCTGCTCGCGTTCGTCCTCGCCGTGGCGCTCCTGATCGTGTACGCGGTCGTCGACCCGGCGGCGCTCAAGGCCCTGGGTCGGGAGAACCCGGCGCTCAAGTCCGCGGCCGGCGACCCGTGGCTCTACGTCGGTCTCTCCTTCCTGGTCGGCGCGTGCGAGGAGGTGATCTTCCGGGGGTGGTTCTTCGGAAGCTGGTCGCGACGCACGAACACCTGGCTCGGCCCGGCGATCGTCACCAGCGCGGTCTTTGCCGGCGTCCACCTCTACTACGGCCTCACCTACGGGGTCGTCTCGCCCCTGTACTACCAGCAGCTGTTCCTGCTCGGGTTCGCCTTTGCGGCGACGTACCACAGCTCGGGCGGGAACCTCGCCGTTCCGGCGACCCTGCACGGGCTCAACGACGCAACGTCGTTCCTCTCGCTCGTCTCGCTCGACGCCGGGGTGGCGGCCCATTACGCGCTTCTCGTGGGGGCGGCGCTCGTGGGCCTCGTGTACTACCTTGCCCGCCGGCCCGAACGCCCGTCGGCCGGGGCTCCCCCGACCCTCGCACCGTGGTTCCCTCCGTCCCCGCCCTCCCTCGGGACGACGGGGGGACCCCAACCTCCGGCCGCCCCCGCGGAGGGTCCGACGCCACCCCCGATCGTCCGGCCGCCGGGATGAACGCCCGCTCGTCGCGTCGGCGCCGGGCCGGCATCCGCAGGCATCTTGTAAGCGGCCCGGCTCGGGCCCCGCATGATCCCCGGCGACGAGCGGCTTCGCGAGATCCTCAGCACAGCGCGGACGATTGCCGTCGTCGGCCTTTCCGACAAGCCCGAGCGCGACTCGAACGAGGTCGCGCGGTTCCTTCAGTCGGTCGGCTACCGCATCGTCCCCGTGAACCCGATGCTCACGGAGGTGCTGGGCGAGAAGGCGTACCCTTCGCTCGCGGCGATCCCGCCGGAAACGAAGGTCGACATCGTCGACGTCTTCCGTCGCAGCGAGGAGGTCCCCCCGATCGTCGAGCAAGCGATCGCGCGCCACGTGCCGGTCGTCTGGATGCAGCTCGGGGTGAGGAATCCGGCGGCCGCGGAGAAGGCGCGGGCGAGCGGCCTCACCGCGATCGAGGACCTCTGCATCATGGTCACCCACCGCCGTCTCCGACTGGGAGCGAGGTAGTCCGACGATGGCCAGCGCCGCTCCGCCGCCGGCCGCCTCCCCTCCTCTGGACGGCGAGCCGAGGCGCACGCCACCGCTGGGCGCCCCGCTGAGGGAGCGGGGAGCGGCCCTCCACGACGAGGTCCGCGCCGAGACCTGGTCGGCCCGCGGGGTCACGAAGGTCGTCGGAGCGGTCGAGGTCGGCGTGGGAGAGCTCGCCGGGACGATCGTCGTCGGCGGGACCTTCTCCGCCCGGGACCTCTCGGTCCGCGGTTCGCTCGAGGTCGTAGGAACGCTCACGGTGGCGGGCGAGCTGAGCCTCCACGGCTCGATCCGGGCCGGGGGCGCGGTCCGCGCGGGGGAGGCTGCGCTCGCGGGCGCGGTCCGTATCGACGGACCGGTCGAGGTCGCCGGGACGCTCGTGACGCGGGGCTCGCTCGCGGCCGAGGCGGCCACGGCCCGCGAGGCACGCCTCGCCGGCTCGGTCCGCGTGCCGGGCGAGGTCCGGGCCGTCACGGTGGAGCTCGAGCTGGGCGAAGGCTCCCTCCTGGGGTCGGCCGTCGGCCGCTCCGTTCGCGCCGTCGGGCCCGAGGCGGGAGCTCTCGACCGCCTGCTCGGAAAGTTCCGCCACGCCCGCATCGAGCGGATCGAGGCGGAGTCGGTCACGCTCGAGAAGGTCGAGGTCGGCGCGGTCAAGGCCCGCGAGGTCGTCCTGGGAAGGGACGCTCACGTCGGCTGGCTCGAGGCGACCCGGGTCCGCGCCCACCCCACCGCCCGCGTGGGTCCCGAGTCCCGGTCCCCGCCGCCGCCCGGCCTCCGCCGGTAGGGGCGTCCTCGAACGTTATCTTCCGCGGCCGGTCGAGAGGGGGCGATGGCGTCGGCGGCTCCGGCTCCCCCGACCTCGGGCGGGGCGTGGGAGGAACGGGTCCTCGACTACTGGGACCGGGAGGGGGTCCCGGCGCGGGCGCTCGAGGGACCCCCGTCCGGCCCGACGTTCCGTTTCACCGAGGGGCCCCCGACCGCGAACGGACCGCCGCACATCGGCCACCTCATCGCCCGAATCCTGAAGGACGTCCAGCTTCGCTACCGCCGGCTGAGGGGCTTTCGCATCGTGAGCCCGATGGCGGGCTGGGATTGCCACGGGCTGGGCGTGGAGATCGAGATCGAGAAGCGCCACGGTCTCCGCTCCCACCGGGACATCGAGGCGTTCGGCGTCGCCCGCTTCTGCGAGGAGTGCCGGGCGGACACGCAGAAGGTCGCCTCCCGCTGGCGCGAGATGAGCCGAAGGATCGGCTACTGGCTCGATTACGACCACGCCTACCGGACGATGGACCCGCCGTTCATCGAGAGCGTCTGGTGGTCGCTCAAGACGCTCTTCGACCGCGGGCTGCTCGAGAAGGGCCACTACGTCCTCCCGTACTGTCCGCGGTGCGAGACGACGCTGAGCTCGCACGAGGTCGCCCAAGGGTACCGGGAGACGACCGACCCGTCGGTGACCGTGCGGTTCCCGCTCGAGCCGGAGCGCACGCCCCGCCGCTCGCTCCTCGTCTGGACCACGACCCCCTGGACGCTTCCCGCGAACCTCCTGGTCGCGGTGCGGGCCGACCTCGACTATTCGATCGTCCGGACGCCCGACGGAGAGGAGCTCGTCCTCGCCTCCTCGGCCGTCCCCCGCTACTTCCCGGCCGGGGCCGAGCTCGTCGCGAAGATGTCCGGACGCGAGCTCGTGGACGCGCGCTACCGGCCGCCGTTCGACACCCCGGGCCCGGGGGAGGGACGGTACCGGGTCGTCCTCGACGACTTCGTGACGCTCGAGGAGGGCACGGGGGTCGTGCACGTCGCCCCGAGCTTCGGCCCGGACGACCAGCGGGTCGGGGCCCGCGAGCGGGTCGGGATCTTCGACCCCCTCGACTCGAGGGGCCGGTTCACCGACCGCGTCGCGCTCGTCGCGGGGAAGGCGTTCAAGGCGGCCGATCCGCTCCTCACCCGCGACCTCGAATCGCGGGGGCTCCTCTTCGCCCAGGGGACGGTCCGGCACACCTACCCGTTCTGCTGGCGGTGCGACTCCGCGCTGATCTACCGCGCGATGGACTCCTGGTTCGTCCGGACGTCGCGCGTCACCGAGCGGCTCGTCCGGCACAACCGGACGGTGCGCTGGGTCCCGGCCCATTTGAGGGACGGACGGTTCGGCAACTTCCTCACCGAGGCGAAGGACTGGGCGCTCTCGCGGACCCGCTTCTGGGGGACACCCCTCCCGATCTGGGCGTGCCCGGCGGGCCACCTCACCTGTGTCGGCAGCTTCGCCGAGCTCGCCGAGCGGGTCGGCGCCGCGCTCCCCGAGCCGTTCGACCCCCATCGGGTCGCGGTGGATGCTCTCGAGGTCCGGTGCGGAACGTGCGGCGCGGCCGCGGCCCGGGAGCCGTACACGATCGACGCCTGGTACGACAGCGGCTCGGCGCCGTACGCGCAGTTCCACTACCCGTTCGAGCCGGGGCCGTTCGACCCCGCGGCCCCGCTCGACTACATCGCCGAGGGGCTCGACCAGACCCGCGGGTGGTACTACTCGCTCCTCGTCCTCGCGACGACCCTGTTCGACCGTCCGGCGTACCGTGCCTGCCTGACGAGCGGCCTCGTGCTCGACGAATCCGGCCGGAAGATGTCGAAATCGAAGGGCAACGCCCTCGAGCCGATGTCGCTCCTCGGCCGTCAGGGGGCCGACGCGACGCGGTGGGCGTTCCTCTCCCTCGACTTCACCGAGGGCATGCGCCTCTCCGAGACGATCGTCGAGAAGAGCGCGAACCGTACCGTCGGCACCCTCCGCAACGTCGTCGCCTTCCACCTTGAGAACGCCCGCGCGGACAACCTTCCTCCGCACGGGACCCCGGTCCGTCCCGCCTCCGTCCTCGACCGGTGGCTCCTTTCCCGCCTCGAGGCGACCCGCGCCGCGATCGAGGCGGCGCTCGAGGCGTACGACCCGCGGCCCGCGGCCCTCGCGGTCCGGGAGCTCGTGGACGACCTGTCGACCTGGTACCTTCGGCGATCGCGCCCCCGGTTCTGGGGGGAGAAGGGGCCCGAGGAGCGGCTCGCGGCGCACCGCACCCTCTCCTACACCCTCCTCTCGGTCGCCCGCCTCCTCGCTCCGCTGCTCCCGTTCGTCGCGGAATCGGTCCACCAGGAGGTCGGCGGCCTCGACTACCGGCAGGCCGACGGCTCGGTCCACCTCGGGAGCTGGCCGGACGCGCCCCTCGCACCCCGGGAGGAGGACCTCGAACGGGCGATGGCGAGCCTTCGCGAGCTCGTCGAGGTCGGCCGGGAGCTCCGCCAGCGCGCCGGGGTGAAGGCCCGCATCCCGCTCCCCGAGGTCGTCCTCTTCCGTCCGGCCGACGAGGCCCTCGCCCCCCTCGGCGAGGAGGGGGCCCGGCTCCTGGCGGAGGAGCTCAACGTCCGCGCGGTCTCGTTCCGGTCCTCCGAGGACCGCCCGCTCTTCGGCGAGGCGGACTGGGTCGTCCGGGAGGACGGCGGACGGGCGGTCGCGGCGCTCGCGCGCGCGCCGACCCCGGAGCTGCTCGCCGAAGGGATGTACCGGGAGGTCGCACGCCGGCTCCAGCAGCACCGCAAATCCCTCGGGCTCGGCTACGGCGACAAGGTGCGGGTCCGCCTCTACGCCTCGGGAGCCCTGCGCGACGCGCTGCTCGGCCGGGCCGAGCTGTTGACGCGCGAGATCCTCGCCGAGACCCTCGAGTTTCCCGAGGGGTCCCCCGAGAAGGGCCCGGACCTTGCGGCCTGGGAGTTCGACGGCCTCTCCTTCGCCGCCGAGGTCGTCCGGGTCCCCGCCTAGGGGACTGTCGGTCCGGCCGCCCCGACGCCCGACGGAAGGCGGGCCACGACGCCCCCCGGGGACCGTTCCTGGAAGACCTCGGCGCGGAACGACCGGACGGTGACCGACGGACGCCGCCACGCTCCGGGGGCGAGGCCGGCCTTCTCGCACGTGCCGTCGAGGAGCTCGACCGTGTTCCACCCCTGCTCGAGCGCGACCTGCGGGAGGAGGAGGCCGCTCCGGGAGCCGGCCTCGACGATCAGCCCGTCGACCCCCGGACGGATCGAGGAGGCACGCTCGGCGAGCGGGACGGGCGTCGGTACCCCGAGGACCGAAACCTCGGCGAAGAGCTCCGGGAACTCCTCGGGGGTGACGGGAGGGAAACGGGGGTCCTCGAGGGCGGCCGACACGGCCGCGCGCTCGATCGCCTCCGCGAGCGCGAGGACGGGGAGGGGGTAGCCGATGCACCCGCGCAGCCCGCCGCCGGGGTGGACCTTCCACGTGACGAACGCCCCCCGGCGCTCGCGGAAGACGGGAGGCAGGACGGAACGTTCCCGGTCGGACCCGTTCGGGCCGAAGAGGCGACCGACGGACCGGCGGGCGAGCCGGACCGCCTCAGCCCCCTCCTCCTCGGCGAGCACGACCGTCTAGCCGGCCACCGGGCTATCTCGCTTGGCCCCCGGTCGCCCGAGGGTCCCGGAGCGCCCCGGCCCGGCGAATGTTTTATAGCGAGGGTCGGTCCCCGCGACCCTCATGCCGTTTCCCGAGGCCGTGGAGCGCCTTCTCAACAAGAAGGTCTGCATGAACTGCTCCGCGCGCAACCCGCCGAAGGCGGTCCAGTGCCGCCGGTGCGGCTACAAGGGCCTCCGCGTGAAGTCGCGCGAGCGGTCCGGCAAGACCCAGTAGGCCCGCGGGCCCGTCGTTCCGTTCAGCTGCGCGAGAACGGCGTCGGGGGCCCCGAGCGTCCCTCGCGGGCGATTGCGAGGCGCTTTTCCAGGAGGAAGACCAGGTTCTCGACCCCGTCCCGCCAGCTCCGCAGCTTCGGGGGCCCGAACCGCTCGCCGTAGTGGATCGGCACCTCGCGGAACTTGAGGCCCCGCACGACCGCCTCGATCTTGAGCTCCTCGCTGAACGCCATGCCGTCCGCCTCGACGTGGACCCGGTCGAGGACGGAGCGCCGGAACACCCAGAAGCCGCTCTGGCTGTCGGCGAGCGTGCGCCCCGGCAGCGTGCGGACGAACCGGTGGTAGGCGATCGCGAGGAACAGGTTGAGCGCCCAGTTCCCGATCCGGTGCTCGGTCGTCATCGACCGGCGGCTCACGTAGGCGAGGCGGTCGCCGCTCAGGAAGTCGAGGTCCTCGCGGAGGAGGCGGTCGACCAGCGCCGGCACCGTCTCCACCGGGTAGGTGAGGTCCCCGTCGGCGGTCGCGATCACGTCGCCCTGGGCGGCCTTGAGCCCGGTCTTGTAGGCCCGTCCGTAGCCCCGCCGAGGCTCGACGATCACGGTCGCCCCCTCCCCGCGGGCGATCTCCGCCGTCCCGTCGGTCGACGCGCCGTCGACGACGACGACCTCCCAGTCGACGGGCGTCGCGGCGAAGACGGTCCGGTTCGCCTCGTCGGCGGCCTGCCGGAACCTGCGGAGCACCTCGCCGATCGAGGGAGCCTCGTTGAGCGTCGGGACGAGGAGGGTCGCCTTCATCGGGGCGCGCGCCGACACCACGAGGACCCCTTAAGGCCGACCCGCGGCTCGGCGGGCCTACGACGCCCGCCGCCCGCGCCGTGCCCGCGCGCCGATGGGGAAGCTTCCCGACGACCGCCGACGTCGGGGTCTGGGCGACCGGGCCGGACGAGGCGGCCCTGCTCGAGGGCTTGGGGCTCGCCCTCTACGCTCTCCTGAGCGACCCCGCTCGGGTCCGGCCGCGCACGGACCGGACCGTCCGCGCCTCCGGTCGGGACCCGGTCGAGCTCGTCGTCGCCTACCTCGGCGAGCTCCTCGCCCTCGAGGAGACCGAGGGGTTCCTCGCACGACGGATCTCGGTGACCACCTCGGGGCGGCCGGTCACCTCGCTGGTCGCCCGCCTTGAAGGGGAGCCGTTCGACCCGGCCCGCCACCGTCCCCGCACGGAGGTGAAGGCGATCACCTACCACGACCTCCTGTTCGACCCCCGACGCGGCAAGGCCCGCGTCATCGTCGATATCTAGCGCGGGGCGCCTCAGGGCATCCCGGCGACGATCGCGCCCAGCGCCGTGCCGGGGGCGCGGAGCCGCCCGGCCTTTCCGAGGATCCGCTCGAGCGCGGCGAACGTGACGAGGAGGTCCGGCCAGTCGGCGATCCCCATGTGGCCGATGCGGAAGATCTTCCCGGTGAGCGCCCCCTGCCCGCCCTGGACGAGGATGTTATACTCCTTCTCGAGGACCTTCCTCAGCTGGGCGTCGCCCATCCCGTCCGGGTTCCGGATCGCCGTGACCGTGTCGGAGGCGAACCGTCGGTCGGGGAACAGCTCGAGGCCGAGGGCGGCCGCCGCCGCGCGGCTCGCCTCGGCGAGGCGGTGCGTGCGGTCGAGCCGGGTCGCGAGCCCTTCCTCCCGGAGGATCAGGAGCGCCTCGCGCAGCGCGAGGAACAGCGGGACCGCGGGCGTCCACGGCGTGTCGTTCTTCTCGAGCGCGGCGAGGTGCGCCGCGAGGTCGAGGTAGTAGGTGGACGGCCGGAGGGCCTTGCGGGCCCGCTCGGAGAGATGAACGAGCGCGAGCCCGGCGGGCGCGGCGAGGCCCTTCTGGCTCCCCGCGACGACCGCGTCGACGCCCCACGCCTCGATCGGAAGCGGGATCCCGGCGACCGCGCTGATCCCGTCGACGAGGAAGAGCGCCCCGGACGCGCGGACCTTCGGAGCGATCGCCGCGAGGTCGTTCGCGAGGCCCACGCTCGTCTCGTTGTGGACGACCGCGAAGGCGCCGACGTCCCCTTTCTCGAGCTCGGCGGCGATCCGGTCGACCGGGAGCGGCTCGCCCCACGGCGCGCTGACGACGGTGACGTGGCTCGAGAACTTCTTGGCGATCGCCGCCGACCGCTCCCCGAAGTTGCCGTTGCTCACGACGACGGTCCGGCGGTCGGGCGGGAGGAGCGAGGAGTAGACCGCCTCGAGGCCCGCGGTGCCGCTCCCCGAGAGGATCGCCTGATGGCCCTTCGCGCCGAAGAGGACCGGGAGGAGCTCCTTGAGCTCCGCGACGATCCCGCGGAAGTAGTCGCCCCGGTGGTTCAACGAGGGGGTCGACATCGCGCGCAGCACGCGCGGGTGGATGCGGACCGGCCCGGCGATGAGGAACGTCGTGGTCTCGGGGTCGAAGGTCATCGGCCGCCCATGAGGACCTGGGCGGTTAGCGGTTCCCCCTTGAGGGCCCGCAAGACCTCCGCGACGATCTCCTCGCCGGCCCGCCGCTGGGCCTCCTCGGTCGACGCCCCGAGGTGCGGCGTCGGGATCACCCTCGGATCGTCGAGGAGCTCCCGGTCGGTCGGGGGCTCCGATTCGAAGACGTCGAGCGCCGCTCCGGCGAGGTGGCCCGAGCGGAGGGCGGCGAGGACCGCCTTCTCGTCGACGAGCGCCCCGCGGGCGACGTTGACGAGGTAGGAGCCCGGGCGCATCCTCGCGAGCGCGCGGGCGTCCACGAGGTGACGGTTCTCCTCGGTGAGCGCGGCGTGGAGGCTCACGATGTCCGACCGCTCGAGCAGCTCGTGAAAGCTCACGAGGGGGGTCGCGTCGACCGGCGCGGGAAGGAACGGGTCGAACGCGACCGCCTTCGCCCCGAACGGCCCGAGCCGGAGGGCCACCTCGCGGGCGATCCGCCCGTAGCCCACGAACCCGACCGTACGGCCCGAAAGCTCGTGGCCCTTCGTCCCGCGCTCCCAGCGGCCGGCACGCACCGAGGCGATCGACGGCAGGAGCTCGCGGACGAGCAGGAGGTAGAACGTGAGGGTGAGCTCGGCCACGCTCGGGCCGGCCGCCCGCGGCGAGTTGACGACCTTGATCCCCCGGGCTGACGCCGCGGCCAGGTCGATGTTGTCGACGCCGACCCCCGCGCGCGCGACCAGCTCGAGCTTCGGCGCCCGCCCGAGCAGTTCGGCCGTCACCTTCGTGCGGCTCCGCACGAGGAGCCCCCAGGCCTCGCCGAGGTGTTGGGCGAGGTCGGAGGGGGTCCGGCTCGCATCGATCAGCCGGCACGGGCCCGAGCGCAGGGCCTCGAGGGCCGACCGGTCGATCGGGTCGGCCACGACGACGAGCGGGAGGGCCGCGGACATTGGCCGCGCGAGCTTCGGCCCGCTCAAAACGCCTTTTGGCCCGGCGGGACGTCCCGCGCCTTCGGCACCGCGGTCCGCTCGAGCGCCGTGCGGACCACCGCCTCCCCGCGCACCCCGCGGATCCACGGCTCGGGCTTCACCACGATCCGGTGAGCGAGCGCCGGCTCGGCGAGGACCTTCACGTCGTCGGGCAGGACGAAGTCGCGACCGAGGAGGAGCGCCCGGGTCCGGGCGAGCTTCTGGAGGGCGAGCGAGCCCCTTGGGCTCGCCCCGACCTCGGCCCGAGGGTCGTCCCGGGTCGCCCGCACGAGGTCGACGATGTAGCCGAGGACGGACGGATCGAGCTCGACCGACTCGACCGCCTGCTGGAGGTCGCGGAACGAGGCGAGGTCAGCAACCTGGGGGGCGTCGACACGGTCGGTCCCGCGGGCCCGGCGACGGTCGAGGATCGTCCGCTCCTCCTCGAGGTCCGGGTAGCCGACCTTGAGGCGCATGAGGAACCGGTCGACCTGGGCCTCGGGAAGCGGGTAGGTCCCCTCGAGCTCGATCGGGTTCTCGGTCGCGAGGACAAGGAACGGCCGGGGGAGAGGGTACGTCGTCCGCTCGCTCGTCACCTGGTACTCCTGCATCGCCTCGAGGAGTGCCGACTGGACCTTCGGGGGAGCCCGGTTGATCTCGTCCGCCAGGAGGACGTTCGTGAAGACCGGGCCCTGCCGGAACGAGAAGACGCCCTTCGACGGGTCGAGGATCTCGCCGCCGATGATGTCGTGCGGAAGGAGGTCGGCGGTGAACTGGATGCGCTGGAAGCCGAGCCCGAGCGCGAGCGCGAACGAACGGGCTATCAGGGTCTTGCCGAGGCCCGGAAGGTCCTCGATGAGGAGGTGGCCGTCGGCGACCAGGCCGGTGAGGACCGTCTCGACCGCCTGGGTACGGCCGACCACCGCCGTGCGGACGGACGCCCGGATCTTCTCCGCGAGGGCACGGGCCTGGGCCGGGTCGACTTTCGCCACGTGCTCTCCTTCGGCGGTAGGCGTCCGGCTATTAAGGGCGGTCCCCCGGCGGCCGGGAGGCCGCGGATTTTCGCCCGTGGCCCCGCCCGTCGCGCGACGTCCGAGGCCCCTCCGCTACGGGATGGGGAGGGTCGCCTCCGCGGACGGCTCCTCGGCGGACCGCGCGACCCCGGGTCCCCCGCCACGCCCGGCCACCTCCGCCCCCGGCGCTCTCTCGGGGCTGGGGCGCCAGACGTCCAGGAGCGGGGCGACCACGGCGACCTCGACGACCAAGAGCGTCGGGAAGGCGAACGCGATCGCCGACAGGAACCGCAACAAGACGACCTCGACGACGACGCCCCCGAAGTAGGCGACCCAGACGGCGACGAACAGCGACTCGGTCGGCAACCGTCCGGGGTCCTCCTCGGGGCGAAGCCCCTCGGAGGGCGGTTCCCTCAGGGGCGTCCGGTTCTTGCCCGCGGCCTTGCGTGCGAGCCGAAGGATCGGGCCGGTGACGTACGTCGTCGTGACCCCCGACGGGTTCACCCCGCGGCCGGCCGTGTTCTGGAGGCCCATGGCAAAGGCGGCCAGGAAGACCATGATGTCGACCGAGAACAGGGCGACCAGCCCGAGGGGCCAGCCCCAGGTGACGCACAGGAGGAGGAAGGTGAGCGTGCCGGCCTCGAGCGCCAGGACCCGTTCGACGTGCTGGTCCCACGCGTAGCGCCGCGCGCGATCGCGCATCAGGAGGGTCCCGACCAGGACCCCCGGAAGGAACCCGAGGAACACGGTCCCGGCGAGGACCGCCGACCCGAGCCGCTGCGACGCAAGCGCGACCCCGAGCAGGACGGTCGTCCCCGAAAGCGCCGAGACGAAGACGTGGCCGAGGCGGAGGAGGGCGTACGCGTCCAGGCCGCCCGCGGCCGCCGACAGGAACGCGAGAAGGATCGCCCGGTGGCGCTTGCGGAAATTGAACGGTCCGGGGGCCCGCGTGCTCACGGTGCCCCCTCTCTACCGAGCCGGAGGCCGCCCTCCGCGTCGCGCGGCGAGCGGCACGAGAACCGGGGCATGCTCGAACCGGGACGGGGACGCCCTCCGACCACCGACCGCGACGAGGGGCCCCCCGCCCGCGCGTGCCCGCTCGCCCGTGGAACCGGCCGCCGGCGCCCGTCCGGAACCGCAGCCGAGGCCATCACACGGAGAATTGGGTACTCGGGTTCCTCGTCGAGCGGACCGGTTTCGGGCCCGTTCAGACGGAAGCGGGAGCGTGGCTCGAGCCAAAGGCAGAGGGCCACGCCGCCGAGCTGGGCGGTGGGAAAGAGTCGGTACGCACCGAGGGACCGGCGGTCGAGGGAGGCGACCCACCCCGCGGAGACGGACCCGCCACCGTCCGCTCCCGGGGCGGACCTCTCCCCGACGCGACGGTACGATTCCACGAGCCGCGAGGAACGAGCCGCCCCGTCCTCCGAGACGAACGCGTGGCGTTCGAGGACCCCGAGCACGGGGCGCAGCCGCAACGGGACCGCGTACGCCTCGGGAACGAGCGTCGGTCCGGCCGGCACCGGTCCCGGCACGCACGGAAGCTGGATCCGGTCCCGCCGTTCGCCGGTGGCCGGGTCCAGGAACAGGAACGGCCCCCCGGGCCGGGGGGAGCCCCAGCGGGACCGCACGGGTACGGACGATCCCGGCCGCGCCGCGGCGCCCCGGGGGTCGGGAGGGTCGAGCGGGTGCTCCGCGGTCGCCTCGATCGCGGCGCGGACGGCCTCCTCGAGTGCGGCGGCGAGCCGGCGCGCGGTCTCGGGGGGCATCGACGCGCGGCCGGCCCGCCCCTCCACGAGGAGCGTCGGGATCTCGAAGCGGAGCGCCACCCCGTTGCGGGCGTCGCGGGTCGTGAGCGTGCTCGGCCGGACGCGGCCCGAACGCTGGAAGATGACGTACCGGTGCCAGCTGTAGCCCTGTCGTTCAAGGTGCCCGCCGATCGACCGTTCGAGCCGCGCGAGCGACCGGTCGCGCGGCCCCAGCTCGATCGCCGGGTTCGTCGGCCGCCCGAGAAGGACGTCGTAGCCGATCTCTCCCCACCGGGGGAGAAGGTGGCTCCGTCGGGCCGGGAAATTGTGCACGTCGAGCAGGAGGTGCGGGGCGAACGAGCTCAGGAACCGGTGGACCGCGCGCGTCTCGGGCGCGGAAAGCTCTCGGTGGTCCCGGTTCAGGTCGACCCCGTGCGCGTTGGTCCGGCTCGACCGCGCCGCGCCGTCCGGGTTCGCCTCGGGGATCACCGCGAGGGCCAACCGGCCGTCGGTCAGCGCGGCTCCCGCCGCCCCCGGGGGGTCGGCCGAGAGCCGGCGGGCCGCCTCGCGAGCCCCCGGTTCGTCGCCGTGCTGCCCGGCGAGGACGACGACCCGGGTCTTGGCCTCGTGCCCGCCGTGGACCTCCGCGACGATCGGTCGACCTTCCACGCTGCGGCCGATCTCGAACGTCTCCCGCGTCGGGCCCGCCGGCACGACCGAGATCCCCTTCGCCCACCGCGCGACCGGCCCGGACCGTGCTCGGTACGGGGTCAGTACGCGCCCCCTTGGCCCCGAAGGGGGGGAGGTCGGCCCCGGTAGGCTCCGGTTTCCGACCACGCGTTCAGCTCCTCGAGCTGGACCTCGACGGTCTCGGCGAGCTTCCCGTCGCGACTTCCCGAGAGCACGACCGGCACGTCCGGGCAGCGGGACTGGAACTCCCGGGTCTCGAGGGGGGAGGACGTGACGCACCCGGACACCGCGAGGACCCGGTAGCCGAGCCCGACGAGCTCGCCGACCCCGTAAAGGCCCGCGAGCGCCCCCGAGGAGGCGAGGATCACCCCCGAGGTCCGCTTCTGGAACTCCTCGTCCCGCAGGACGAGGGAGGTCTCCCGCTGCGTGAGGCCGTCCGCGATCTCCATCACGACCGCGTCGGGGGCGAGCGCGGAGCAGTCGGCGAGCATCGTGCCGAACAGCCCGCGGAGCTCCTCGGCGGCCGCGAGGTAGGTCGACGGAAACCCGTAGTCGCTGAAGTCCACGACCGTCGACGGGCCCGCGGAACGGTAGGAATCGCCGTCCCGGTTCGAGACGCTCCCGGTGAGCTTGCACGCGGCAACCTCGAATCCCCGCTCCTTCAGTCCCCGGACGAGCTCGGCGGCGACGGTCGTCTTCCCCGCGTTCATCGAGGTCCCGACGACCACGACGAGCGGGGGATGGGCGGCGGGCGCCGGAACGGGCCGGAACAGCCGATCCTTGAGGTTCACGCGCTCGCCCGTTGCGTCGGTGACGAACCCGACGAACTCGAGCGGGGTCGGCGATCCGGCCTTCTCGTGGGAGGAGAGGACGGTCCCGACGAGGCCCCCCGCCGTGAGGAGGCTCAACTCCTCGAGGCCCCGCACCTCGCCCTCGAACGCGGCGGTAGCGTACCGGTGGCCGAAGACCCCGACCAGCGCGTCCCCGACGTAGAGTTGCAGGCGGCGGTTCTCCCGCGTGATGACCGCCGCGTGGTGGCCCGAGCCGCTCACGCGGGTCAGGACCAGGTCCCCGACCCGCGGAACGTGCGGCTCCCCCCGCCAGTCGGGCCGCACCGACCCGGGGTCGATCTTGCGGCACGCCCACGACCATTTGATGTCGGAGGGGCGGCAGCCGTTCGCCTCCGACCCTACGGCCGGAAGCTGCGCCACCGGCGCACCCCCCGCCCCCCGATGCCGTTCCGGGGGGCTCTTCCTCGACGCGCGGGGCGCCGCCGGGGCGGGTCGAGCCCCGCGGTCCCTCCCGGTGCCGTCCGGTAGGGCTCGAGGGGGTACCGCGCCTTCCCCCAAGCTGGTGTTGCGTCCATAACGCCGGTTTTGACCCGAGCGGTGCTATTTGGCCCGGTAAGGGCCGGTCGGGCAGGACGTCGGCGTTCGGTTACGACCTGAGGCGCCTGCACCCGCGAGCGCTCCCGGTATTCCCCGGCCGTAACGAGCCGCGTCACAGCAGGCGTCAGCCCTCTCGGCGGTCTGACCCCGGCCGGGGGTTTCGGACACCGGGGTTGTCCTCGTGTCATCCTCGGCGGACGACCCGTCCGCGTTGAGTCGAGAGGGACCCTTCGACGGCGTTCGGGCGCGAC
>JBAIXP010000011.1:0-4271 GCA_037916495.1 Thermoplasmata archaeon | reverse complement strand
GGACACCGGCTCGGAGCGAAAGAGATCGAGTCGGCGTGCCTCCTCGTCCCCGAGGTCGCCGAAGCCGCCGTGGTACCGGTCGCCGACGAGCTCAAGGGACGGGTCCCCGAGGTCTACGTTGCCCTGCGGCACGGGGTCACGGACCCCCCCGAGGAGGTCCGGCGCCGGGTCGTCCTTGCGATCGAGACCGCGATCGGGAAGATCGCCCGCCCACGGCGCGTCCACGTCGTGGCGGACATGCCGAAGACCCGCTCGGGCAAGATCATGCGGCGGGTCCTCGCGGGGATCTCGAACGGGACGGACACGGGCGACACGAGCACCCTCGCGAACCCCGAGGTCGTCGAGCGGATCCGGACCACCGTCCTTGAGGGGGGCGGCCGGCCCCGCGCGCCGTAGCTCGGACGATTCCGGTCGCGCGGCGCCCCGGGTCCCCCCGGGGCTCAGGACCCGGGGATCGCCTTCGGCGCGTACGCGGGGATGTACAGGAGGTGGATCGGAGCGAGCAGGAGCCAGAGGAACTCGGGCCCCACGGCGACGCGCTCCATCCCGCCGGGTCCGAGCGCGTAGGCGTGCCCGGTCACGTAGAGGACGAAGGCGGCGATCGTGACCAGTCCCGAGAGGAGCGTGTAGGCGCGGTAGCCGTCCCAGCGCGTGTCGCGCATCATCGCGACCGACAGGACGACCAGGGCGATCCCCCCGACGAGGATCGCGAGGACCGAGCCGAGGGCGTGGAGGCTCGAGACGACGTTCTCGGGGAAGACGCCCACGAGCACGGTGCCGACCCCCGCGAGGGCCACGAGGCCGAGCCCGGCGAGGGAGCTCTTCCGGGCCGGGAACGCCGACTTGAGGAGGAGGGCCCCGAGGACGACGAGGGCTCCGAAGACGATCAGCGACGCGTTGAACAGTACGTGCCAAGGGGAGCAGACGACGGCGGACGAGGCGTCCGGCCACGGGCCGCAGGCGGTGTTGCCGAGGTCGCTGATGTAGTTCTGCGTGAGACTGTACGGGTAGGTCCAAGCGTACTCGACCACCGCCATCACGAGGAGGAACTGGAAGACGCCGAGGAACCAGAGGGCCGCCCCGTGGTGGACGGAGCGTCGGACGAGCGGTCCGAGCTTCGGGGAGGCCGCCTCCATGAGGTCGGTTCGGGGCTAGGTTTCCCGGGCGTTGCGCTCGTAGGACGCGTCGCTGGCGCGCTTGAGACGCGCCCCGTCGCGGTCGCACACCGGCCGAGCGCTCGGCGGGACGTCGATCACGTAGCCGCCCCCGCATTTCGGACACTCGTAGTACGGCATGGGGAGTTCACCGCGGGAGAGGAGGCTCGGCCTATAAAGGCCCCCTCTTCTTCGCCCGAGAGGGAATCGCGCTGACGCCTCCGGTCGGTCGCTCTCCGAAAAACCGCCGGCCCCCCGGACGGTCGCCCCGGCCGCCCGCCGTGCGCGACGGGGAGACGGTCCCCCCGCGCGACCGGTTCGTCCGGGCCGACACCTACCGGGCCGAGCGGGAGTGGCTTCGCTACGAAGGCACGGCGCAGCGCGACCTCTTCCGCGAGCTGAGAGAGAGGTTCCTCACCCGCCACGCGGAGGACGCTCCGTGGGTCCTCGATGCCGGGTCCGGTCCCGGTCGGTTCACCGCCCGGGTGGGGGGCCCGCGGTCGAACCGGGTCGCGATCGACCTCTCCCGGGCGATGCTGCTCGCGGCACGCGAGCGGGCGCGCACGGAACGGTCCGACGCGGACGACCATGGTTTTGAGGTCGCGGGAGACCTCCTCGGACCGCCGTTCCTTCGGGCGGCGTTCGGCGAGGTCGCCCTGCTCGGCAACACCCTCGGCTTCGCGGGGGAGGACGGCGTCGCCCTCCTCGCGGAGGTCGAAAGTCTCGTCGGCCCCTCGGGGATCCTCCTGCTCGAGGTCGCTCCCGGTCACGGCGAGCGTTCCCGCTACCTCGCCCGCCTCCCTCCTTCCGCGGTGGGGCGGCTGTTCGAGGCACCGCTCGCCTGGGTCGAGCGCCGGGTCCTCGCCGAGGGGTTCGCCCGCGAGCCCAGGCGGCACCGCGAGCACGAGTTCCGTCGGTGGGGTCCCGACGAGATCCACGAACGGTACCGTCGGCTGGGCTGGACAGTGGAGGAGACCCTGGCCGTCGCCCCGGCCCTCGGTCCCGACGCCCCTCGGGTCGAGGCCGTCGCCGGGCGTCCGAGCGCGAGGGCGCGGCTCCTGGAGCTCGAGGAGCGGTTCGGCCGGTCCCCGGCCCGCTGGCCCGAGGCGGCCGCGCTGCTCGTCGCGGTCCGCCGTCCGTAGGGTGGCACGCCTGCCCCACGGGGGTCAGGTTTTTCCCCCCTGCCGGCCCTCGTACGGGCCCGGTGAGCCCGCTCCGAACCCCGACGTCGGGCCCTCGGACCGGTAGGATCCTGTGCTAGCTTCACGAACCGTCGAACGCGGCGCCACCGAGGTCCCGGCCCGCGACGACCGGGTCCGGGTCGTCACCCTCGACCTCTGGCACACGCTGTTCTACCTCGAGCCCGAGGAGGAGGAGCGGTACATGGAGGCGCAGCTCGAGCTCGCGACCGCCATCCTCGACGGGGCCCCTCCCTTCCCGGGGGAGCCGGTTGTTCCTCGCGAGGGGCTCCGGGCGGCCTTCGCCCAGGAGTTCGCCCGGGCGGTCGAGGCCTCCCAGGCCGGCAGGACCGTCACCCCTGCGGAGCAGCTCGGCCGAGCCGCCCGCAAGACCGGCCGTCGGCTCGAACCGTCCGAGTACGTCCAGGGGCTCCACGACCTGGTCGGCCGCACCCCGTTCAGGGCCGCCCCGGGCGCTCGCGAGATGCTCGAGGCGCTGCGGGCCGCCGGCTACCGGACCGCCGTGATCTCCAACACGACCGGCGAGCCGGGCGCCGCGCTGCGCCCCGTCCTCTCCCGGCTTGGCTTCGACGGCTGCTTTGATGCCCTCGTCTTCAGCGACGAGCGGCCCTGGACGAAGCCCGCGGCGGAGATCTTCGAGAGCGCCCTCGCCCCCCTTAGGGGGACCCCCGAGCGGGCGGTCCACGTGGGCGACGGGTGGACCGACATCGAGGGGGCCCGACGCGCCCGGTTCCGGGGCGGGATCCTGTTCACCGGCCTGCAGAGCTACGGCCAGCACTACCAGCGGCTGTTCCTGCCGGGCGGCTGGGACAACCCGCCGACCCCGTACCGGACCGACCAGCTCTCCGAGGTCCCGGCGATCGTCGAGGAGCTCCTCGCCCGGACGCCGAACGGGGGGCCGGAGCTCTAGTCCTGTCCCGCGTGGCGGGGGATGGGGACGACCTTCGGCTGGTCGGCGTCGGTCGGCATGCCCGTCTTGCCCGGTACGAGGTCGCAGTCCCGCCAGTTGATCCCGACGGTCACCTTCGGGAAGGCGACCTTGAGAGTGTAGTTCGCGACCTTTCCGACGACGAGGCCCTGGGCGCCCTTCACGAGGTTCGGGTTCATCACGGAGAGGTCCCGGGTGAGGATCACGCGGGTCTCGCCGAAGACGATCTTGTCGAGCTCGGAGCGGTCCTGCATCGTCCGGGCAACGAGGCCTGCCGGGCTTAAGGCCAGCGGCTCGAGCGGCGCTCGGTCCTCCGCGACCCGGCCGAGCCCGAGCTCCGGCCGACGCAACGGCCGTCCGGAACGTCCGCGCCGCCCTCGACAGGGGCGTAACACCGATATACCGTCGAAAAGGGGGGTTTATCTACTAGGACCACGTCCTCGCGAATTGAATGCCAGCGATGGCGGAGTCGACAGGCATGGGGGCAGCCGCCTCCATGTCCAGCGACAAAGGCGACATGGGGTCGAACGTGAAGGTGGTTGGCCTCTTCGGGATGGGGTTGACCTTGATGCTGATGGGGCTGAGCTTCCTGCCCTCTCCGTACGGCAACGGCTTCGGTGGGTGGGGTAGCTTCTGGGCAGCGCTCCCCGTCGCGGGCGTCTTCGGCGGACTGGTCCTGCTGATCGTGGGGCTGATCGCGCTGTGGAAGGGCCACGTCTACTGGGGCTCGGCGTTCGCGAGCTTTGGAGCGTTCTTCATCATCTGGACCCAGACGATCAACAGTCCTTCGGCGCTGGTTCAGTACTACGGGCTCGCAGGGATCACGTTCGTGTTCCTTCTGATGACCCTGACGTTCCTGATCAGTTCGATGAAGCACGGATGGGTGACGTTCTTCCTGTTCCTGTTCTTCTTCATCTCGACGATCCTCTGGCTCGTGGTCGAATGGATGACCGCGGCCGGCAACAACATCTCGAGCGGACAGTGGTGGGC
>JBAIXP010000010.1:0-15505 GCA_037916495.1 Thermoplasmata archaeon | reverse complement strand
GGGAACGGGCGGCGGACGGTGCCGAGCGGGCCCTTCGCCGAGAGGACCCGGCCGTCGACCGAGAGCTCGACGCCCGAGGGCAGCTCGATCTCGGCGTCCCGAGCGCGCTCAGTAGACATAGGCGAGGAGCCGACCTCCGATCTTGAGCTCGCGGGCCTGGGGGTGCGCGAGCACACCGCGGTTCGTGGAGAGGACGAGCAGCCCGAAGTCCTGCGCCGGAAGGAACCTCGACTCGTAGCGCTCGAGGTTGTCGTGCGCGACGGCGATGCGGGGCTTCACGACGCCGCAGGAGTTGATCCGGCGGGAGAGCGTGACGTCGTACCGACCGCCCCGGCCGTTCGGGACGAAGGTGAACTCCTCGATGTAGCGGTGCTCGCGGAAGATCCTCAGGACCTCGCCGATCAGCTTCGAGGTCGGCTGGATCTCGACGCGGGGCTTGCCGTCCCGGTCGGCGTGGCGGAGCGTCACGAGCGCGTCGTTGAGCAGGTCGATCGTCATCGTTCGAGGTCCTCCTACTGGTACTTGCGGAACCCGAGGTCGTAGGCGACCTCACGGAAGCACTGGCGGCAGAGGTGGAGGCCGTAGCGGCGGACGATCCCGCGCTTTCGGTCGCAGCGCAGGCAGCCGTCCTTCCGGCCGAAATGCTTCTTCGGTTTCATCGAAAGCGTCCTCACTCCAGCACGGTCACGCCGTAGCGGCTCTCGAGCATCGAGCGCGTCTCCTCCCGCGTGGAGCGCAGCGCTCGCGGGA
This sequence comes from Thermoplasmata archaeon, assembly GCA_037916495.1. Lineage (GTDB taxonomy): Archaea > Thermoplasmatota > Thermoplasmata > Lutacidiplasmatales > UBA184 > Lutacidiplasma. The sequence goes on along the minus strand of JBAIXP010000010.1, from coordinate 14,755 downwards.
TCGGGCGCGACTGGAGCTTGCGGTCCCTCAGGCGGAAGCCGGCGCGGCCGACCTCGACCGCGACGTCCATCCCCCGGATCCCGATCGCCGGGTCGTACTTCATCCCGGAGAAGTCGGTGTAGTCGGCGACGCCGAAGGAGAAGTTGCCGTTGCGGTCGATCGAATCGAGGTCGAGCTGCTTGTCCCGCGCGTCGAACGCGCGGACGAGGAACTCGACGGCGGCGCTGCCCCGCAGCGTCACCTTCGCCCCGATCTCCTGGCCCTTGCGGATGCCGAAGTCGCGGTTCGTGGAGTGGGAACGGGTCGCGATGGGCTTCTGTCCGGTGACCATCTTGAGGACCTTCTCCGCCTTCGTGCGCGCCTCGCCGGACTCCCCGACGCCCGCGTTCACGACGGCCTTGAGGACCCGGACCGCCCGGTGCGGGTTCTCGCCCGTCGGCTTTCCTTGCGGGCGCGCCGCCTCGGCCGGAGCGCTCACCGGTCGGCCCCCTCGCCGAGAGTGACCTCGGGCGACTTGTCGCCGACGACGTAGACGTACTCCTTGATCGTGGAGAACCCCTCGGCGAAGTGGACGAGGTTCGGCTGCGGGGAGTTGCGGACCTCGATCCGCTCCACCCGCGCGAGCTCGCCGACGTGCGAACCGCCCGCGACGAACGCGAGCGCGCCCGGCTTCAAGGGGAAGTGGGCAAGGACCTTCTGCTCGGGGAGCTCGATCTTGAGCGAATCCCCGACGCGGTACGGCGTGCTGGCCTCGGAGAGGAGGTTGCGGCCGTCGTGGAGCGTGACCTGGACCTTGCCGCCCTTCGCGGCGTGCTTTGCCCGGATCCGCCCGATCTTCACGCCCGCCTCGGGGGTGGGGATCGGGACGAGGACGAGCTTACCCCGCCGGTCCGTCACCATGCGGAAGTGCTGGTCGAGGGGGGCGGCGAACGAGACGGTGTCCATGAGGCCGACGCCGCGCGCGAGGTCGTGCGCCACGCCCGAGTCGACCTTCACCGAGCCGCTCCCGAGCAGGATCCGCGCCTCGCGGGCGCTCGCGACGAGGTGGCGGATGTCGCGCAGCACGAGCAGGAGCGGGACCGACCGGTCCTGGGGGTGCGGCCCGGGGCTCGGGCGCAGGATCCATTTCGTCCCCTTGCGGGGGACCGTCCAGGAGCGCGGGGCGGCGCGGCGCTTCAAGCGTCGCGTCACGGCTCCTCCTCCGGGGTCTCGGTCTTCTTCCGATGGGACGCGGGCTTTTCCTCGGCGGGGGCCGCGGCCGCCGGCGCGGGCTCGGGGGCCGGCGCGCTCTCCGGGGCGGCCTCGGCCACCTCGGTGGGCTCGCCCCTCTCCTCGGGCGTCACGTCCTCCTCGCGGACCTTGAGCGAACGGCGTCGCCAGGGGTCGGCGAGGTTGAGGCGCGTGAGGACGAGGTGCGACGTGCGGAGCGCGAGGGGTTTCAGCTTCTCCTCCGCCGTCTTGAGCGTCACGTTGTCGAGGGTCACGGAGTAGTCGCGCAGGTTCACCTTCGCGACGCGCTCCTCCCGTCCGACGAAGCTTCCCGAGAGGACGCGCACGGTGTCGCCCTTCCTCAGCGGGAGCGACCGGCGGCCGAAGCGGCTGCGGAGCTCGCGCGAGAGCGGGACGGTCATGCGGCGGCGGCGCTCGAACGTCGACGCGGAGTAGAGCGCGCGGCGCTGACGCCGCGGGGACTTCGGGGAGAGCGCCACGACCTTGACCCTCCTAGAGGATGATCGACGAGGCGGCCGCGATCCGCGGCCAGCGCTCGGCGGCCTCCTTCGCCACGGGGCCCTTGATCTGCGAGCCCTTGATCTCGCCCGTCTCGGTCGTGATGACCGCGGCGTTGTCCTCGAACTGGAGACGCGTTCCGTCCGGTCGGCGCATCGGGGCGCGCGCCCGGACGATGACCGCGTGCAGGACCTGCCGCCGCATCTCGGGTGTCCCCTTCTTCACGGAGACGATGACGAGGTCGGCGATCCCGGCGCGCGGGTAGCGTCGGTGGGTGCCGTGCCAGTTGCGCACGGCGATGATCTCGACGACCTTCGCGCCGGTGTTGTCGACGCACTCGAGGCGGGCCCCCTTCGGGAGGCCACGGCCGCGCCGGCCGGCGAGGCCCTTCACGACGCCTCCTCCGGCGGCGCGCCGCCGGTGGGAGCCACCACGGCCTCCTCACCGCGGACACGGTGGGTCGCCTCGCCGAGGTCGGCGACGATGCAGAAGCTCACGAGCTTCGAGAGCGGGCGGGTCTCCGCGATGCGCACGCGGTGGCCGAGCGGGACATCGAGGCACGGCGGGGAGTGGGCGAGGTAGCGTCGGCGGCGCTTCTCGTACCGCTCGAACTTAGGAACGTAGTGAAGGAGCGTCCGCTCGACGACGGCGGTGCGCTGCATGCCGCGCGAGACGACGGTGCCCTCGAGGACCTGGCCCCGGACGGGGAGCCGGCCGTGGAACGGACAGTGGCGGTCGTCGCACTTGTTCTTCGGTGCGCGGACGTCGAGACCGATGTCCCGGGCGCGGGGCGTTGCGGCCGTACGGGCGGGGCTCAACGTAACCTCCTCGGACCGCCGACGAGAAGTCGCTTCGTCCGGTCCTCGGGACGCACGCGAAGGAGGTCGCCTCTTAAGGGTAACTCTCCGCCCGAGAGGGAAACGGTGCCGACGGCGCCGGCTTTCGGGAAAACGCGGAGCCGGGAGCGTCCGGGCTCGCGCACGACGAGCGTGTTGAGCGTCTCGTCCACGAGGGTGCCGACCGCCGCGCGGGGCCGGCCCGGCCCCGACGGGAGCTCCACGCCCCCGCCCAGGATCTCCCCGGCGAGCGACGCGCGCTCTACGCGGGAGAGTTCGCGGGCGGCGCGGGGCTCGTCGGGCATCGGCTCACCTAGACCCCCCCGCGCGCGGGCGACCCTTCTGGGGCGCGAGCGAGCGCTCGCGCAGGACGGTGAGAGAACGGGCGACGTTGGTGCGCAGCGCGCGCATCCGGCCCGGGCTCGGGGGCGCGCCGCCCATCGCGGCGACACCGCGCTCCCTGAGGAGGTCGTTCTCGGCGTCGGCGATCTTGGTCTTCAGGTCCTCGTCGGAGAGGGCCCTAAGCTCCTTCATCCTGAGGAGCGTCACGCCGCCTCCGGGGCGCCCTCGGCCGCCGGCGGGGCCGGCCCCTCGACCGCGGGCAGCGCGACCGGGGGGGCCACCGGGGGCGGGGCACCCTTCACCGTGATCTCGTCCGGCAGCTTCGCCGACGGGCGCATGATCCAGACGTTGACGCCGATGACGCCGGGCTTGAGCCGCGCCTGGTAGAACCCCTTGTCCATCCAGAGGCGGACCGCCTCGCCGCAGTACTTGATCGTCCCGGCCTTGAACCGCTCCGTGCGGTGGCGCTCGCCGGTGAGCTTCCCGGAGAGGATCACCTGGCAGCCGCGCGCTCCGGACTCCATGATGCGCCGGACGGTCGAGTGGCCGGCGCGGCGGAAGTGCCAGCCGCGCTCGAGCGTCGAGGCGAGCTTCTCGCTCATCAGCTGGGCGTTGAGGTTCGGCTGGCGCTCCTCCTGGACCTCGATCTGGGGGTTGTCGAGCTGGAAGCGCGCCTGGATGTCGCCGGTGAGACGCTTGATGATCTCGCCCCGGTGGCCGATCAGGATCCCGGGGCGCTCGCAGACGAGCGTGACGCGGGTGCCCATCGGGGTGCGCGTGATGTCGAGCCCGCCGAAGCCGGCGCGGGCGCTCTCCTGGACGAGGAAGTCCTTGAGGAGGACGCGGCGCATCCTCTCCTGGATCACCTTGCGCTCGGAGCTCATGCGGCCCCCTTCTTCTCGGCGAGGATGATCTCGAGGTTCGTCGTCTGCTCGTTCCAGGGCGTCGCGTGGCCGTGCGCGCGGGGCATCGAGGCCTTGCGGATGCGCCCGCGGCCGCTCGCCGCGACCCGGACGAAGAGCCGGTCGGCGTCGAGACCTTCGTACTCGGCGTTCCCCTCGGCGTTCTCGAGGACCTGGAGGACCGATCGCGCGACCTTCACCGCGTAGCGGCCCGGGCCGACCCCGGTGTGGTGCGCCGTCTCCTGGTTGTAGCGGCGGAACGGGATGGCGCGCTTGAGCGCGATGGCGTCCTCGAGGACGCGGCGGGCCTCCTCGAGCGAGAGGCCCCGGATCGCGTTGAGGACCTCGTAGGCCTTCTTCGGGGAGATCGGGAGCTCGACCGCCCGGGCCCGGGCGACCTTGACACCGGTCTCGGGGGTGTAGGTGTAGCCTCGCATCGGTAGCTCCTCTTCCTCCTCTACTTGAGCGGCATGAACGTCGAGGAGCGCGTCGCCCCCACGCCCGGGCCCGAGTGCTTCTCGAACCGGCGGGTGAGGCAGAACTCCCCGTAGTAGTGACCGATCATCTCCGGGCGCACCTCGATCTCCTTGAACTCCTTCCCGCTGTAGATCGAGACGCGGCGGCCGACGTGCTCGGGGAGCACGAGGGCGTCCCGGCAGTGCGTCCGGACGACCTTCTCGGCCGGGGTGGTGCGCATCCGCTCGAAGAACGCGCTCGTCTCGGTGTTGAATCCGCGGCGGATCGACCGGCGGGCCCGGGCGGTGAGGACCCCCGCGAGCGTCGGGAGGTCCATCGCCTTGAGGTCCGCGAGGCTGCGGCCCCGGTAGCTGAACTCGCGCTTGCGTCGCGCCTCGACCTTCCTCGCGCGCTTGGCCTTCGGCATCGGTGAGACTCCTACGCTCCTCCCGCACGGCGGGCGGCGCGTCGCTTTCGGTTCGAGCGGGAGAAGCGGCCGACCTTGGCGCCGGGCCACGTTCCGCTCTTCACGGTGCTCGGGCGGCCGACGTGCTGGTGCGCGCCCCCGCCGAACGGGTGGTTGACCGGGTTCATCGCGACGCCCCGCACCTTGAACGCAGCGCGGGCGAGCGAGCGGGCCGCCCAGACCTTCTTGCCTGCCTTGATGATCGGCCGCTCGCCGCGGCCACCGCCGGCGACGGCGCCGACGACGGCGCGGCAGGTCGGGAGGAACTGCTTGAACGTGCCCGACGGGAGCTGGACCGTCACCTCACCCGCGGCGTGCGCGACCACGAGGGCGCTCGCGCCGGCGGAGCGGACGAGCCGGCCGCCGTCGAACGGTTTCACCTCAAGGTTGGAGACGAGGGTCCCGTCCGGGATGCGGCCGAGCGGGAGGACCGACCCGCGGTCGACCTTCCCCTCGCCGAGAGCGATCGTGTCGCCCGTCGCGAGCCCGTCCGTCGCGAGCACCGTGAGACGCTTGCCGTCCGGACCGGTGAGCTCGGCGACCGGCGCCGTGCGGCCAGGGGCGGGGGCGAGCGCGACGACCACCGCCTCCCCGACGAGCGTCGGGGCCGGATGGTAGATCGCGCCGTGGTGGCGGTGGCTCGGCGAACGGTACGTCCCGGTCCCGGAGCCGCGGCGGCGGGAGATGATGCGCTTTCCCATCAGAACACCCCAGCGCGGCTACCGATGTCCTCGGCGGAGTAGCCTTTCGCGAACCGGACGGTGGCGATCTTGCCCGCGATCACGCTCTTCGTGGTGATCTTCGCCACCTTGCACTGGTACGTTGCCTCGACCGCGCGGCGGATCTCCGCGCGGTTCGCCCTCGGGTCGACGACGAACTCGAGCTTGTTCTGCCGCTCCATCTCGTCCATCGACTTCTCCGTCACGTAGGCGTGGAGGATGATGCGGTGGCGGAGTTCGGTCATGCGGCCACCTCCGCCTCGCCGAGGCGCGTGCGCAGCGATTCCACCGCCGCGCGGGAGAAGATCGTGAGACGTCCGGCGGCGCCGCCCGGAGCGAGGTCCTCGGTCGCGAGCCGGGGCGCGGGTACGATGTCGATCCCGGAGAGGTTGCGGAAGCCGACCGCGCGGCCCGGGGCGCTCGTCACGATGAGGACGCTGCGGGGGGTCCGGCGGACCCGGCCGCGTCGGCGCGCCCGCCCCGACGAGGTGAGGTGGGTGCGGTCCTGCGCGCGCTCCACGTCCTCCCAGAGCTTCAATCGCTCGAGGAGCGCGCGGGCTTCGCGCGCCGAGCGGATCTCCTCGACCGGGTCGTCCAGGACGAACGGGAGGGAGGCGCCGTGCGGGACGCGGTGGCCGCGGGCCGTGGCGAGCTTCGGCTCGCGCGTCGCCGCGAGCGCGGAGGCGAACGCGAGGCGCCGCTCCGTGCGGTTGATCTTCTTGTCCCAGATCCGGTCGGTGCGCGGCGGGTGCGAGGGTCGGCCGCCGACGGTGTTCGGGGACTGCGCGCCCGTCATCGACCCCATGAGACGCGGGGTACGGGCGACCCCGCGGCCCTTGCCCGACCACTCGACCGAGTGGCGGAGGCCGGCGGTGGGGCTCGTCCCGTACGGCTGGCGCGCGTGGCTCTGCGCGGCGACCACGGCCCGGCGGATGAGGTCGGGGCGGACCGGCTGGGAGAACGCGAGGGGAAGCGCGACGGTCGCGTGCTGCTTACCGTCGACCGACAAAAGGTGCGCCCGGTGGTGCGGGGTCGTATGTTCGACCGCCGCGCGGTCGCCCGAGGGGGCGTCGGACGTCATGCTCCCTGCTTTGACCGCGTGCTGAGATAGCGGAGGTCGACCTTCTCGACGGCCGCGACCCGGCTGCGGATCGGGACCCGGAACTTGAGGAGCCGCTTCGCCGGGCCGGGCAGCGAGCCGTGGAGGACGACGCAGGCGCTGCGTACCTCCCCGTAGTGCGGGAACCCGCCCGCCGGGACGACCGGCTCGGTGCGCGGGTCCTTGACGATCTTGAGGACGCGCATGTTGAACTGCGTGCGGCGGTGGTAGCCCTGCTGCCCCGCCTGGGGGATCCGGTAGGTGACAAAGCTCGGGTTGTGGGGTCCGAGCGTCCCGATCATGCGCCGGTGTTTCGAGTTCTTCCGGGGCTGGAGCTTCACGCCCCAGCGCTGGATATGGCCCTGGAACCCGAACCCCTTCGTCACGCCGAGCACGTCCAAAAACTCCCCTTCCTTCGCGAGCTTCTCGACGGGCAGCTCGGTGCCGAGCTGCTGGAGGGCGAACGCCCTCCGGTCCTCGAACTTCTCGCCCGAGACACGGACCTCGAAGAGCGTTGGCGTCTTCGAGGGGACGCCGGTGATGAGCTCGGGCTGGGTGAACAGGACGAGCCGGACCTCCTCGGCGGGCGTCGCGGCGAACTTGGCGAGCGCCTCCTCCGAGCTCGGCGGATGCAGCGGGATCCTTCGCCCCACGGACGGCGCGAGCTCCCGGCCCCAGACCTCGCCGACGATCCGGTAGCCGTACGGGGCTCGCGCGTAGAGCCGCGCGGCGGCGACCTTGAGCGGAGGGACCTCGACGACCGTGACGGGGACCGCGACCTCCTGACCGGCGGTGGTCGACCGCTTGCGGTAGTCGACCATGAACGCGTGGGTCATGCCGACCTTGAAGCCGGCGAACCCTTCGATCGCGGGCGCCTTACCGCCTTCCGACCAGCTTCGGACCCTGGGGGCGGGACGAGCGGACCGTGAACGCGGCGAGTACGCTAGCGACCCGCGCCTCGGACGGTGACGTCGTGCCATAGCTCGATAGGGGTCCCCCCCTTAGGTGGGGACGGGGGAGTTGCGTACCCTATATAACGGCTCGCGCGAAAACCGGCCGTTCTCGAGGGAAACCGGCGCGCCCGAGGCCGGTGCGCGGGGTCGTCCCTCGAACGCGCGCGTAGAGGGACCGGGCCCGCGCCCCTAGACGAGGCCGAGCTCGCGGCCCGCCTTGGTGAACGCCCCGATCGCGAGCTCGAGCTCCTCGTCGGTGAGCGCGGCGTTCATGATCGTGCGGATCCGGGCCTTGTCGCGGGCGACCATCGGGAAGACGATCGGGAGGGCGAAGACCCCGAGCTCGAAGAGCCGGTCGCTCATGCGCCGCGCCTTGGCGCTGTCGCCGACCATCACCGGCACGATCGGCGTCTCGCTCTTTCCGAGGTCGAACCCCGCGGAGGAGAGCGCCTGCTTGAACCGGCGCGTTCGGCTCCAGAGCCGCTCGACGTGCTCGGGCTCGCTCTCGAGCACGTCGATCGCCGCAAGGCACGCCGCCGCGACCGGCGGCGGGTGGGAGCCCGACAGGAGCCAGGTCCGCGAGCGGTTGAGGGCGAAACGGACCAGGTCCGAGCTTCCCGAGACGTGGCCGCCGACGACCCCGAACGCCTTCGAGAACGTCCCCATTTCGACGTGGACCCGGTCGCGCGGGAGGTGAAAGTGCGCGACGATCCCCCGGCCCCCTTCGCCGAGGACCCCCTCGCCGTGCGCGTCGTCGACGTAGACCATCGCCCCGTGGTCGTGGGCGAGGGCAGCGATGCGGTCGAGCGGGGCGATGTCCCCGTCCATCGAGAAGACCCCGTCCGTCACCACGAGGATCCGGCGGTACGCGGGCTGGTGCTCCTCCGCCTGGTCCAGGACGCGCTCTAGGTCCGCGACGTCGGCGTGCCGGTAGACCGCGCGCTCGGCCCGCGAGAGCCGAAGCCCGTCGATGATGCTGCCGTGGTTGAGCTCGTCGGAGACGACCAGGTCCCCCTCGCCCACGAGCTGGGGGAGGAGCCCCGCGTTCGCGGCGAAGCCCGTCTGGTAGACGAGCGAGGCCTCCGCGCCCTTGAACCGGGCGAGCCGGGACTCGAGGCGGACGTGGAGGTCCATCGTCCCGGCGATCGGGCGGACCGAGCCCGAGCCGACCCCGTGGGTCGTCACCGCCTCGATCGCCGCGGAGCGGAGCCTCGGGTGGTTCGACAGGCCGAGGTAGTTGTTCGAGCAGAGCATCACGACCTTCCGGCCGTCGACGATCGAGCTCGGGGCGCTCGCCCCGGTGAGGACGTGGATCTTCCAGTCGAGGCTCTGCTCGACGAGCGCGCGGTACTCCTCCGCGAGGAAACCGGTCGGGGAGCGCGGCGGGCTCACCACTTCGCCTCCAGGGAAACCTTGGCCGCCTGCTTCGACCCGATGAGCTCCATCGCCCGGGCGATCTCGGGGATGGGGACGCGGTGGGTGATGATCGCGCGCACCTTCTCGCGGAACGCGGGGCGCGCGAGGAGCCCCTTCACCTGGAACCAGGTCTCGAACATCCGGCGGCCGAAGATCCCGTGGACACGGGCCGCCTTGAACACGAGGGCGTTGTCGATGTCGAGGGTCGCGGGGCGGTCAAAGAGGCCGAGGAGCGAGACCCGCCCCCCGGGCGTGAGCGCCTCGAACGCGAAGGAGAGGGAGGCGGGGTGCCCGCTCATTTCGAGCGCGACGTCCGCGCCGTGGCCCCCCGTGATCGCGCGGACCTTCTTCGCCGTCGCCGGGCCCTCGAGGCTCGGGTCGAGGACCGCGTCCGCGCCCATCGTGCGGGCGAGAGCCGCCCTGAGCGGGTTCACCTCCGTCGCGACGACGGTCTCGGCGCCGAGCGTCTTCGCGACGGCCACGGCAAGCAACCCGATCGGGCCGCAGCCGGTCACGAGGACGTGCTTGCCTGCGACGTCCTCGACGTTCTCCTCGGGGAGGAGCGCGTGCACGGCGTTGCCGAGCGGCTCCTGGACCGACGCGATCGCCGGCTCGAGGCCGGGGTCGTTCTTCCAGGCGTTGAGCTCGGGAAGGACGGCGTACTCGGCGAAGACGCCGTCTCGGTCGACCCCGAGGACCTCGACGTGCTCGCAGATGTGCATCTTGCCCGTGCGGCACTGGTAGCAGGTCCCGTCGACGATGTGCGTCTCGGCCGAGACGTGGTCGCCGACCGCGAGGCTCCGGACCCCCTTGCCGACCCGGACGACCTCTCCGGAGAGCTCGTGGCCGAAGACCATCGGCACCCGGCGGACCCGCTCCTGGGCCCAAGCGTTCCACTCCCAGATGTGGACGTCCGTCCCGCAGATCGACGACGCGAGCACCCGGACCAGGACCTCGTCGTCCCCCGGGGTCGGGTCGGGAACGTTGCGCAGCTCCCCGCCCGCGGCCCGCTTCGCCTTGACGACCGCCTGCACGGGAACCGGACGGTCCGAACCGGACCGGGGCTTAACGGTTGGCGCGCGCCCGGCGCCGGCCCGGTCGCGGGGGGTCTCGGGTTGGTGCGGGAGTAACCTTCCCTCTATCGTCGGGGTATATAGGCCGCCCGCTTTCGATTCCCCAGGGGTACGGTCCGTGGCCGAAGGTCCCGAAGCTCGTCCGCCGGCGTCGATCCCCCGGCTGTGGACGCCCGAGGAGGCCGACGGGCGCCTGCCGTCCCTGGCCCAGCTCTTGCCCCAGCTCAAGGCGTGGGCGACGCGCCTCACCGAGGTCCGCGGGGAGATCCGCCGGCTCGCGGAGTTCTGGGGCCCCGACCTAGCCTCGGTCGACCACGCCGACCACGAGATCGCCGCCCGCCTCGAGCGGGAACAGGCGAACCTCGAGTCGCGGCTCGAGGAGGCGGTCCGGGGCCTCGTGGCGGAGGGGATCGAGGTGAAGGACCTCGGAACGGGGCTCGTCGACTTCTACGCGCTAAAGGACGGGGAGGTCGTCCTCCTCTGCTGGCGCCTCGGCGAACCCGAGGTCGGCTACTACCACACCCTTACGGGGGGGTTCGCGGGCCGCCGTCCCCTGCCGTCCCGTCTCCCTTCGACGGACTCCCCGTCGAGCTAGCCCGGGGCGCCCGAGCCGCGGCGCCCCGCGAGAGGGCCGCCGCCTCGATCGCGATCGCGAAGGCTCCGAAGCCGCCCGCCACGGCCGTCCCGAGGGCGAACCAGGGGAACGGCGTGCCGAGCGCGAGGAGGTACACCACCGCGGGCAGGGCCGCCCCGGCGCCCCCCGCGAGGACGCCCAAGACCGCCGCGTCCGCCCGGGCGACACGGAGCGCGCCGACGATCGCCACCGCCCCGGCGACGACAAAGACGACCGCCGCGCCCCCGACTGTCGCGAGGAACGTCTCAAGATCCGGGAACGGGCTCAGTACGGTCACGGTCCGGTTCCCCGCGCCGCCGGATTCCATCTCGATGACGAGCCCGGTCGAGCCCGCGTCGTAGACCGGCGAGACGAACGTCGCGACGGTGGCGTTCGTGTACCCCACGGCCGTCACCGTGAGGTTCACGCCGCCGCTCGGGACCCCGGCAAAATCGAACGCGCCCGAGACCGAGGTGGTCGTGATCGCCCGGTAGCCGGCCTCGCCCGTGAGCACGACGTGGGCCCCGGAGATCGGCTGGATGGTGCCTCCGAAACCCGGTCCCTCGACGTTCCCCGAAACCGTGAACGACCGGGGTGCGCTCGCCTCAACACCGTAGAAGGCCAGGAGACCGGCCAACACGAGGGCGAGGACGCTGACCGCGACCAGGGCGACGGCGGCGAGCCGCGCGGGACGGAAGCGGGGCCGCCTCGGAAGCGGGAGCGCCGGGTAAAGGTCCGGCACGACCTCCCAGGTGTAGAGGGGCGGAAGGGGACGCGAGGCGACCACCGGGACGGGTCGATGACAGCGAGGGCACGGAAACCACTGCGTCGCCGGACCCGGGGCGAGGATCGCGCGCAACCCCTGGCCGCACGCGGGGCAGCGCACGGTCAGAGGACCGGCGCTCATCGGCGCCGGGCGACCGACCGCGGGGTCTTAGCGTTACGTCGCGCGCTCGGTAAGCCCCATCCCCGTCTCGCCGGGGTCGACGACGGGGCGTTCGCCCGCGGCGACGCGACCGCGCCCATCGCCGCCGTCGTCGTCTCCGTCCCGGAGCACCTCGAGGCGGCGGGGACCTCGCGGGTGACCGTCGACGGGCAGGACGCGACGGGACGTATCGTCGCGCTCCTGCGCTCGGTCGCCCCCCCCGAGGGGCTGCGCGCCGTGCTTCTCGACGGCGCGGTCGTCGGAGGGTTCAACGTCGTGGACCTCGATGCGGTGCGGCGGGCCCTCCGAGTCCCGGTCGTCGCTGTGACCCGCCGACGGCCCGACTTCGCGCGGATCCGGGCGGCGCTCACGAAGTGGTTCCCGCGGACGGCGGACGCGCGCTGGGCGCTCCTGCGCGCCCACCGGCTCTTCCGGGTCCCTACGGGCGGGGAGCCGATCTGGGCGGCCTGCTCGGGATGCACCCAGGAGGACGCGGGGTGGCTCGTCCGCCGCGCGACCGTCCGGGGGTTCTGGCCCGAGCCGGTGCGCCTCGCGCACCTCGTCGCCTCCGCCGGCCGGGTCGGCCGCCCGCCGAGGAAGGCGAACTCTATAGGGCGGCGGCGACCTCGCGTGCGACGCGGGCCTGTAGCTTAGCCTGGATAAAGTACTGGCCTTCTAAGCCAGCAATCTCGGGTTCAAAGGCGCCGGGGAGGAACCCCCCGACGCGGGAACTCCCGACAGGCCCGTTCCCGAAGGCGCGGGGCCGCACCGCGACGCGGGGCCGCGGTCGAGCCCGCACGTTCCGTCCGCCGACGTTCACTTCGCGAGCGCGATCCGCTGGTTCCCCGCGAACCGCCCGTCCGGGTCGTACTTCTTCTTCAGTCGGACGAGCCGCGCGAGGTTGGCGCGGCCGAAGGAGCTCTCCGCCGATCTCGGGTCGATGTCGCTGTTGAAGTTCGAGTAGATCCCCCCGGTCGCGTACGGCTGGAGCGCGTCCCACAGCTCCCGGACGTAGCCCACGTTCGCCGCGTCCGCCGCAGGGTCGGTCCACTTCGCGACCAGGTTGAACAGGAACGGAGAGGTGCGGTTGCCCACCACGGAGCGCGACGGCGGCACCTTCGCGACGGCGCCGGCCCCGTACTGGAAGTGGATCTCGGTGAGGGGCGACGGCAGGCGCGCGTAGCGCTCGATCACGGTCTCCACGGCCGCCTCGGGGAGGCTGGTGAGGTACGTCGACTTCCAGTAGTTGCGCAGCCCGGGCGGGTTGCCCGCGTCGAACGCGCTCTGGAGCGTGACGTAGGGGATCGGTCCGACGTGGTCGACGACCGCTCCGGGCAGCGCGCGGATCGGCGCCGTCGCCTTCGGACCCCGTGCCACCGGCCCGATGTAGCAGAGCGCGAGCACGACGATCGGCCGGCCGTGGTAGGCCGACGGGAGGAACGGGACGGGCGGACCGGTCGTGAGGACGGCGAGCGCGTTGAGCTCGAGCGGGCTCGTCCGGTAGAGCTCGGCGAGGAACCGGAGGATCTCGCGCGCCCGGTCTCCGGGGAAGATGCGGAAGCCGCCGTAGACGACCGGCCCGAGCTTCTGCGCCCGGAAACGGAAGTTCGTGACGATCCCGAAGCTCGAGCCGGCGCCCTTCAGGGCCCAGAAGAGGTCGGGGCTCTTCTTCGGGCTGACCTCCACGATCTCGCCCGCGGCGTTCACCATCTCGACCGAGAGGAGGCTGTCGCAGGCGAGCCCGAGCCTGCGGCTCGTCCAGGCGATCCCGCCGCCGAGGGTGAAACCGCCGACGCCCGTGGTCGAGACGAACCCGCCGGGGACGGCGAGCCCGTAGACCTGGGTCGCGTGGTCGACGTCCCCCCAGAGCGCGCCGCCCTGGACCGAGACGGTCCGGCTCGTCCGGTCGACGGTCACGCCGCGCATCCCCGAGAGGTCCGCGACGATCCCGCCCTCGTTGAGGGACGTCCCCGCGATCGAGTGCCCGCCCGATTTCGCCGTGATCGGAAGACGCTGCGCCCGGGCGTACCGCACGGCGTAGGCGACGTCCGCGGCATCGCGGCACCGCACGATCGCGGCCGGGTGCTTGTCGATCATCCCGTTGAAGAGGCTCCGCGCGGCGTCGTAGCCCGGTTCTCCGGGACGCACGACCGAGCCGCGGAGCTGCCCGGCGAGGCTCACGAGAGGGTCCGAGGGAGTAGAGGTGGCCGCCACGGAGCGGCCCCACGGAGGGTCCCCTTCTTGGAGGTTTCGTCCGGAGGACTACGAGGGAAGGCCGACCGCGCGCGAGCAGTCGTCACAGAGGAGCTTGTCGCGCGAGCCAAGCGCGGCGCCGCAGAGCGGGCAGGTCGCCTTCGCGTCGGCCGCCGCGAGGAGCTCCTGGACACTCGTCCTGAGCGCCGGGTCGGGGGCGGCCGGCGCGGGCGCCGAGGCCGCCTGGGGGAGGAACGCCTCGAGCTGGGCGTGGAACCGCGCGGTCCGGCGGTCGAGCGTCGCGAAGCCCCGGTCGACCACGCCCTGCATCGCCGCGCCGACCAGCTCGCGCGGGGCGGACAGGATCTGGGCGAGCTCGACGGCGGTGAGCCCGTGGGTCTCGGCGAGGAGCTCGAGGCAGCGGGAGGCGAGCGGGGAGAGGCGGCCTCGGGCGATCTGCCGGTCGAGGCCCCAGGAGAAGCGCGCCGTGCGCGCGACCCTCCGGCCGGGCGCGAGTCGCCCGGCGCGCGGGTCGGCGAGGAGGTAGTTGTGGACGAGGTCGAGCTCGAAGCGGACCCGCTCGGCCGGCAGGTAGACGAGGACCGCGAGAGCGAACGGGAGCACGTGGGAGGACCGGCAGAGGGCGATCACCTCCGCGAGGCTCCCGAACGAGTCGACGGCGGTCGGCACCTGCCCGCCCGGCGCGGCCCCGGCCATGGCGTCGAGCGCGATCCGGTCCCTCAGGAGGAACCGGACGACCGCGTGCCGGCTGGGGCCCCCCTCGGCCGGGTGGAGCTGCGCCGAGCCGTCGTCCAAGAGGACGAGCCGCCGGAACGGCACGAGGAACTCCCAGCCGGCGCCGCCGCCGAGCGGCCCGCCGAGGCGGATCTCGCCCGAGCGGCCCTCCGCCCGGCGGGAGGCGAGCGCCTCGTAGAAGGAGCGGAAGTCCCGGCCGTCGACCCACCAGGCGAGCGGGGCGAGCGAGCGGCGGCGCCCTCCGGCGTACTCGTCGTACGCCTCGGAGAGGGCTTTCG
>JBAIXP010000009.1:0-6127 GCA_037916495.1 Thermoplasmata archaeon | reverse complement strand
TCTCCCGCCTCCGCTACCACAAGATCATCCTGATGACCGATGCGGACGTCGACGGCTCGCACATCCGCACGCTGCTGCTCACCCTGTTCTACCGCAAGGTCCCCGAGCTGATCCAGGAGGGCCACGTTTACATCGCCCAGGCGCCGCTCTACCGGCTCCAGAAGGGTTCGAAGGTCGCCTACGCCTTCTCCGACGAGGAGCGGGACAAGGCGGTCGGCGAGTTCGGCGGGATGAAAGGCGTCACGATCCAGCGGTACAAGGGGCTCGGCGAGATGAACGCCGAGCAGCTCGCCGAGACGACGATGCGACCGGGGGCCCGCGAGCTCCTTCGGGTGACGATCGAGGACGCCGCGCGGGCGAACGAGCTCTGCCAGATCCTGATGGGCGAGGAGGTCGAGCCCCGGCGCCAGTACATCGAGGAGCACGCCGTCGAGGTGACGAACCTCGACATCTAATCGGGGGGAAGCGAGGACGGCCGCCTCCGAGCCGCTGCCGGTGGCCGAGGCGCTCGCCGCGCTGGGCCACGCGCGCCCCGACCCGCCCGACCGGCCGGTCCTCGAACGGGGCGGCCAGCGCCTGATCCTGCTCGCTACGTTCGAGAACGGCGTCCCGACCTGGTGCGGCCTCCTAGTTGGTCCCTCCGGGGTCCGACCGGTCGGCCGGACCGTCCCCCGCAGCGAGCTCGCCCGGGCGGGGGGGCTTCCCGAGCCGTCGGCGAGCCTCATCGACCTCGCGGTCGCGGCGGCGGTCTCCGCCGCCGCGCGCTTCGAAGAGCTCGCCCGCGAGCTCGACACGCTCGAGTCCCACCGGGAGCACCCGTCCACCGACGACCTCTCCCGCCTCCAACGCGGGCTCCTCCTCGCCCACCGCCACCTCGCGCGGCTCGAGCGGCTCCTCGCGGAGCTGTCGGGGCCGCTCGGGACCGCCTTTCCCGGCGCGGAGAAGGCGGTGAGCGAGGTCGAGCTCGACGCGGGACGGACCGGCGACCTTGCGAACGGGCTCCTGCAGACGGTCCGGGACCTCGCGGTGCTCCGCACCGCGCTCGAGGCGAACCGGCTCTCCGTCGCCGCGAACGAGCTCAGCCGCACCTCGAACGCGATCGCGGCGGTCGCGAACACCTCGAACCTCCGGATGCTCGGGGTCGCCTACATCGCGCTCGCGATCGCGCTCGTGAGCGTCGTCGTCCTCATTCCAAACACCGCCGCGACGATCCTCGGGATGCCGAGCGCCGCGTGGGTCCCGGGTGTCTGGGTCGACGTCATCCTCGTGGTCCTCGCGATCGCCCCGATCGTCGTCGTGTTCACCCGGCCGTGGGTGCGTCGGATGCTCGCGAGCAGCCCTGCCTACGAGGCCCGGAGCGCAGAGGGGATCGCCGACTTGCCTGAGGTCACCCCGTCCGAGGCGGCGCGGCCGTCGGAAGCCGAACGGCTTATTCGCCAACGTCCCTAGCGCGCCGCCGTGCCGGCGACCGCGGCCCCTGCTCCGCTCGTGGTCACGGACGCTCTTCTCGTCACGCAGGACGACCAGAGACGGGTCGTCCGCGGGGACGTGCGGGTGGACCAGGGACGGTTCACCCACGTCGGAGGGAAGGCCCCGCGCGAGGGGGCGGAGGTCGTCGACGGCCACGATCTCGCCGTCGTCCCCGGCTTTGTGAACACCCACACGCACGTGGCGATGAGCCTCCTTCGGGGGGTGGCGGACGACGTCGAGCTTTCCGGGTTCCTCGAGACGCTCTTCCGGGTCGACGCCCATCGCACCGAGCAGGACGTCGCCGTCGGGGCCCGCGCGGGGATCGCGGAGATGCTCCTCGGGGGGACGACGTCGTTCCTCGACCTCTACTACTTCGAGGACGCGATCGCCCGGGCCTCGGAGGAGCTCGGGATCCGTGCCTTCCTCGGGTGGGCCGTTCTCGACCCGGACAAGACCACGCAGCCTAGGCCCCCGCTCGAGGGAGCGGCCGGATTCCTCGGCCGTTGGGCCGATCACCCGACGGTGACGCCGCTCGTGGCCCCCCAAGGGGTCTACGTCTGCTCCCGGGAGACCTGGCTCGGCGCTCGCGAGCTGGCTGAACGCCACCGCACCCTCCTCCACTACCACCTTTCCGAGACGCGTCGCGAGGTCCACGAGCACGAGGACCGCACGGGCAAACGGCCGGTCGTCTGGCTCGAGGAGATCGGGTTCCTAGGGCCGGGCCAGATCGCGGCGCACGCCGTCTGGCTGACGGGCGAGGAGATCGGCCTCCTCGCCCGCCGCCATGTCGGCATCGCCCACTGTCCGAGCTCGAACCTGAAGCTCGCCTCCGGAGGTCTCGCGCCGATCGTCGAGCTCAAGGACGCCGGGGCGACGGTCGGCCTCGGGACCGACTCGGTCGCCTCGAACAACGGGCTCTCCATGCTGAGAGAGATGCACCTCGCCGGGCTGCTCCACAAGAACCAGCGCTGGGACGCCTCGGTCCTTCCGGCGCAGGAGCTCCTCGACCTCGCGACGATCGACGGGGCCCGGATGCTCGGCCGCGGCGACGCGCTCGGCTCGATCGCGGTCGGCAAGCTCGCCGACTTCTCGCTCTTTCGGCTCGACCACCCGTCGCTCGTTCCCGCACGCCCCGAGGCGCTCGTCTCGCACCTTGTCTACTCGGCGAGCGACGAGGCCGTCGATTCGGTCTATGTCGGCGGCCGCGCTGTCGTGCGGGCCCGCCGTCTCGTGAACGCCGAGTGGAATCGCCTGAGGGCCGACGCCGAGATGGCCGCCGAGACGCTCTGGGCGGCCCGGAAGGGCTAGCGGTCCCGAGGGTCCGGCGGGCTCCGCGCGAACCGTTCGAGCTCGTCGCCGAGCCCGCGGGCGAGGTCGGCGGGCGTCGAGTTCGGCAGAAGTTCGCGGAGCCCTCCCAGGCGGCGGACGGGCCCATCCATGGACCCGCCGAACGTCGCGGCGAGGAGCTTTCGGTCGACCTCCCAGGAGATGGTCCCGTGGTGGAGGAGGGCGTCGCGGGTCGCGTGCTGGGCGGCGCCACCGAGAATTCTCCCGTGCGCGGTGAGGACCTTGCCCCGGTCGCCGAGGGTGCAGTACGCTTCGGAGAGCCCGGGAGGTCCTTCCCACGTCGCGTGGACGCCTCGGGCACCGAGGACCCGGGCCACGGGCGATCCGAACCGTTCGTACGCCCGGACGAAATCCCGTCCGACCCGCGGGTCCGACCGGGGCAGGACGACCGACCAGAGGAGGTCGCCGGCCGCGTGGAGGAGGCCGGTCCCCCCGGTGCGGCGGCGCACGACCGCGAGGCCAGTCCTCCGGGCGGTGTCGATCCAGGGGGCCGAGCCCGGCACGCCGACCCCGTAGGAGAGGAACCCCGGGGTCGGCACGACGAGGGCCCGGCCCCTCGCCTGCCCCCGCGCGAGCGCCGCCTCCTCCTCTTCGAAGAACCGCGCGACCTCGCTCGGCACCCCGGCGGGGCCCGCCGGCGGGTCCTTCTCTCCGCTTTGCGGTCCCATCGCTCCCGTCGGGCGGTTGACGGCTCCAAACGATAAGAGGCCGTCCGCCGTTCGACCGGCGTGGCCGAACTGCACGAGTTCCGATTGCACGTGGGCGACCGCGCCCCCGACTTCGAGCTCCCCGACATCGAGGGGAAAGTCCACCGGCTCCGCGAGATGCGCGAGCCGTTGCTCGTCGTGGCCTTCTGGTGCAACCACTGCCCGTACGTCCAGGCGTGGGAGTCCCGCATGGTCGACCTCGGCCGGAAGTTCGCCCCGCAGGGGGTCGGGTTCGTCCTGATCAACGCGAACGACGCGACGGCGTACCCGTCGGACGGGATCGACGGGATGCGCGCGCGTGCCCGGGAGCACGGCTACCCGTTCCCGTACCTTCGGGACGAGACGCAGGCGGTCGCGCGGGCCTTCGGGGCGCTCGTGACGCCGCACCCGATGCTGTTCGACAAGGACCGCCGTCTCCTCTTCCAGGGGCGGATCGACGACAGCCACGACCACCCCGAGCGCGTGAAGCACCGCTACCTTGAGACCGCGCTCGACCAGGCCCTGGCCGGCCGGAAGGTCGAGCCTTCGGAGCTACCGGTGCTCGGCTGTACGGTCAAGTGGCGGGCGTGAGCGACGAGGCTTGCGCGCTCCGGTCCGCGGGGCGCGCCGGCGGAGTTCCTCGCGACGACGTTCGAACGCCGCTTTGAGGGTCGGGTCGACCGGGCGCGCCGCCCGGTCGAGCCGTGCCGCGATCGCCGCCTTGGCGGCGAGCGACCGGGCGAGGCGCCCCCGTTCGGCCCGCGGCGCCGTCTGGATCGCGGGGTGGAGGAACAGCACCCCGTGCCGGGGCGGAGGCGCGCGACCCCGGAGGTGCTCGAAGAACGCCTTCTCGGCCCCTAGGACCTGGACGGTGCTCGCGGGCATCCGCGCGAGCCGTTCGAGGCCGCCCGCTTGCGCGACCAGGCGGGACGCAAGGTCCGGACCGAGGAGGTCGGAGAGGTTGGGGGTACGAACGGGGGCGGCGGACCGGACAGCCTCCTCGACCGCCCCGCGGGCCGCCTTGAGCTCGAGATAGACCTCGGCGAGCCGACGTCGGGCGGCTGCGACGCTCGGCTCGGCCGGTCCGAAAGGCGACGGCGGACCCTCGGCGAGGATCCCGTTTGCCGCTGACTCCGGGTCGTCCGGGTCGCCGCCGGGGTGGTCGTGGGACGCCCATCCGGCGAGACGTTCCCCGAGAAGGTTGAGGGCGCGATCGACGTCGCGCAACGTGCGCACCGCCTCCTCCACGTGGACCGACGGGTCCCAGCTCTCGGCGAGGGCTCTCTCCGCCGCCTCAAGGAGCGCCGCTCGATGGGTCTCCAGGTCCGACGGACCCCCTGCGTCCCCCGGGGCCGACTCGTCCAGGAGGACCATGTCGGATACCAACCGCCGGTCGCGGGTCGTCCACGGCTCCCCCGTGTGCCGGCCGAGCATCGTGGTCTCCTCGGCCGTGAGGCGCCCCGCCGCCCGGTCGCGGAGCCGCTCGGCGATGACCTTGACCTCGCGCGGGACGGCGAGCCGATCGACGACCTCACCCCGGTCCACCAGGTAGACGCCGTGCCAGAGCGAGACGACCGACCGCGCCATGCTACCCTGCGCCTCCTGCCCCGGCCGGACTCCCCGCGAGATTATGAGGCCGCTCCGCTCGACCGCGGCGTGAGCCCGGAGGCGGACCGTCCCCTCGTCGTCCCAGAGCGCCGGGGTCGGACGCTCCTCCTGACGATCGACCACCCTCCCGTGAACGTGCTCTCGTCGCCGGTCCTGCGCGCCCTCTCGGACGCGCTCGAGCACGCGGTCGAGGACCGTGAGGTCCACGCGGTCGTGCTCGCGAGCGCGCAGGAAAAGGCGTTCGCCGCCGGGGCCGACATCCGCGAGATGCAGCGGCTCGACCCCCGCGGCGCGCACGACCACGGGGCCCGGGGCCAGGGTCTCACCCGCCAGATCGAGCGGCTTCCTCTTCCCGTGGTCGCCGCGGTGAACGGTGTCTGCCTGGGTGGCGGTTGCGAGGTCGTTCTCGCCTGCGACTTCGTGATCGCGAGCGAGGACGCGAAGTTCGGGCAGCCCGAGATCAACCTCGGCGTGATGCCCGGGTGGGGCGGCACGCGCCGGCTCCCGCGGCGGATCGGCCTTAGGGCCGCGCGGCGCTGGATCCTGACCGGCGCGGCCGTGCCGGCCAGCGAGGCGCATGCCGCGGGCCTCGTGGACCGCGTCGTCCCCCGAAGCTCGCTTCTTTCGACCGCCCTCGCTCTCGCGGACGAGCTCGCGAGCAAGCCGCCGGTCGCCGTGGCTGCGGCAAAGTACGCCGTGCTGAACGCGGCCGACCCCGCGATCGACGCCGGCCTCGCTTACGAGCTCGAGCTGTGGGCGAACCTGTTCGGCACCGAGGGTCAGAGAGAGGGCATGACCGCCTTTCTCGAGAAGAAGGGGTTGCCGACGCTCGGGCGAAGCCGCTGGGTCGAGGAGTCGGCGACCTTCCCGTGGGGCCGAGCGACCTCCCCTGACGCCGGGGGAAAGGGCGATAAGCGACGGAGCCCGCCGTCCGCCTGAAACGCCGCGGTGGCCTAGCTGGCAGGGCGGCTCCTTGGTAAGGAGCAGGTCGAGGGTTCAAATCCCTCCCGCGGCTT
>JBAIXP010000008.1:0-3694 GCA_037916495.1 Thermoplasmata archaeon | reverse complement strand
CCCTCTCGGGCAACGACCTTGTCACGCAGGCGACCCTCTTCGACCAGGCGATCGGGATCGACGGCCTCGTGCTCACCAAGCTCGACGCGGACGCGAAGGGCGGCGGGGCGCTCAGCGCCACGTACGTCACGAAGAAGCCGATCGTCTTCGTCGGCGTCGGCCAGGGCTACGAGGACCTCCGCCGGTTCGACCCGGAGTGGATGGTGCATCGCCTCTTCGCGGAGGAGGCGGCCGGGTGACCGGCCGTCTCTCCCTCGTCCTCGTCCGGCCGAAGGAGGACGGCAACGTCGGCGCAGCCGCCCGCGCCGCGCGCAACTTCGGGGTCTCCGAGCTCGTCCTCGTGAACCCCCGCGCCCGGCTCGGCGAGGAGGCGCGGCGCCGCGCGATGGGCGGGATCGCGATCCTGCGCGACGCACGTCGGGAGGAGGACCTCTTTACGGCGGTCGAGCGCTCCGACCTCGTCATCGGCACGACCGACCTCGCCTTCGGCCGGTCGACCGCCTACCTGAGGCGCACCGTGAGCCCCGAGCGGCTCGGCGAGATCGTGGCCACGGTGGAGGGCTCGGTCGCGCTCGTCTTCGGGCCCGAAGATAACGGCCTCTCGCGCGAGGAGCTCGCGCGCTGCGACCTTTTGGTCCACGTCCCGGCCCGCCGGGAGTTCCCGACCCTCAACCTCTCCCACGCCGTGGCGGTCGTGCTCTACGCGGTCCACCGGGCCCAGGGGCCCGCGAACCCCGAGTCGACCCCCGCGCCGGACCTCACGGTCCTCAACGGGCACGAGAAGGAGCTCCTGCTCGCCCGCATCGGGGAGCTCGCGGCGCGCAGCGGGTATCCGGCGCACAAACGACGGGGTTTAATCCTCCTGTTCCGTCGCGTGTTCGGCCGGTCTGCGCCTTCCGAGGCGGAGTACCGGATGATGCTCGGGCTCTTCGGAAGCCTCGGGCGATCGATGGAACCCAAGAGGAAGCATGGCCGAAGGCAACGTTGACTGGCTCCGGGTGCGGGGTCTCGGACGCGAGCGGTTTGCGACGTACGTTTCCGACTACCTGACGACGATCGGCTACACCGTGGAGAAGGACGCCGCCGCGCCGGCGAACGAGAGCCGGTTCTCCGCGCACCTCGAGCGCACCAACCCGGCCGTGCCGCCGGGCGCCGCGCAGCTGTCCTTCCGGGTCTACCCGACCAGCGGGGGCGCCGCCCTCGTCTGGGAGACGCCGACCGAGATCAAGGAGGAGGAGCGGGGCCGCATGGACCGCCTCGTCCGCGAGATCACCTCCCATCTCGAGCGCGCGATCTCGACCGAGAGCCATGCGACGGCCAAGGTCCTCAAGCCGTCGACCTCCCGCCTTCCGTGGGAGCGTCGGGCCCCCGAGCCCGAGGTCGCGGCGGCACCGGCGGTCGACTAGTCCCGTCCGGGCGGCGGCAGACTTATAAACCGAACCTGGGTCCCGAGCCCGCTCTCGATGGCATCCTCGGCGTACCGCTACATGGCCCGCTCGTTCCGGGCGACCCTCGGTGACGAGGGGGCCCAGCTCCGCCACGAGCGGCTGCTCTCCTGGCGACGCGATCACACCGTCACCCGCCTCGAGCACCCGACCCGCCTCGACCGGGCGCGGGCGGTCGGCTACCGTGCGAAGGGCGGCTACGTCATCGTCCGGGTCCGCGTGCGCCGCGGCGGCCAGAACAAGCGGGCGATCATCGCCGGGCGGCGCCCGAAGCACAAGGGTATCGCCCGCATGACGCTCGCGAAGAGCCTTCGGCGCATCGCCGAGGAGCGCGCGCAGAAGCACTACCCGAACCTCGAGGTCCTGAACTCCTACTGGGTGGGCGAGGACGGGAAGCAGAAGTTCTTCGAAGTGATCCTGGTCGACCCCGTCCACCCCGAGATCCTCGCCGACCCGAAGATCGCGTGGATCGCCGACCCGACGCACAAGGGCCGCGCCTACCGCGGGCTCACGAGCGCCGGCACGGAAGGCCGTGGCCTCCGCTGGAAGGGGAAGGGAGCGGAGCGGTTCCGTCCGTCCCGCGCGCGCAACCGCCGCGACGTGCGGCGGACGCAGACGAAGGTCATCCCGTAGGCCGGTGCGCCCCGGCGTCGAGCCCGCGCTCGAGCACGTGCTCGAGCGAGAGCCCTTCGGCCTCCGCCTGGCGTCGGGCCCATCCGTAGAGCCCCTCGACGTGGACGAGATCGCCCCGCAGGATCCGGGCGAGCTTCTCCCGGTAGGTGAGGTCGAGCTCGATGTTCTCCGCCTCGAGGAACTCCTTCAGGCGGTGCGCGAGGTGGCCGCCCTCGGTGTCCCAGTCGGTGAGCACGATCGCCTTCTCGCGCCCCTGCACGAGGTGGTGGGCGGTCGAGGAGAGCGTCCGCCCGCCGTGGACGGCGAGGACCGGGCCGGTCCAGCCGAGGCGGCGGACGGAGCGCCGGTCGCGTTCCCCCTCGACCACGACGACGCACCGCCCGTCGTCCTCCTCGTCGAGGAGGCGGAGCCACACCGTCACGAACCGGTCGAACGAGGGATGGGCCGGCATCGGCCTGGGCATCGAAGACGATCTCCGCAGGACCGGGGGTCGGAAAAGGAGCCGGTCCGGGCCGGCCCGTGCCCGACGGGCCCGGCCCGAGGGTGTCGGACCTCGAGCGCCCTCCGGGACCGCCGCGAGGCTTAAGCGCAAGGCGCTCTCCGTCTCCCCGCGCGGAGCGCTTCGATGGCCGAGACGTACACGTCGCTCCTCGAGTGGCGTCGCAACGAGACGACGGCCCGGACGCTCGCGAAACTCCCGCCGGACTACTACGCGGCGACCGCGCGCTACCTCGAGGAGCTGAAGCGCTCGTACGAGTCCGAGCTCCGCGAGAACCCGTCGGCGAGGAAGGGCGAGATCGCCCGGCAGACCTACCAGCGGGCGAGCCAGATCGCCCGCGACATCCTCGAAGCACGGTCCCAGAAGATCCTCACCCTTGCCTTCCAGGCGAGCATCGGGGCGGCCCGCGACCTTCCGAACTCTCTCGGGGAGGAGAAGGCCCTGTTCGACCGGATGCTCGGGCTCCTCCTCGACTACCGCCGTTCGTCGGCCCCGTACCTCGAGCCGCAGGCCCCTGCCACGCCCCGCCCGGCCACCTCGCCGGGTCCGGTCCCGGCCGCTCCCGCAGCACCGGCCCCTCCCCCCGCGCGGCCCGCAGCGGCCCGCGCGGACCCTCCGGTCGCCGTCCAGTACGTCCGCATCGTCGCCCCCGAGCGCCGGACGGTCGAGGCCGGCAAGGAGACGATCGACCTGGCGCCCGACGACGTCCTCTCCCTCCCGGCGGATGTCGCGCGGCTCCTGGTCGACGGGAAGGTCGCCGAAGCGCTCCGTGCCGCCCCGCTTGGCAAGATGGGCGGCTAGGCCGCGTTCACGCGGCCCGCGCGGCGAGCTCGAGCACCCGGAAGCTCTCGAACCCGAAGAGGAGCTTCTTCACCGCGAGGCGGGCCTTCACCTGCTCCGCCGGGTCGGGCGTGCGTTCGATCCGGGCGGCGAGCTCCCGTTCGAGCCCCCAGGCAACGAGCGCCTCGGCCTGCCGGCGGTAGGCGGTCTCGTGGAGGCCGGCCGACCGCGCGACCTCGCGGATCCGGCCGAAGTCGACGAAGGCGGAGAGGTCCGTCTCCCCGGGCGCCTCGAGCGGGTCCGCCACCGGCCGGTGGCCTCGGACGGCGGCGACCGT
>JBAIXP010000007.1:0-1970 GCA_037916495.1 Thermoplasmata archaeon | reverse complement strand
CCGCCGACGGCGTGGGAACACGTCCCCCGTACCGGTCCCGCGCGAGCACGAGCGAGCGCTGGACGAGGTTGCCGTACTGGTTCGCGAGGACCTCGTCCCGGAGCTTCTCGAACTCGGCCCAGTCGAGCTCCGTGTCGTGGTTCTGGGGCGCGAGGAGCGCCCCGTAGAAGCGGATCGCGTCCGGCGCGTAGCGCTCGAGGAGCGACGGCACGAACGGGCTCGCCTCCTCGGTCCGGGACTTCGAGACCTTCTTCCCCTCGATGAGGAGCCACTCGTTCGCCGGGACGTCGAACGGGAGCTTGAGGCCGCCCACGCCGAGCAGGATCGAAGGCCAGACGATCGTGTGGTGGAACTTGTTGTCCTTCCCCACGAAGTAGTACGCGCGGACCGGCTCGCGCTCGTCCCAGAACCGGCGCCACGCCGCGGGGCGGTCGGCCCGGATCGCCCACTCCCGCGAGGCGGAAAGGTAGCCGACGAGCGCGTCGAACCAGACGTAGAACCGCTTACCGGGGTAGCCCGAGACCGGCAGCGGCACGCCCCAGTCGAGGTCGCGGGTGATCGCCGTGGGGTGGAGACCCTCGGCAAGGAAGTTCTGGGCGACCCGGAGCGTCCCCGGCCGCCAGTGGCCCTGCTGGGCCAGGTACTCAGAGAGCTTCGGCGCGAGGCGGTCGAGCTCGAGGAAGAAGTGCTCGGTCGGATGGAGCTCCGCGCGGGTCCCGCAGAGCGAGCAAGCGGGATTGCCCAGCGCGCGCGCCTCGAGGGGACGGCCGCACCGGTCGCACTCGTCGCCCCGCGCCTGCTCGAACCCGCAGTGCGGGCACGTCCCGACCAGGTAGCGGTCGGGAAGGAAGCGCGCGTGCTTCGGGCAGTAGGGGGCGTTGTCGGCCCGCCGACGGACGAACCCCCGCTCGAACAGGGTGAGGAAGACCTCCTGGACGGTCCGCTCGTGGACCGTCGTGCGGGTCGTCGTGAAGAGGTCGAAGGAGAACCCGAGCCGCTCGAACGCCGTGCGGTTCATCGCGTGGTACCGCTCCGCGACGGCCTCGGGGGTCGTCCCCTCCTTCTCGGCGGTGACGAGGATCGGGGTGCCGTGCATGTCCGAGCCCGAGACCATCAGGACCTCGTCCCCGCGCAGGCGATGGTAGCGCGCGAAGATGTCGCCGGGGAGGTAGGCGCCCGCGAGATGGCCGAGGTGGAACGGTCCGTTGGCGTACGGCCACGCCACCGCGACCAGGATCCGCGCCACCGTTCCCTCCGGGCCCGGCGGAGACGGGGTGCGACCTAAGCGTTGCGTCGGGGGTGGGCGGCTTTAACGCCCGACGGGGTCTGCGCGCCGCCGTGGACGAGACGGAGCCCCCGATGGTCCGCGCGTCCGTCGCCGCGGCGGACGCCGAGATCGGGGTGAAGCACCCCGTCCTCTCCCACGGCTTCGTCGCGCTGGTCGACTACATGGGCGACGACGGCGCGATCGTCCAGGCGGCCCGGGTCTCCTACGGCCGGGGCACGCGCTCGGTGCGCGACGACCGGGGGCTCGTCCGCTACCTCCTCCGCCACCGCCACACGACGCCGTTCGAAATGGTCGAGATGAAGTTCCTCGTCCGGCTGCCGATCTACGTCGCGCGCCAGTGGATCCGGCACCGTACCGCCTCGGTCAACGAGTACTCGGCGCGCTACTCGATCGTCCCCGACGAGTTCGACCTCCCGGTTCCCGACGCGGTCCGTCAGCAGGCGAAGCGCAACCGGCAGGGCCGGGGCGACCCGCTGGACGCCGCGATCGTCGAGCGGTTCCGCGGGGACCTTTCCCGCGTGTCGGAGGAGGCGTACGCCGCCTACACGCGCGCGCTTGAGGCCGGCGTGGCCCGCGAGACCGCCCGGCTCGTCCTTCCCCTCGCGTACTACACGCAGTGGTACTGGAAGACCAACCTGTGGAACCTCTTCCACTTCCTCTCGCTAAGGCTCGACCCGCACGC
>JBAIXP010000006.1:0-7712 GCA_037916495.1 Thermoplasmata archaeon | reverse complement strand
GGCCTCGCGGTGGACGGCGCGGCCGTCCGACGCTTTCCCGACGGGCCGTACTACCTGCGAAGGCCCGAGATCCACATCCACGACGAGCGGCTCGACCTCCGCCTTCCGCCCGAGATCGCCTCGCGGCGACCGACCCTGGTCTTTCCGTCCATCCACCGGAGCGCCCAGAACGTTCGGTCGCTCACGGTCCACCCCCTCGGCAACCCCGGATCCACGGCCGAGGTGGGCGGTCGTCCGCGGGCGCTCGTCCCGACGAACCCCTCGCTCATGACGGCGGCGCTGCGGGCCCTCGCGGAGGAGGGTGGGAAGATCGGCAGCACGGCGACGTTCGAGGCGACGCACCACGGCCCCGAGCTCGGGCTTCCCGCCTTCTTCGTCGAGATCGGCTTTGGGGAGCTCGAGGGACCTCCCGAGGACGAGGTGGAGGTCCTCGCCCGGGTCCTTCCCCGGCTCGCGCCCGAAGTGACCCGGCATGTGGCGCTCGGGGTCGGAGGCGGGCACTACGTTCCGCACTTCACCGACCTTGCGCTCCGGAGGGAGTGGGCGTTCGGCCATCTTCTCTCGCGGCACGCGCTCGAGCAGATCGATGCCCCCACCGTGCGGGCGGCCTGGGAGGGGACCCCGGGTGCGCAGGGGGTTCTGTTCGCCCGGGCCGCCGACCAGGCGCACCCGGCGTTGCAGGGTCTTGGACCGCGTCTTAAGGACGGGGACGCGCCGCCACGGTCCGTTCGACCGGACGGGCCCGGCTAGTCCCGGTCGTCGCGGGGCTTGCTGAACATGATCGCGCCCGACCGGTAGACCGCCTTCCCGAGCCTAAGGGGCTGGGTCGAGGCGGTCGACGGGGAGCGCTCGGCGAGCATCAGGCTCTCGACCACCTGGCGGAACAGGGCGCTCTGGTTGATCTCGGGGTGGCGGTCGAGGAACTTCGCCTCCTCGGCGGTGATGGTGATGTTCTTGCGCAGCATCCCCTCGGGCGGGAGCTGGGATTTCGCGTGCGCGGGCACGGACAGGGCGACAGCGTCCACGTATAAGTGCGTATCGGCGCGTGGGGGAGACCGGCGCGGTCCGGCGCGGGCCGCGCGATGCCGGGGGTGAGCGGGGACGGTCGGATCCCGCCCGTTCCGGACCCGACAACCGTTATTCACGGTGTTCTGTCCTTGCGAGAGGGACGGTGAGCCAGGTGGTCGGGGGGGACCGGCGGGCGCCGGGGCCGACGAGCCGCCTTCGCAAGCCTGCCATCGCGGTCCTCCTGGTCGTGGTGCTCCTCGCGGGAAGCCTCGCCGGTGCTTCCTGGGGAGTTCGCGCCGCTCCGTTCTCGGGTGGGCCGGCCGCCGTACCGGCTCCCCCCGAGCCCTTCTCGTGGTCGAGCTTGCCGCGGGCGCAGATCCCGGAGGCGAGCTCGGACCTAGCACCGGCCGGCTCGACCGACCTCGGGACCGGCTACACGGGCCCGCTTGACGTGGTCCTGACGCTACGCTCGGAGAACGAGACACGGTCCGGCCCGAGCCTGCCAGGATCGGGTGCGGGGTCGACCGGCGCAAGCGTCGCGGGCGCCGGCGCGCCCGAGCCCCTTCGATCGACCGCCACCAACGCGAGCGAATACGCACGGCTCGTTGCCTTCTTCCGTTCCTTCGCGGACGTCCGGGTAACACCTTCGTCCGACCGTCTCGCGGTCGCCCTCTCCGCTCCCGCGCCGGTCCTGGCCGAGATCTTCGGGACCCCGATCGACAGTTTCGGACTCCGGCAAACCGTGTTTGCCGCTCCTGTGGCGGTACCCACCCTGCCCTCGCCGCTCGCCCCGCTGGTATCGGGGGTGGTGGGCCTCGGCACCGGCCCCGCAAGCCGGGCCTCGCCCTCCGTCGGTGGCTCGATCGTCCCGGCGCGGTCGGCGTCCACCGGGTCTTTGGCGCCCGCAGCCTCGGCGCTGCGCGTGGCCCCGTCGTCGGTCCCGGGCTACCCCGCGCCGACGAACGTCTCGGGCGCCCAGATGATCTACCCGACGGACATGCAGGTCGCCTACGACGAGCGCTCGCTCTTCGCCCTGTACGGTCCGTCGACCCGGACCACGGTCGCGACCGTTCTCTGGGCCGGCCAGTACAACGGCACCCGGTTCGCGGCGCCCGGTTGCGGCGTGATCAACTCCGGGCAGTCGGTGGGGCCCTACGCTCCGTCGGACATCCAGGCCTTCTTCCAGCAGACCGACCCGGGCCAGCCCGCTCCGGTGGTGGAGAACCTCAACCTCTCGGGGAACCCGGCGAGCTGCGCCGCCGCGTGGGACTCGACCGGGGTCGTCGTCGGCAACACCGCCCAGATCGAGGCGATCGCCTCGACCGCGCCGGGCGCCACGATCTGGGTGGTCTCCGTCGCCCAGCCGACGCTCGCGAACTTGAACGCGGCGCTCCAGGCGATCCTGAGTCCTCCGTCGTCCGTGCCGGCATCCGTCAACGCGAGCCTGCGGAACGTGACGGTGGTCGATGTCGGCTGGTTCTTCCCGGACCAGACCGACGCCACCTGGTCGAGCCTTCTCTCCTCCGCGATCTCCCGCGGGGTGACGGTCGTCACGGCCACCGGCGACGCGGGCGACAACCCCTCGAGCTCCGCCTGGACCGGCGGCAACGTGAGCTTCCCGAGCTCGGACGCGAGCTCGCTCGCGGGCAGCGTCGCCGTCGGGGGGATCACCGACCAGCTGAACCCCAGCACCCTGCACCTCGAGAGCCAGGCGGCCTGGTACGCTCCCTCGACGAGCTCGCCGGCGGCGACGCGCGGCTCGAACGGCGGGACGAGCGCGGTCTACCCCGAGCCATCGTGGCAGAACACGAGCCTCGCGAACGCCCTCATCGCGGGCAAGGGCCGGGGAGCTCCCGACGTCGCGGCCCTGGCGAACAACACGCTCGTCACCGTCTCCGTCCACGGCATCCTCTACAACGCGACGAACGCGACCTCGGGCGGGCCGTTCGTGGCCGTGAACGGCACCGGGGTCGCCGCCGCTTTCGTCACGGGGGTCCTCGGCGAGATCAACCAGGTCCTCGCGGCGTCGAGCGCGCCGCTCCTCGGGTTCCCCGACCGTCTCCTCTATTCCATCGCCACCGAGGAGTACAGCCCGCTCGCCGCTCTGCACGTCCCTCTGAGCCCCGTCTACACCTCCTCCTTGCCGACGCTCCCGTTCGCGGACGTGGTCAAGGGAAAGAACGCCGTGTACAACGCCCGGGTCGGCTACGACCTCGTGACCGGCTGGGGGTCGATCGACGCGTACAACTACACGATGTACCTTCTTCCCGCTCCCGCCACCCCGACCTGGGGACGCCTCCAGGGCGTCGAGGATTTCGTCAATCTCTCCGGCCTGGTCGTCCAGGTCTCGGGGGGCAACCCCGCCCCGCCACCCGACTCGGCGAGCGTCCAGCAGAACGTCTTCGTCGCGAACGCGCTCGGCGCTCCCGTCTACTGGGTCCAGAGCGTGACGACCCTCAACCACTCGAACTACCACAACCAGTGGTACGTCGATTTTCAGGGGTGGGTCGTGCTCCCGTTCTGGGGGCTCTATCCGGGCCTCTCGGTCTACGAGTACGTGGAATCCGCCTACGTCGCCACCACGCTGCCCCTCCCGCTCGCGATCGAGACCCTGCTCATCTCGGGGTCCGCCACCGTTCCCGCCTCGGTCGTCTTCGCCTTCGGCGGCAGCTCCGGCACCTTGTCGCTGCCCCTCCCGGGGGCGTCGTACATCATCGGGAGCGTGAACCACACCTACAGCTGGCAGGGGACCAACTACACCAACGGTCCGAACGGCTCAGGCCCCGGGGGATCGCCCGGCTTCCTCGCCCCGCAGTTCGGCCTGGTCGGCTACCCGGGCGGGGCGACCGCGAACATCGAGGTCGGGACCTCGGGGACGGTCGAGGCGTTCGTCGAGACCCTCGGCGGCGCCTCCTTTGAGCGCGCCGGCACCGGGATCGTCTCCCTCGCGAACGACCAGACCGGCGAGACCGCCACGAACCTCACCTACACCTCGACCGGCCCGAACTCCTACTCGTTCGCCTACTCCGCGGGCACGGGCCGGGCCGAGCAGGGGTTCTACCACTACCTCGTGCCGCACTCGACCGTCGTCTTCACGCAGACCGGGGTTCCCAGCCGGACCACGTGGTACGTGAACATCACCGGGACGCTCTCCGTCAAGGGCTCGGCGTTCGGGTCCGTGACCTCCCTGACGTTCGACCTGCCGAACGGGTCGTACTTCTGGTCCGCCGCCACGAGCACGAAGAACCTCTCGAGCAACCCCCGGGGCGCGCCGTTCAACGTGACGGGCTCACCCCAGACGATCGCGCTCACCTTCGGCCAGACGATGGCCCTCGTGACGTTCCAGGCGTACGGGTTCCCGACCACGGGCCCTCCCCCGTTCACCTGGTATCTCAACATCACGGGCGGACCGAAGCTCTCGGGATCGACCGTGAAGCTCAACACGAGCCTGCTCTACGGGTCGTACGGCTTCTCCGTCGCGGACAGCAACACGAGCTGGAAGCCCGCGAAGACCTCGAGCTCGTTCTACGCGAACACCGCCACGCTCACCGTCTACGTGAAGTTCGTGCCGGTGACCTACGTCTGCGAGCTGGTCTTCGAGCTCCCCGGCGGCATCTCGCCGCACATGACCGTCACGATCGGCCCGCACCACGCCTCGGGCTACTTCTCCACCTACGCGGTGCGCGTGCAGAACGGGACGTACGCGTGGTCGGTGACCGCGCTCTCGGGAGGGGATACCGCTTCGCCGGCGTCCGGCGTGTTCAAGGTCCACGGTCCGGGCCCGGCCGCGTCCCAGGGGAAGTACGTCGTCGTCGTGGCGATCGCCGCCCCGCCGGACTCGGGTCTCTTCGGCCTCGGCACCCTGGGTTCGCTGATGCTCGTCGGGATGATCGCCGCGGGGGCGGTTCTCGTGACGCTCGTCCTCCTGCTGCGGCGCCGGTCCCGGCGGGAACGCGAGGGAAAGGGCGGGGAGCCCGAGGAGCCGAAGGGCCCGGAGTCGATCTTCGACGAACCGACGTAGCGGTCGGTCTCGCCGCCAGGGTCCCGACCGGCGCCGGCGCTCGGCGACGCATCGCGCGCGCGGCCTACCGCGCGCCGATCGGTCCGGCCACGACCGTCACGGACGATGCCTCGCCGAACGCGCGGTCGGCGGCGTCCCGGACCTCCCGCGGCCGAACTGCCCGTAGGCGGTCCGGCCAGACGCGCCAGTGATCGGGCGGAAGGTGGTAGTAGGCCGCCTCGACGGCGAGCTCGTGCGCCTCCGAGGTCGTCTCGAGCGAGAGCGGAAGCTCTCCGATCGCGCTCTCGCGCAGGACCTCGAGCTGCCGGCTCGGGACGGTCTCCTCGCGCAGGCGGCGAACCTCGTGCTCGAGCAGGCGGACGACCTTCCTCCACCGATCCGGGCCCGAGCCGGCCTGGGCGACCCAGTAGCCCCCGTACCGCATCGCCTCGAGGTCGCTCGACGCGTGGTAGGCGAGGCCCTCCTTCTCGCGGACGGTCTGAAAGAGACGGGCGAGGAGGGGGCGGCCCCCGAGGAGCTCGTTCGCGAGGAACGCGGCCGGGTAGTCCGGGTCGTCCCTCGCGATCGACGTCCCTCCCACGCGCACCTCGACCTGGGCGCGACCGGGGAGGGGGATGTGGTGAACGGCCGGAGACGGCGCTCCGACCGCCGGGACCTTGAGCTCGGGGGCCCGGTCGACCGGGAAGTGTCGGAACAGCCGGCGGGCCGCTCGGTCGACCCGGCTCGCGCCGGACGGGGTGGTGACGACCAGGATCCCGCCCTGGCGGGTGTAGTGCTCGCGATGGAAGCGCACGAGGCCCCGCCGGTCGAGGTGGGCGAACGAGCGGCGGTCGCCGAGCCCGGTCTCCCGGTAGGGATGCCCCCGGGGGAACACGGAGCGCATGAGCTCACGGTCCGCCCGGCTTCCCGGCTGACGGGCCTCGCGCAGCTGCCGCTCCGCTAGCTGGCGAAGTCCCCGCTCGACATCGTCGGAGGCGAACCGGGGACGGAGCACGACGTCCGCCAGGACCTCGAGAAGCTCGTCCTCCTCGTCCGCCGGTCCCCAGACCGTGACCTCCGCGGACTCGGGGGCACACTGGGACGAGAGGGTCGCCCCGGCGCGGTCGAGCCGCCGCGCGAGCGCGACGCGGTCGTACGGCCCCGCCCCGCTGGTGATGAGCTGGCTCGTAAGCCGCGCGGTGCCTTCGCTCCCCGGCCGGTCGAACCCCCAGCCGCCCGGGCCGACGTACGTTGCCGCGAAGCTCTGGGAGCCGGGCGGGGGGTCCTGACGGACGACCTCGAGCCCGTCGATCGACTCGAGCCGCTCAAGGACGAGCGGGTCGCGCGCTCTACTCACCCGACGCCTCCTCGGTCGGGGTGAACCGGACGACGGCGCGCGCCTCGGGGCGGAAGAGCTCCGCCGCACGGTCGCGGACCTCGCGGGCCGAGACCCTAAGGAGCTCCCGGAAGATCGTGTCCTCGAACTCGGGGCCCCGGAGGACGGAGAAGTAGCCGAGGCGGAAGCCCGTCCGGGAGGCTCCCTCGTAGGCGAGCCGGACGGACCGCCGGATCTTCACGCGGGCGTCCTCCATCTCGCGCGCCGTCGGCCCGGAGGAGGCGAGGCGCTCGAGCAGGGCCACCGTGGCGCGCTCGAGCCGGTCGAGCGAGACCCGCTGCGCCGCCTGCGCGGCCACGGTGAAGACGCCGGGATGGACCCGGGGTCTCCCGTCGCTCGCGGCCCGCACGGCAAGGCCGGTGTCGACCAGTCCGCGGTAGAGGCGCGAGCTCGGGTGCTCGCGTCCCCGGCCCCATCCGGCGGAGGCGGAAAAGAGCCGGGTCTCCCCGCCGAGCACGGCATCGACGAGCAGCGTGGCCGGGGTCCGAGGGTCGTCGAGCGCGGGGGTCCGGAAGCCGAGGAGGAGGTACGGGGTCGTTCCGGGGCCGGAGAGCTCGGCCCGCCGCTCGCCGTGCGGTTCCGGCTCGACCTCGGTGACCGTCGGGTCGTCGCCGCCGTCGGGGAGGCGGCCGAAGGCGCTGCGCACGCGCTTCTCCGTCGCGCCGAGGTCGAAGCCGCCCGTGACGACCAGGACCGCGTTGCGGGTGCCGTAGTAGCGGTGGTAGTAGTCGCGGAGCTCGGACGGGGCCATTCGGACGATGTCCTCCTTTCGGCCCAGGGCGTCCCACCGGTAAGGATGCCACCGGAAAACGAGCTCGTAGAGCTCCTCCTCGGCCCGGAACTCGGGCCAGTTCTCGTTTCCCTCCCGTTCGGAGTGGATGACGGTCCGCTCCCGCTCGACCTCCGCGTCGGAGATCAGGGCACGGGTCATCCGGTCGGATTCGATGTCGAGCGGGACGTCCAGGTGCGCCCGCGGGACCGTCGTGAAGTACGCGGTGAAGTCGTAATCGGTGAACGCGTTGAGCTCGCCCCCGACCGACACGACGGCCCGGTCGATCTCCCCTTTGCCGTAGCGTGGCGAGCCCTGGAAGAGCATGTGCTCGACCCAGTGCGAGGCACCCGTGATGCCGGGGTGCTCGTTCTTCGAGCCGACCCGGTACCAGACCCAGACGCTCGCCGTAGGGCTCTTCGGGCTCGGGGCCAGCAGGACGTCGAGGCCGTTCGGCAGACGGAACCGCCGCGTCGCGGGACGCGGGATCGCCGGGGGCGCCACCGTGTCGGTGCACCGTCGTCCCCTTATAAAGGGCC
>JBAIXP010000005.1:0-36249 GCA_037916495.1 Thermoplasmata archaeon | reverse complement strand
AGGACGGACCGGGGCTTCTGCGAGGTCGCCGCCGAGTCGAGGTAGACGAGCGGACGGTCCCCGCTCGCCCGGCCGAGGATGGGGAAATCTACGCGGAGCGCTTCGAGCCCCATGGGAGACCGAGAGGCCTAGGCGCGCGGTCGCTTTAGGCCGTTGTTCCCGGCGCGCCGACCCGGACCCAGTCGTACCCCTTCTGCTCGAGCTCCTCGGCGAGCTCGCGGCCGCCCGAAAGGGCCACGACGCCGTCCACCATCACGTGGACGCGGTCCGGCTTCAGGTACTTGAGGATCCGCTGGTAGTGCGTGATGACGAGGATCCCGGCGTCGGGACGGTGGAGCTTCGCCACCGTCTCGCCGACGGCTTTCACCGCGTCGATATCGAGGCCGGAGTCGGGCTCGTCCAGGATCGCGAAGACGGGACGGATCGTCGCCATCTGGAGGACCTCGACCCGCTTCTTCTCGCCGCCCGAGAACCCCTCGTTGAGCGACCGCTTGAGAAGCGCCTCGTCCATGCCCAGGTAGCCGAGGTTGGTCTTCAGGTCGCGGTCGAACTGGGCGGTGTCGGCCGTCTGGGCGGTGTGGCGTTGCATGTACGCGGTCCAGAGGAACTTCGAGAGCGAGAGCCCCGAGACCTCCTGGGGGTACTGGAACCCAAGGAAGAGCCCGGCCCGCGAGCGCTGGTCGACCGGGAGGGCGAGGAGGTCCTTGTCGTCGAGAAACGCCTTGCCCTTCGTGACCTTGTACTTCGGGTGGCCCATCAGGGCGTAGGCGAGGGTGCTCTTGCCCGAGCCGTTCGGGCCCATCAACGCGGTGAGCTCGCCGCTCTTCAAGGTGAGGTTCACCCCGCGCAGGATCTCCTTCCCGGCGACCTCAACGTGGAGGTCTTCGACCCGAAGGACGTGCGGCGCGGAGAGCGATGTGCTGCTCATCGACCCATCCGAGCCGATACCGTTATTTAAACATGGCGCGGTGTGTAAATCTCGCTGCGAGGTACCGCGCGTCGGAGGAGTCGCACCGGTGGACGCTCAGGTCGAACCCCTCGAGGGAACGCGCGGGAAGATCCTGGAGCAGCTCGCCGAGGCTCCGCGGACCGCCCGCGACCTCGCCGAGGCGCTCGGGATCCAGGAGAGCGCGGCGAGGGGCCACCTCGAGCGGATGGAGGACCGGGGCCTGGTCGTTCCGAACTTCCGTCGCGAGGGCGTCGGCCGGCCCCGCAAGCGCTACTCCCTCACCTCCCGGGGGCAGGAGCTGTTCCCGAAGAAGTACGACCTCATGCTGGACGCGATCGTCGAGCAGCTGCTCGCGCGCGAGGGGGAGGGGTACGTCGGCGCGCTGTTCGCCGAGGCGGCCGAACGGCTCGCCCGGTCGGTGGCCCAGGACCTCCCGAAGGGGGGTACTGCCGAGGAGAAGGCCCACAACCTGGTCGTTCTTCTGAACCGTCTCGGGTTCCGCTCGGCCATCGAGCGGACCCCCGACGGTCGGTTGAGGGTCGTCCGCACGAACTGCATCTTCCGGCGCAACGCGCTCACGCACCCGTTCCTGATGTGCGACGTCTTCGACAAGCACCTCACCGAGGCTCTCCTCGGGGAGGCCGGCGTCGACCTCCAGGATTCGATCGTTCGCGGAGGGTCGCGATGCGCGCATCTGATCCAGCTCGCCTAGCGCATCCGGCGGCGGGCGCCGTCGGAGCGGCCGGCCCGGCCGTTCCGAGCCGGGCCTGGTCGGTCGGCAATACCCCGCTGGTCCGGCTCGACGCCACGGTCCGGGCGGCCGGGGGCCGGTTCGAGCTGTGGGGGAAGCTCGAGGGTGTCAACCCGAGCGGCTCGGTGAAGGACCGGGCGGCCGCGGAGATCGTACGCACCGCGCTCGAGACCGGCGCGCTCGGTCCGGGCCGCACGCTCGTCGACGCCTCGAGCGGCAACACCGCCGTGGCGTACGCGCGCCTCGGCTCCGAGCTCGGCTTTGCGGTGCATCTCTTCGTGCCGCGGAACGCGAACCCCGAGCGGCTCGCCCGTCTGCGCGCCCTCGGCGCGACGGTCGTCCTCACCGACCCGGGGGCCGGCACCGACGGCGCCCAGGACGCGGCCCGCGAGTACGCCCTGCGGGACCCGACGCGCTCGTTCTACGCCGATCAGTACGGGAACCCCGCCAACCCGCGGGCGCACTACCTCGCGACCGGACCCGAGATCTGGCGCCAGACCGAGGGTCGCATCACGCACCTGGTCTGCGGGGTCGGCACCGGGGGCACCATCTCGGGCACCGGCCGGTTCCTCAAGGAACAGAAGCCGGACGTGAAGGTCATCGCGGTCGAGCCGGACGAGCCGATGCACGGCCTCGAAGGGCTCAAACACCTCCCGACGGCGCGGCGGCCGGCGACGTACGACGCCAGCGTCGTGGACCGGACCGAGCGCGTGGCCACCGAGGAGGCGCTCGAGGTGCGGCGCGAGGTTGCCGAGCGCGAGGGGTTCGTCGTGGGGCCCTCGGCGGCGGCCGCGATCGCCGTCGCGCTCCGCGTCGGTCGGTCGCACGACGGGGCCGTGATCGTCGCCGTCCTTCCCGACCTGAACTCGGACGGGCTCGAGGCGCGGTGATGCGGTCCGTGACGTTCCACCGTCCCGACCTCGACCGGATGGTCGCGCACGCCCGCGCGACGTACCCCGAGGAGTGCTGCGGGTTCTTGTTCACCGCCGAGGCCGACGCGGATCGCCCCGACCGACCGGTCCAGCGGGTCGCCCCGGCCGCGAACGAGCAGCCGGGAGAGCGCCGACGACGGTTCGTGATCTCCCCGCAGGAGCTCCTCGCGGCCGAGACGTCCGCCCGTGCCCGGGGCGAGGTCGTGAGCGGCTTCTACCACTCCCACCCGGACCATCCCGCCCGCCCGTCGCAGTTCGACCAGGACCACGCCAGGCCGTGGTACTGCTACGTGGTCCTCGGCGTCACGGCCTCCTCGAGGCCGCCCGACGTTCACGCGTTCGAGCTCGATTCCGAGCGGGGGGTCTTCGGCCCGGTGCCGCTCACCTCGGTGCCGCACTCCGCGCACGAGCCGGTCGCACCACTGTCCCCGGGCCTCGGGAGAGGTGAGCCTTAGGACCATGGCGCAGGTGGCGGTACGCATCCCGACGCCCCTTCGGCCCTTGGCCGACGGCCAGCCCGAGGTCCGTCTCGACGGCGCCACGGTGGGCGCCGTGGTCCGGGCGCTCACCGAGCGGCATCCCGGCCTCCGCCGCCACCTGCTCACGCCGGACGGTACGATTCGCAACTTCGTCGCGATCTACGTCAACGACGCGGACGTCCGCACGCTCGAGAAGGACGCGACGCCCCTTCACGAGGGGGACGTCGTCTCGATCGTCCCCGCGATCGCGGGGGGCGCCCCTTCCGAGGCGGGAGGCGCGCGGCTCCCGGTCCTCCCCCTGCGGGCCGATCCCGCCCGTCCGTTCGCGCCGGACGAGCTCCGCCGCTACAGCCGCCACCTCTTGCTCCCCGAGGTCGGCGTCGCGGGCCAGAAGGCGCTGCGGCGGGCGAAGGTCCTGCTCGTCGGGGCCGGTGGTCTCGGCGCCCCCGCCGCGCTCTACCTCGCTGCCGCCGGTGTCGGCGAGCTCGGGGTGGTCGACCTCGATGCCGTGGAGCTCTCGAACCTGCAACGCCAGATCCTGTACGGTACGGAGGACGTCGGCCGCCCGAAGATCCAAGCGGCGACCGAGCGGATCGAGCGGTTGAACCCGGGGGTCCGCGTCGTGCCGCACGAAGGAAAGCTCGATTCGGCGAACGCGCTCGAGATCGTGAAGCGCTACGACCTCGTCGTGGACGGGACGGACAACTTCCCGACCCGCTACCTGGTCAACGACGCCTGCGTGCTCCTCGGGAAGCCGAACGTCTACGGCTCGATCTACCGGTTCGAGGGCCAGGTGAGCGTCTTTGACGCCTCGCGCGGCCCGTGCTACCGGTGCCTGTACTCCGAGCCCCCTCCCCCCGACCTCGTCCCGTCGTGCGCGGAGGCGGGGGTGCTCGGGGTCCTTCCCGGCGTGGTCGGGGCGCTCCAGGCGACCGAGGCGATCAAGCTCATCGTCGGGATCGGCGAGCCGCTCATCGGCCGGCTCCTCCTCTACGACGCGAGCGCGATGCGGTTCCGCGAGCTCTCCCTCGCGAAGAACCCGGACTGTGTCCTCTGCTCGCCAAGGGCGACCCAGAAGGGCCTCATCGACTACGCGGAGTTCTGCGGGGTCGGCCCGACGGTCGCCCGCGGGGGTTCCACAGGGATCCCCGAGATCACCGCCGAGGCGCTGAAGGCGGCCTTGGCAGGAGAGGACCCTCCGCTCCTCGTGGACGTGCGCGAGCCCGAAGAGTGGGAGATCAGCCGCATCGAGGGAGCGCTGTCGATCCCGAAGGGCGAGCTCCCCGAGCGGGTGAGCGAGCTCGCGCGCGCCCGCTCGCTTGTCGTCTTCTGCCGCGCGGGGAGCCGGTCGGCGGATGCCGTCCGCACCCTCTTAGACCTCGGCTTCGACCGGGTGCAGAGCCTGAAGGGCGGGATCAACGCCTGGGCCGAGCAGGTCGACCCGAGCCAGCCGGTCTACTGACGGTTCGCGCCCGGGCCGGGGTCGCCGACGTCCTTCGCGAGAGGTCCCGTATACGACCGGACCCGTCGCGAGAGCTCCCGCGCAAAGCCCGCCGGATCGCGGGGGGAGATGTAGAGCGGGTACGCCCCCGCGGTGACCACGAGCCCCTTCGCGGGGTCGGTGTAGACCGAGTCGAACTCCCCGATCGTCGGACTGTACATCCGCCCACGCCAGCCCCACGCACCGAGCCCGAGACCGGCCGAGACCGGGACGAGGTCCCGGAGGCTCGCGTACTCGATCCGCCGCACCTCCTCGAGGCGGATCGTTCGTCCGCCGAGGATCCGTCGGGCGCGCAGGTACGTGTCGTCGATCGCGTAGCTCGTGGAGAGGTACCGGACGAGGAAGAAGAGCGTGAGAGCGACGAGGATGTACGGCACCCAGCCGTACGTCCCGACGGAGCTCGGCACGACCAGGACGACCACGAGGACGAGGAGGACGACGTACGCCCCCACGACCGTGTAGACGACGGTCCCGTGCTGGCGGAACCTCCCCTCCGTGTCGAGCCCCGGGCCCGGACTCGGACTAGCCGGCGGCTTCGTAGTAGAACTCCCCCTCGGCCCGCTGCTCGCGGTCGAGGACCGACCCCTCGCGGTTGATGCGCGGACGCAGCGTCTCGGCGTCCCGCCGGAACGTCACGTCGACCGTGGAGAGCAGCCGGTTCATCCCTTCTCGCATCGCGAACGGACCGTCCCCCCGGCCCCGGGCGGAGTCGTTCTCGGGGTGGTGGAAGACGATCAGTCCGTCCGAGACGAGGTCGAGGAAGTAGACGTCGTGGTCGACCACGAGCGCGCTCGACGCCTGCCGCTCGACCTGGCGGCGGACCAGCTTCGCCATCGCCATCCGCTCGTCGGCGTCCAGGTACGCGGACGGCTCGTCCAGAAGGTAGAGGGTCGCGGGACGCGCGAGGGTGAGGGCGACCGCGGAGCGCTGGAGCTCTCCGCCCGAGAGATCGGTGAGCGCGACGTCGAGGACCTCATCAAGGTGCAGCCCGGGGACCAGCTCCTTCTCGAACAGGCGGAGGTCGAAGTTCGGGTCGCCGGCGAGCGCCTGCCCCCGCTCGCGCAGGCTCGCCGACTGGGTCGCCTTGAGGTACTGGGGCTTGTAGCTCACCGTGACGCCGACGGGGGGAGCGCCCGACGTCGGCGGCTCGACCCCGGCGAGCATCTTCACGAACGTCGTCTTGCCCGTGGCGTTCGGCCCGACGACCCCGATCGTCTCCCCCTTCGCGAGGGCGCCCGCGCCCGTCGCCAGCGAGAACTCCGGGAACTCCTTTCCGAGCTCGGGGTACTCGACTAGGACGTTGCGGCGCGCGGCGAGCTTCGGAGGGTGCGCGACGAACCTCACCGGCTCGGTGCGGAAGCGGACGTTCTCGTCCTTGAGGTAGCCGGTAAGGTAGGTGTTGACCGCCGCCCGCATCGGCAGCGGATGGGTCACGACCCCGAACGCCGCCGACTCCCCGTAGACCAGGTAGGCCTGGTCGGCCAGGTAGTCGAGCAGGGCGAGGTCGTGCTCGACGACGAGCACGCTCTTCTCCTCACCGAGCGCCCGCAAAAGCTTCGCGACCGCGAGGCGGTGGACGATGTCGAGGTAGCTTGACGGCTCGTCAAAGAGGTAGAGGTCCGCCTCGCTCGCGAGCGCCCGGGCGATCGCGGTGAGCTGGAGCTCCCCGCCCGAGAGCTCGGCAAGACGTCGGGAGGCCCTCGCGGCGAGTCCGACCTGCTCGAGGACGGTGCGCGCGCGCGGCCCGTCGCCGACGTGCTCGGCGACCGTGCCCGGGTCCTCCGCCAGCCGGTCGACGTACTGGGGCTTCACGACCGTCGTGAGCTCGCCCTTTGAGACCCGCTCGAAGTGGGCCCGGAGCGCCGTCCCGCGGTACCGCTCGAGCACGCGCTCCCAGCTCGGCGGCTGGTCGTAGACCCCGAGGTTCGGCACCTCCCGGCCGGCGAGGATGCGGAGCGCCGTCGATTTGCCCGTCCCGTTCGGACCGAGGAGGCCCGTGATCCCCCGGGTCGGGGGGAGCGGGACGCGGTAGAGACGGAAGCCGTTGTAGCCGTACCGGTGGACGATCTCCGACTCGTCCGCCTCGGGGGTGTTGAGGATCTTGATCGCGTCGAACGGGCACTTGTGGACGCAGATGCCGCAGCCGATGCAGAGCGTCTCGGAGATGACCGGCTTTCCGAGGGGTCCTTCGACGATGCACTCCTTGCCCATGCGCACGGGCGGGCAGTACGCCTGACACTCCCACTGGCACTCTTTCGGATGGCACCGGTCGGCGAGGAGGATCGCGATCCGCGCCATCTAGCTGTCCCGCCGGTCCCCGACGATCGTGCCGTCCCGCATCGCAAGATGGCGGCCGGCGCGGGCGGCGACCTCGGGGTTGTGCGTCACGAGGACGAGCGTCGCGCTCCGCTCGGCGCGGACCCGGACCAAGAGGTCGAGGACCGCGCGGGCGCTCGTCGAGTCGAGCTCGCCGGTCGGCTCGTCGGCGAGGAGGAGCCCCGGACGGTTCGCCAGCGCCCGCGCGATCGCCACCCGCTGCTCCTCCCCGCCCGAGAGCTGGTGCGGGTACGCTCGGGCCTTCCCGCCGAGGCCGACCTCGCCCAGGAGCTCGGCGGCGCGCGCCACTCGTTCCCGACGCGGGACCTTGAGCGCACGCATCGGAAGCTCGACGTTCTCTCCGGCCGTCAACGTCGGCAGAAGGTAGAACCGCTGGAAGATGAACCCGACCCTCTCGAGGCGGAGGCGCGAGCGTTCTCGGTCGGTCCGCAGGCCGACCGGCACGCCGTCCCATCGTACCTCCCCCCGGGTGGGGGTGTCGAGCAGCCCGAGCAGGTTGAGGAGCGTGGTCTTGCCGCAGCCGCTCGGACCCTCGACGCTCACGAACTCGCCCGACTCGATCCGTAGCGAGACCCCGTTCAGGGCGGGGACCCCCGTGGCGGAGCCGTTGTTGTAGACCCGCGTGACGTCGTGCAGCGAGACCGCCGGGGGACGGGGAGCGTTCAACGGAGCGCCTCCAGGACATCGATGCGGAGCGCGCGGCGACCGGCCGCAAGCCCCGCGAGCAGGGCGAGTCCGACCACGCCGAGGACGATCCCGGCGAGAGTCGCCGGGTCGAAGACCGCGAGCTCGGCCGCGAGCTGGACGGCGGAGGTCCCCCAGGTGGCGAGCCCGCGCACGACGCCCCAGCCCGCGACCACCCCGAGGACCCCTCCGACGGCGGCGAGGAACGCGCCCTCCCGCACGACGTCGAGCGCGATGCTCCGTCCGCTCAGGCCGAGGGCACGGCGGATCCCGATCGACCGGCGCTCGGTCTCGACCCGCCGGATCTGGACCAGGGCCAAGAACATCACGCCGACGGCGAGGCCGACCGAGGAGAGG
This sequence comes from Thermoplasmata archaeon, assembly GCA_037916495.1. Lineage (GTDB taxonomy): Archaea > Thermoplasmatota > Thermoplasmata > Lutacidiplasmatales > UBA184 > Lutacidiplasma. The sequence continues at coordinate 28,259 of JBAIXP010000005.1, read as the reverse complement.
GCCAGGTAGAAGCCCGTGAGGAGCGCGCTCGCCTCCTCGAGCTGCTGGACCTCCTGGGAAAGGGAGGTCACGGTGTAGTAGGGGAAGAGGGCCCGGATCTGCGTTTGAACCCCCGCGAGCGCGCTGGGGCTCGTCGCCACCGACGAGGTGACGACCACCTCGATCGTGTCGGCCGCGTCCACGATCCCCGTTCCCGGGCCGGCGGCGAGGTGGGTGAGCACCTGGAGCTCGCTGAGCGGGAGCAGAACGGCGTACACGCCGGTCGGCTGGCCGAAGAGCCGGGGAACGCCGAAGACGCCGGTGACGTTGAACCGGATCCCAAGCGAGCTGTTCAGGGTCGGCGACAGAAGGAGGGTCGCGCCCACGGGGACCCGAAAGTTCGCCGCGTACGTGCTCGAGACGAGGACGTCCCACGTCGCCGGACCCTGGTAGGTGCCGTTCGCGAAGAGGGTCGTGTCGTTCGGGTCCGGAAGTGGCAGCGGGTTCGGAAAGAGCGGGCTCTCGGTCGGACCGAGCGTAAGAGGGAACGTTTCGGGAACGACGCCCTCCGCGAGGACCCCCGAGGCGTTGTTGGTGGCGTTGATCGCGTCCACCGGCACCGTGAGCACGGGAGAGGCGGCGCGAACGCCGGAGAGTCCCGCCACCGCGGCGGACTTGTTGTGGGCCCCCGAGATCCCGTGCGTCCCCGCGCCGCTCACGACCAGCTGGTAGCCGCTCGTCACGAGTGCCTTGAGCTCGTGGTCGGCGACCCCGCCCCCGACGCTCATGAGGACCACGGGAAGCGCGACGGCGGCCGCCATCGCGGCGGTCGCGAGGAGGGTCTGCCACCGCCGGTGCCTCAGGCCGCGCCGGCTGCTGCGCGGTCCCTTCACGGCGCCCTCAGTTCTTCGGAGATCGGCAGGAGGGAGGCGCGGAGCGCCGGGGCGATCCCCGCGGCGATCCCCACCCCCACGACCGCCGCAGAGCCCGTGACGAGCACCGTGGGGTCGAACGCGACGAACGAAAAGCCGGCCGGTAGGCCCGGCAGCAGGCCGAGGAGGAACGCGTTGAGCGAGAGGGCCCCGAGATAGGCGACGGGAAGGCCGACGACGAGGCCGGCGGCGCAGAGGAGGAGGCTTTCCTCGAGGACCGCCCAGCCGACCCCGAGGCGGGTGGTGCCGAGGGCCCGGAAGAGTGCGAGCTCGCGGCTGCGGTCGTCCACGGACATCTGGAGGATCGTCGTGGTGAACAGCGCCGCCACGACCAGCCCGACCGCGCCGACCAGGGTCCCGAAGGTGCGGTAGACGCCGATGACGTGCTCGATCTCCCCGAGAATGTCGGAGAGCGTGAAGACGGCGAGCGTCGGGAACTTCTCGGCGATCTTCACCTGGTCGGCGGAGGCGGTCGACGGGTTGTAGAGGTGGATCAGGAGGAGGGTCGCGTAGTCGCTGGTGGGCGAGGCCGACCCCGTGAGCGCCTGGACCTCGGAGAGGTAGGCGAAGGCGAGCAGCGCCGACGGCACCAGCCAGAACGGTCCCGAGACGCCGACGACCTCGAACGGCGTCGAGTTCGCGAACCAGCCGAGGAGCGAGGCGTTCGAGGCGGGGCCGGTCGAGTTCGCCCAGACCCAGTCGCCCACGGTGACCCCCAAGACCCCAGCGAGGGCCCGATCGAGGACGATCTGGTGCGTCGGCGTTCCGTTGTAGGAGCCGTTGTTGTAGAGCGGGTCACCGGGGTAGCTGAACCCCGTGCCGTTGGTGAGCGCCGGTACCTCGATACCGTGCGTGGTGTCCGGGACCCAACCGATCGTCCCGGCCTCGGTCGGTCCCCAGCCGGACGGCACCCGGGAGGCGTTGGCCGCGGCCCAGAGCGAGGCGTTGGCGTAGACGAGGTTGTCGACGAGCCAGGGACTCGCCGACTCGACGTTCGCGTCCGATGCGGGGATCGCTTGCGAGAGTGGGTGGGCGCCGGGGATAGGGGGAGGGGCTCCGTTCAGCACCGAGGTGTTGCCCGAGCCCGCGCTCACCGCGAGCAGGTCGACCCCGCTCGAGTAGGCGAGGGTCGCGGCGTTCGTCTGGACGCCCGCCGACAGCGCGAGGAGCATCACCACCAGCCCCGTCGCGAGCCCGATGCCGAGCACGGTGAGGGCCGAGCGGCCGGGACGCCGGCGGATACCTTCGAGCGAGGGACGCATGGCCGCTCCGAGGGTCTAACCCTCCGGCGAGCCCCGAAGCTCCCCGAAGGTGATGCGGTGGGAGGCCTCCACGTTGTACTTGTGAATCGACTCCTCGCTCACGGTCGACGCCCTCACGGCGACCGCGTCGCCGACGCGGGGGAACCGTGTCGGAAGGCTGGCGAGGAGATCGCGGAGCACGTCCTCGACGAACTTCGGGTGACGGTGGGCGTCCAGGACGACCTGCCCCTCGTCCCCGCGCTTCAAGATCGCGTACGTCGGGCTCGACTGCGCCGCCTCGATCGTCGCGATCATCTCGTCCACCTCGACCTCGTCCCCGTCGCCGAGCTCGAAGACGAGGCGCGTGCGGTTCCGCTGGTTGTGCGAGATCATCGGGAGCGAGGCGAGCGACGGGTCGGCGAGGAGCGGGTACTCCGCCGCGAGCTTCTCCCGGCACGTCTCCATCGCGCACGGGCAGGCGGTCATGCCGACCGCCTCGGCCCCTACCGCGCGGCGGATCGCCGTCGACCCGTTCCCCCCGCGGTGGGCGCGCGCCTCGGCGAGGAGCGTGTAGTTCTCGAAGCTCCGCTTCTCCTCCGTGATCCCCGGCCGGAGGAAGTACTCGGCGTACGCCTCGACGGACGCCTCGGTGGCGTAGGCGTGGCGACGTAGGAGCTCGGAGGAGATCTGCGAGCAGGCCGCCTCGAGACTCTGGACCGGCCGGGTCGCCGTCTCGTCGACGATCTCCGCCAGGATCTCGGCGTTGCGCGAGAGGTCGGAGCCCTTCCGGCTCGAGGGCAGGTCGACCGCGACGTGGAATTCGACGGCGAGAGTGTGCTCGCGCCCGGACCGCTGCACGACCAGCGGCTTGCGGATCCCCGAGAGACCGACCGACCGCAGCCGGAGACGTCCCCGGGCGGGCGGGAGCGCGTGGATGTCCTGAGCCGGTGGCATCGCGGACGCACGCGGCGCCGGCCTCAAAGCGGTTTGCGGCGGGGGGACGGGGCGGGACCCGCGAGCCCTTATACGTGGTCCGCCGGTCCTATCGGTCGATGACCGAGGCAGCACCGAGCCCGGCCACCGCCGCGCCCGCGACCCCGGGCGACGGCCCGTACGCGGAACGCGAGCGGAAGATCACCGAGGGGCTGAAGCAGGTCTACGACCCCGAGATCCCGATGAACATCGTCGACCTCGGGCTCATCTACGGCTTCGAGTGGCAGGGGGACGACGTGACCCTCAAGATGACGCTCACGGCCGTGGGGTGTCCCGTGGCCGGGATCCTCGCCGACGAGGTGAAGTCGGTGATCGAGAAGGTGCCCGGGGTCCACGCGGCAAAGGTCGAGATGATCTGGGACCCACCCTGGACGCCGGAGCGGATGAGCGATTTTGCGAAGCGCCAGTTCGGCTACGCCTAGCCGGTTCGGGCTCCGTTAGCCTCGGACCTGTTCGCCCTGCAACCGTAAAGTCCCCGTCCCGGTCGGGCATCCGATGGCACGCACCGAACCCTGGCGCGAGGAGCTCGAGCGCGAACGGGCAATGAAGGACGAGTTCATGGCCCGCCACCCGGAATCCCCGTTCATCCTGGGCCGGGTCCCGTTCCACGACCTCCGCTACTTCGCCCCCGACGCCACGTTCCGGGTCACCGCGAAGCTCGAGCGGCTCGCGACGCCTCTCGAGGCGTACCTCCGCACCAACCGGGACAACCAGGCGGTGATGCGCTACCTCGGGGACCTCGCGTTCGAGCTCGAGGGACGCGCGCTCCGCCTGCGCGTCTACCACGCGGGCGAGGGGGTCGGCCGCTCGGTGTTCGTCCCGTTCCGGGACCGGACCACGGGTCGGGAGAGCTACGGCTCGGGCCGCTACCTCACCTTCGAGCTCAACGAGGAGGACGTCTACGACCTCGACTTCAACCGGGCGTTCAACCCGTACTGCGCCTACACCGACGACTACGAATGCAGCTTTCCGCCGGCGGACAACGACCTCCCGGTGGCGATCCGGGCGGGCGAAAGGGACTGGGCCACCGACGTGGCGCCTCCCGAGGCCCGGCCCCCGCCGAGGCCAACGAAGGAACGGCCCCGGGCGGCGAAGCCCCGTCGCACCGGCGGCTCGGGTGCCTCCCGAGCGCGCCCTAAAGGTGCGGCAGGACCGCGGCGACGCCGTTGATCACGAACTGCACACCGAGCGCCGCCAGGATCAGCCCGAGAACCCGCGTCATCGCCATGACCCCTACCCGACCCATCGCCCGGAGGATCGGCTGGCCGAAGCGAAGCACGACGAACGTGACCGCGGCCGTCACCAGGATCGCGACGAACGTTGCGACGATGACGAGCGGGTCGCTCCCCGCGCTTCCCTCGTAGATCATCACGGTCGAGATCGCCCCCGGCCCGGCAAGGAGGGGGATCCCGAGCGGAACGACCGCGACCTCGTCCCGACGCTGGGCGGCCGCTTCGTGGTCCTGCGCCGTGAACTTGGTGCGGGTCATCTCGCCCTGGAGCATGTCGAAGGCGACCAGGAAGAGGAGGATCCCTCCGGCGATCTCGAACGCCCCGAGCGTGAAGCCGAACGCCGCGAAGAGGAACCGCCCGAGGAGCGCGAAGAGGGCAAGGACGCTCCCGAGCACGATGACCGCGCGCTGGAGCACGATGCGCCGGTCGACCTCCTCGAAGCCTTCGGTGAGGGCGACGAAGAAAGGAAGGGCTCCGACCGGGTCGACGATCGCGAAGACGCTGAGGATGATCTCCGCGTAGACCACGAGCGTCGTCACGGTCGGTTCCCCGGAGGCCGGGGAGCGGCGGGGCTCTTCAGTCCTTCGACGCGGTACGCCGCCACCGTCGGGCGGTCGGGGCCTCGGAGCGGAGCCGGGGGCGGCGAGCGGATCGACGTCGGTCCGACCGGGCGGTCGGGGGCGATCCCCGGCGGGCCGTAGCCGAACGGGTGGCGCGCACCGTCGCGACCGCCGGACGCGAGCCGGCCGGCACCCGCGGACGCCGGGCGAGGTTCTTACCCCGCAACCGCAGGACCAACGGCTCCTTGAGCGGGTTCGCGAGCATGAGGACGTAGACGCCAGGGGCCTGCGGGTCGAACAGCACCCGGGCGCGACCGGACAGGCTCATCCTCTGGAGGTGGGGCCCGCCCTTCTTCCCGATCAGGAGGACGAACGAGCGCCCCGGCTCGGGGTTCTGCAACTCCACGTCGATCTCGCACGAGGGGCGTGTGAGCTCCATCTCGATCCGGACGGTCGAGACCGGTTCGAGCACGAGGTACTTCGGAAGGCGGGCGAGCGAAACCGCCACGCTTCGGGAAGTCCGGCGGAGCGGAAAGCGCTGACCCCCAGAGACAACGCTCGGACGGAGTTAAATCGCCGAGGAGTTCGTAGGGTCGATGGCGGCAAAACGGAGCGCTCACGCGGTCTGGACGGGCGACCTCGCGCACGGCAGCGGTACGGTACGGGGCGGAACCGGTGCCCTCGGAGAAGTGGCGGTCTCCTGGCCGGCGCGCACGGAGGTGCCGGGCGGAAAGTCGAGCCCCGAGGAGCTCCTCGCAGCCGCGGAGGCGTCGTGCTTTTCCATGGCGCTCTCGGCCGGGCTGGGGCGGATGCAGAAGCCCCCCCAGAAGCTCGAGGTCACCGCGACCGCGACCTTCGACAAGGTGGGCGACGCCTGGAAGGTCACGACGATGGAGCTCGACGTGACGGGCACCGTCCCCGGGCTCTCGGCCGCGGACTTCGAACACGCTGCAAAGGCGGCGAGCGAAGGCTGCCCGATCTCGAGCGCGCTGAAGGGCAACGTCCAGATCAGCGTTCGAGCCCGCCTCCTCTGAGCGACCCCGCGACGGCGCCCGTCCTCAGGCGCCGCGCCCGAACTCGGCGAGGCTGCGCTGTACCCGGCGGCGGGGCCCGGGCCCGGTCGAGGGAGCTCCTGTCTCGCTCACCGGCGGGGACGCATCGCTCGAAGCGGCGCGCTCGGGGTCGTCCGCGGACGGGCCGTCCGAGCGGGTCAACTCCTCGACCAGGTCCGCGTCGGCCCGGTCCCCCAAGAGGTAGGTGAGCTCCTCCGGCGAGAGACCCAGCTCGGCCACGAGGGCCCGGGCGACCGTGTGCCCCCGGGACCCGGGCCGATCCCGTACGAGCTCGCTCAGAAGGGTCTCGACGAACGGGACGAGGAGGAGCACCGACTTGGCCCGGGAGACGTGCAGCCGGGCTCCGATCTTGGAGGCCACGAGGCCCCGCGTCGCCCGGGTGCCCCGCGACCGGCCCATTTCGATCAGGAACCGGGGGAAACGGGCCTCGATGGGACGGGACACGGGACGGTCCCGTACCGCCAGGGGGACGCCGCCGCTCAGCAGCTCGGAGGCGTAGCTCCAAAGGCCGTAGACGCGCGCACGACGCGCGCGGGCGAGGAACCTCTCGGCGACCGCGAGGACCCGAAAACCGGCGTCCCGCCGGGCGGGCCCCTCGCTGAACCGGTCGAGGTTCTCCTCGATCCAGGGGAGGAGGTCGTCCGGGGGCGCATCGAGCCGCGCCTGCACCTCGACCGAACGGTAGAACCTCGGTCGGCCGAACACCTCCGACGTGAACTCGGCAAAATCGGCCTCGAGGTCCCGGGCCCCGAGGGCCTCCCGTTGGGCCGGTCCGGGGGCGAGCGGGGCCACCGCCTCCAGGTCGTTCAGGGCGGCGCGGAGGTCGCCGCGGGAACGCCCGACGATCGCCTCGAGCACTCCGGGAGCCAGCGCGATCGCCTCGGACCGGCAGATCTCCACAAGGCGGGCCGAGATCTCCGCGTCCCGGAGAGGGCCGAACCGCAGCCGGGTGACGTTCGAACGAAAGACCGGCGAATAGCGCAGGAGAGACCGGTCGTCGTTGACGGTGAGCACGATCGGCTGGCGTGTGGTGCGCACGAGCCGTGCGATCGCCCCGAGACCACCTCGGTCGGAGACGTCGGCGACCACCCCGGCGGCCCTCCAGTCGTCGAGATCGCGACGGGCCGCCGCGAGGTTCGCCCAGCTCGATCGACCCGGGGACCGGGGCACCGACTCCCAGTCGGGGAATGCCTTGACCTTGCCGGTGGGCGGGAGCCCCCAGGCCGCGTTCAGCGCGTCGAGACTCGTGTAGCGGCGTCGAAGGAACTCCCGCAGCGAGACCGGCTCGGGGGCCGCGTGCGCCCCCTCGGTCACCCGGCCCGAAAGGCAGTCGGCCTCGTCGAGGAGGATGAGCGTCCGGCGCATCCCACCGGGGCCTGTGGTCGCGTCGAGTCCCTGCGAGACGGACGCGCGGCCGGCTACCTGCTCGATCGCCGTCTGGTTCCGCGCGTCGGAGGCGTTCATCTCGACGAACGCCCAGCCGAGCTCCCGCGCGAGCGCCATCGCCGCGGTCGTCTTCCCGACACCGGGGGGGCCCACGAGCAGGACCGCCCGGTGGCCCGGCGGGACTCCCGAGCGCCATCGCTCCGCCCACGCGCGTAGGTCACGCCGGGCCTCGGCGTTCCCGACCATCTCCGCGAGCCGCTCCGGCCGGAGCCGCTCGGAGAGAGGAAGCCGCGCTCGCACCGGATCCATGACGGCTCGCCGAGGTTGCCCGGTGGGATAAGGGCGGCGAGCGGAGACCCGGCCGCGGGACACGCTCTTCATCGTGCCTGCCCTGCCGGGCCCCGATGCCTGACCCTCCAGGCCTTCCCGTCCGGCGGCGGTCGCCCGACGATCCCGTCGGCTTCTCCTCGCTCGCGGTCGTACCGGAGCCGGTCCGGGCGAGCCCGGAGGCGATCGCCCGCACCGCCAAGGTCCTCGCCGAGTGCTGGGACCGCGGGGTCACGACGTTCGACGTCGCGGGCGCCCGGGACCCGACGGTAGCCGCGGCGTGCGTCGCCGCGGCGTTCCCCGAACCGAGGACCGGCCAGGTCGTGATCGTACCGGCCGCCCCTCGGTCTCCGCTCGCCGACGCGGCACCCCCTCGGTCGCTGGGCACCGCCGCTCCCGGCCCTCGAGGGGTGCTCGTCCGCCCCCCGCACGGACCGTCCGCCGAGGAACGACTTGCTGACTTTCCCAAGGTCCTCGAGCTTGGCCCCGCCCCACAGAGGTCGACGCGTCCCGACGGGCTGTCGGCCGTGATCCCCGCCCTCCGGGCGGAACGGAGCGTGGTGGACGTGATCGTCCGATGCGCGTCGCGCGAGGAGGTCACGGCCGCGCTCGCCTACCCGCTGCGGCCCCTGGTCGCCCGGGAGATTTCCCTGCTGGCCCCGGCCTCCCGGCAAGTCCCTGAGCTCCCCGACAGCCGAGCCGGCGCGTGGTGCGTCGCACGCGATGTCTTTGCCGGAGGGCGCCTCGACGGCACCGCGTGGCCCCGTGCGCTCGGCCCTTCTCCCAGCGGAGGACCCCCGTCGGCCGTGCGCGAACTGGAGGCTGATTTCGCACCGGTCCTCGAGCTCGCCTTCCTTACGCGCGGAGGGAGGAGGACCTTGGCGCAGGCGGCGGTCCTCTACGTGCTGACCCATCCCTGGGTCCTCGTCGCCTCGATACCGGTCCCGTCGGCCGAGCGCTTGGACGAGATCCTGGGGTACGACCGGGCGTCCGGGCTCGAACCGGCCGAGGTCGCGGCGGTCGAATCGAGGGGACCGCCCACGCCGCGCAGGCTGGCCGGAGAGTGAAATAGCCCCGGGAGGGTCAACCTAGCATGCTCGAGCCCGGGGCGACCGTTCCACCGTTTGAAGGGACGGACCAGCACGGGGGCCGGTGGACTTCGGACAGCCTCCGGGGTCGCCCCTACATCCTCTACTTCTACCCCAAGGCGGGGAGCCTCGGGTGCACCCGCGAGACGCACGGTTTCGAGGGCCTGGTCGAGCCGCTCGGTGCGCGCGGGATCGCGCTGCTCGGGGTCAGCGAGGATCCTCCCCCCGCCCAGGCACGGTTTGCCGAGCAGTGCCAGGTCACGTTCCCGTTGGTGGCCGACGTCACGGGCGATGTCGCGCGCAAGTTCGGTGTCCTCGGGATGTTCCGGATGGCCCGCCGCGTGACCTTCTTTGTCGGAGAGGACGGGAAGATCCTCGAGGTCGTTCAGAGCCCGCTCCCCGGCGTCCACCTCCGCCGGGTCCGAGACCGGTTCCTCGCGTCCGGTGGGCCGGCGGAGACCGTACAGCCGTGAAGTTGCGTACCGTCGAACCCCTCGAGCTCGCCGCGCCCTCGGACGAGCGGTCCTCGCCGTGGGGGTCAACGATCCTCCTCGTCCGGGTCACGACCTCGAACGGGGCCGTGGGCTGGGGGGAGGCCCCGACGACCCTCATGACCCGTCCCGTGCTCGAAAGCGTGCGCGAAGTGGCCCGGTTCTACGAGGGGAAGGAGCTCGGCGCCCACCGCGCCGCCTTGCGGGAGTTCGAGCGCTACTCCTTCTACCGTTCTCGATCGATGGAGGCGACCAGCGCCCTCTCGGCGGTCGACATCGCCTGCCACGACCTTTTGGGTCGGCAGCGAGGGGCGCCAGTCTCCGACCTCGTCGGGGGGCGGCTGCGCGAGTCGGTGCGCGCCTACGCCAACGGCTGGTACGACGGATGCGTTGAGCCCGCAACGTTCGCGCAGAAGGCGCGGGCGATGGTCCGCGCGGGGTTCACCGCCCTCAAGTTCGACCCGTTCGGGACCGCGTACCGCACGTTGTCGACCCGACAGCTCGCGGTCGCGGTCGACCGGGTGCGCGCGGTCCGCGAGGAGGTGGGGCCCTCGGTCGACCTCCTGATCGAGTGCCACGGAAGGTTCCTCCCGGAGGCGGCGGTGCGGGCGGGTCGTGCGCTCGACGAGTTCGCGCCGATGTTCATCGAGGAGCCTACGCTCCCCGAGCTGTGCGACGCCCTCCGCGATTTCCGCACGAAGGTGAAGACCCCGGTCGCCCTCGGCGAGCGCCTCCTCACCCCGGCTGACTTTGCCAGCTTCCTCGACCGGGGGCTCGTCGACATCCTTCAGCCCGACATCACGAACTCGGGCGGGTTCACCTACGGCCACGAAGTCGCGGGTATCGCCGCGGCGTTCGGGGCCCCGGTCGCCTACCACAACGCCTTCGGACCGATCCAAACCGCGGCGACGCTCCAGATGGATGCGACGCTCCCGACGTTCCTCGTCCAGGAGAGCTTCGAGGCGAGCTGGCCGGCCTGGAAACGATCGCTGGTGCGAGGCTACGCGATCGAGGGCGGTACGTTCCGCATCCCGGACGGGCCGGGCCTGGGCATCGAGGTCGACGAGCGCGCGGTCGAGCGGTACCGCTCCGACGCGATGGAGCCGGCAGGACCGGAGCCACCGTGGGTGGTGGCCGGAACGTGGGCGGACCCCGCGCCTACGACGTCCCGCCGGAAAGCACGAACGGCGCGTGGACGGAAGTGATACCGCCCAGCGGCCCCCGCCCCCTCGCGTTCCGCCGGTCCCGCCGGCGCCTTGCTCCTCTTCTAACGGAAAGTTCTTGGGCGTACGGACGGTCGCGAGAGAGGGAGTTGCGACGACGCCCGTGCGGGCAGGGCCTCGGCACCGGCCGCGCCGGTGGCATCCGCTCTCCCGTCCGCACACCTTGTCCGCGACCACGAACGCTGAGCTACTCTGGCGAGGCCGCCCCCCGTCCTGCGGGTACGCGGTCGGGCCGGGTCTAACATGTTAGCCGACGGCGCTCCCTGGAAGGGAAAGGCGCGCCGTGCGTTCGCGGCCCTCGTTCTCACCCTGCTCTCCGGTGTCTCGACCGCGGCCTACGCCGGCTACGCCCTGAGCACCGCGTGGACCGTGAGCACGAGGTGCAATCCGCCGCCTCCCGGGTACTCGTGCACCTACACCTCCTTCTGGGGCTTCGGCCCGACCGAGTTCCTGCTCGCCTCGATCGCGGGGATCGCCACGGGGCTCCTGACGGCGGTCGTCGGCTGGGAGCTCCACCGGCGGGCGTTCAGCGTGACCCGTGGAACGCTCGCGATCGTCGCCCTCTCGATCGCGGGACTGGTCGCCTACGGCGGCTTCGGCGTGGGGGTCGTCACCGGGATCGCGGGGGGGTTGCTGTTCTCCTCGCTCCGGCCCCGACGCTCCCGTGCCCCGTCCGAGTGGTCGGGCTCGCTCCCCCCCGGCGTCCCTCCGGTGAAGGCCGCCCCCCGGCCGATGACCGAGCGCCCTTCGGTCTCCGAGTGGGACGGGGTCTCGATGCCAGCCTCGACGTCCTCGGCGGCACCGGAGAAACAATCGTTGCCCTCCGCGGACCGTCTCGCGGCGGCGCTCGCCCGGTCACGTCTTTCCACCCCGCCCACCGAACGGCCTGCGGAGAGCCGACGGGCGTTCGTCCTCCTGCCTCCCCCGCCCTCGGGGATCCCGGGTCGGACGGCCGCGCCCTCCACGAACCCACCTCGCGGGCCCTCCCCTAGTCCCACGGCAGCTCCCCCGCGCGAGGCGGTCCGACCCCCGGCGCCGAAACCATCGCCCCCGCCCGTTGCCTCGGTGCCCCGCCCGGGACCACCGGCGCCAACCGTAGCCCCGGCCAGTCGACCCCCGTCGCCGACCTCGCCCGCGGTCCGGGAGTACGATCCTCGCCAAGCGTCGCCCCCGGCCCTACCACGGCCAACGTCATCCGCGAACCGGGCACCGGTGTCCGGATCCGCAGCGCCCCGCGCTGGCGCACCACCTCGCGCTCCAGCCCGACCCTCGTCCCCCGGACCCTCCCCGAACCTGCCGGCCGGTGCGGCTCCGGCGGCAGCCGCGCCAAAAGCGGCCGCGCCCCCGCCCGCCCCGGCTCCCGTGTCCGCCTCCCCGGCGGGAACGCCTGCGCCGTCGCGGCTCCGCGCTTGGGTCTGCCCCGGCTGCCGTCTGGTCAACGCGCCGTGGTCGACCCACTGCACCCGCTGCCGGACGGCCGCTCCGCCGAGCCGGTGAGGGTTCGCCACCTCCTGGCCCGACCGAAGGTCCCCCGGACGCGTCGGACGGTGGAGCGGGCCCGCCACGGGGCGAGGGGCCCGTCGGGCACACCTTTTCTCCACCGGGGGACTTCGACCCCCGAGGCGTACCGATGTCCGGAACCCCCATCCCGATCGACATGAGCAAGGCCGAGCCCGTGGACGAGTGGAAGGCCGACCCGGATCCGGCCCGCGTGCAGGTCGTGCTCACGGACCAGGGGAAACGCGTGGTCATCCGTTTCGAGGTCAACATCATCGGCATCCAGCGGGTCGGCAACAATCCGCTGAACGGTGAGCCGATCTACAACATCGCGAGCCAGAACGTCGTCAAGATGCTCCAGTGGGACCGCGACCTCAAGGTGGTCGCGAAGACCCGCGAGGGCCGCGAACCGCCGGCGTCGGCTTACCGCTGAGAGGGGCCCGACCCGTCGCGCCTCGGACGGCCCGCGTCCCCCGAAGACCCCGAGAACTCAGCGGCCGGCAGCCCGAGCTTCGGGACTCGCGGCGAGCGGGAGCTCGGAGGGAACGGGCGGTCGCTCGTCGGAGGCGAGCTCGTCCCGCACGGCGCGCCGCCCGAGGATCTCCCGGGCGAAGACGACCAGCACCCCCGCGAAGACCGCCGCGATCGCCGCGATGAGGTAGGCGTAGCGGAAGGCGTCCGGGCTCGGATACGGGGCGCCGCCGACCAGCACCGTGTAGGTCGCCATCAACGAACCGGCGATCGGCGCCCCGACGCTGCTGCCGATGTTGCGGAAGACCGCGTTGAGCGAGGTGGCGAGACCCATGTCCCGCGGCTCGACGGTAAGGACCAGGAGGTTGATCACCGAGGCGTTCATGATCGCGAGCCCGGCTCCGATGACGAAGAGGCACACGAGGGTCTGGACAACGTCCCCCGCGAGCGAGACGAGGTAGAAGCCGGCGGCGCTCAAAAGACAGCCGAGAAGCGTCATAGGCCGGGTCCCGAGCCGGGTGACCGCCGCGCTGGCGATGGGGGCGAACAGGAGCATGGGAACGGCGAAGGCGACGAAGCTGAGCCCCGTGTGGAAGATGTCCTCCCCGAAGCCGACCGGGGCCGGGTAGCGGAACCGGAACGTGAGCGCCTGGAAGGCGAGGAACATCCCAAAGCCGCTCACAACGACGATGAGGTTCGTGACAAGGACGTTGCGCCGCCTTAAGAGACGGAAGTCGAGGATCACGTCCCGCCCGCGGCGGTGGTGGTAGAGCTCGACCAGGACGGTCGGCACGATGAGCACGGCCCCGATTCCGAGCAGCGCGAGGACCGGCCAGCTCTCCCAGCCCCACGCTGGGCCCTGCGAGAGGCCAAGGACGAGAAGGGCGAGCGAGACCGCGAGAAGGGCCGCTCCGGAGTAGTCGACGAAGGCGCGGGGACGGCGATACGGCGATTCCCGCAGGAAGAGGAACGCGGCGATCGTCACGGCGACCACCACCGGGACGGCCGAGTGGTACGTCGCCCGCCAGCCGTAGGCGTTCGAGACGAAGGCCCCGAGCGGGAGGCTGACGGCGAACCCCGCGCCGAAAAGACCGCTCAGGATCCCCTGCGCCCGGGGAACCATCTCCCGGGGGAACTCCTCCCGGACGAGGCTCATCGCGAGCGGAAAGATCGTGAGCCCGACGCCCTGGACCGCCCGGGAGGCGACCATGAACGAGTAGGACGGGGAGAAGCCGGTCACCGAGACGGCCACGGCGTAGAACACGAGGGTGGCCGTGAGGACCCGCTTCTTGCCGTAGATGTCCCCGAGCTTCCCCGCGATCGGGCTGAGCGCGACGCCGGTCACAAGGTAGGCCGAAAGAACGAGGCTCACCTGCGAGACGTCGACGTTGAACTCGGCCGCGATCGACTCGAGGGAGGGCGTGAGCATCCCCTCGATGTACATCACGATCATCACGAGGACGGACGTGATCGCCATGATGCGGAGCGCGTAGGGCCGGTCGAACGTCTCCACCGTGCGAGCGTGCGGGTCGCGCGCGGGATTCCCCACCCCCCTTACCTGACCCGCTTTTGGCGGGCCGTCCGCACCCACTGCCGCCATGGACGAGAGGAGGGCTTGCCGTCGGGGTTGAAAAGGGCGCTCCCGCCTCGCCCGGGGGCCCACGACCAGGTTCGGCCCCCCGGCACGACCCTTAGGTAGTCCCACGCGTTCGGGAGGTCGGATGTCCGCCGAACGGGGCCGAGAGCCCTCCCAGGAGATCCGGACGATCCCGCCGGGTTCCGAGCTCGAAGAGTTCACCCGACGGTACACCGCGGGCGAGACCCCGTGGGACACCGGGGTCCCCAACGGCGAGCTCCTGCGTGCGGTCGACGCGGGCGAGCTCCCCGGCTCGACGGTCCTCGAACTCGGCTGCGGAACGGGAACGAACGCGGTCGAGCTGGCGCGGCGCGGCTACAAGGTCACCGCGATCGACCTGGTCGAGCTCGCGGTCGAGAAGGCGCGGGAAAGGGCTCGGCGGGCCGGGGTCGACGTCGACTTTCGGGTCGGGGACCTCACCCGGCTGGACCTCGGAGGACCGTACGACGTCGTCCTCGACCTGGGCGTGTACCACGGGATGCGCCAAAGCAACCTCGCGGGTCTCCTCGCCGCGGTGGAGCGGGTCTCCCGGCCCGGCACCCGGTGGCTCTCCCTGGCCGGCAACGCCAAGGAGCCGCACCCGAACGGTCCCCCGGTGGTCACGGAGGAGGAGATCCGCCGCGAGCTCGGCGCTCACTTCCGTATCGTCCGGCTCCGCGAGACCCGCTTCGACCTCGCGCCGGGGTTCCAGCCGCTGGCCTGGTCGATCCTGCGGGAACGTCGGTGAGCGCGGACCTGGGGCACGGCGACCCCCCGGAGGCCGAGCCGCCAGAGAGGATCGAACTCCCGACCTGCTGATTACAAATCAGCCGCTCTACCGACTGAGCTATGGCGGCACGCACGGGTCTCTCGCTTCTCGACTGAGATAATGGTTCGCTTCGGGTCGGTGCGTTGCGGGGCCGCTCGTGGAGGCGCCCCAGGCGACCGGGCGAGAACCGTGGAGGGCGTCATCACTTACGGACCTCCGGGGCCGTAACGGGACCGCCAACCCCGCCCGTGCTAAATCTTCCCCTGCGCGTAGTCCACCATGACCCGGGTCGAGGTGATCTCGAACGAGAACGGACCGAACCTCGTGCTGATCGACCGCAAGGCGGTGGCCGAGCTGTGCCGGTGCGGCCACTCGGAGAACAAGCCGTTCTGCGACGGGTCCCACACGCGGTTCGGGTTCAAGGCGCCCCGCGTCGTGACGGTCCTTAGGGAGGACTGAGCCGACGGCGCCGGGGTAGGGCGCGCGCCCGTCCGCCGGAGGACCTCGCGGTCAACGGGCCGGCGCCGGTTCGAGCGCGAGCGGGTCGCCCGTGCGGACGGTTCCCGGGGTGAGCACCCGCGCGTACCAGCCGCGACGGCCCAACGTCGCCCGAAGGAACTTAGGTCCCCGCTCCCGGCCCACGTAGGGGAGAAGGTAGAGGTTGGTGCACGGGGTGCAGGCCTTCGTGGTCTCCACCCTCGCCGAACCGAGCGAGAACCGCGCCGGGGGCTCGAGCCGGTCGTACGGGACACCCCGGGTGGTGATGTTCTCCCCGAGGTCCCCGGGCCGGACGGGCCATCCGTCGCGGTTCAGCTCCTCGATCGTCTCGAGGGGAAGGACGAGCAGGGCCATCGCGGGGTCGCCCCGCTTCTCCTCCTGGCGGTAGACGTTGTAGTCGCCGCGCACGCCGTCGAACGAGAGCTCCGCCACGGGGATCTCGGGCTTCGGCAGGCCGTGCTCCCCCTCTCGGCGGCCCTTCGCCGCCAGGCGGTGCACGACCGCCTCGGAGGGTCTCGGGATGGTCACGGCTCCTCTACCCTCGCGCGCCCCTTAACGGGTCGGTCCGAGCGGGGCCAGGCGCGGGCGACGTCGCCCGGTCCGCGAAGGGGGTCAAGAAACCCCCCGGGGGCCCACCTCCCCCGGGGGGCGGTATCGAAAGGGTTCGCGCTTGGTAGCGTGCTGCGTCGGAGCGCTAGACCTCACGGGGCGCCGGGCTTTCGGACGCGTCCACGGACGCCGACTTCGGCGCCCGAGCGGCGTCCGACCGGCGCACGTAGCCACCCGTCACGACCTGCCCCACCACGGCGAAGAGGAGCCCGACGACGATGCGGAGCCCCACGGTCTCGGAGGTCGCCGCGGCGATCGTCGGGCTGACCGGGTTCGCGCCCTTCGCGAACGAGTTGACGCTCGTCACGGTCCCCGAGCCGCTCCAGCTGTTCGAGAAGGCGTACGGCTGGGGCGAGCCGATCACCAGGCTCGGGTTCAGCACCATCCGCGCGCACACCCCGGTGTTCGGCGGGTTCGGGCATCCCGAGCTCCCCGGCGCGAGCGGCTGGAAGGCGAGCCCCTTCAACCCGTAGTTGAGGTGGATCGCGAACCAGAGCGGCGTGCCGGACGGGATCGAGGGCCCGGTGAGCGTGAACGTCACCGTGACCACCGACCCGAGCGCCTGGGGGCTGAAGGCGCTGAGACCCCAGGTCGTGCGCGAGATGGAGAACTCGCTGTTGACGTTCGAGCTCGGGGGGCTCGACGGGCAGGTCGGCGGGAGGTGCTCGAAGACCTGGACCGGGTTCGACCCCGTCGTCACGAACGGGTACGGGATGACGACCGACAAGGTCGTTCCGTGGACCATCCCGCCCGACGAGAAGACGTTGTAGTAGAACTGGCCCGGGTTGGTCGAGGAGAGCTTCGGCGGGGTGCCGCCTCCGTAGACGATGGTGAACTGGTTGCCCGGGAGCGAGCAGAGGTTCGTGTCGAGGAGCACGCCGGTGGTCGGGTTCTGGATGCGGACGCTCGCGTTCGAGCTGTCGTTCACGCAGGCGTCGGTCGAGTCGCAGCCGCTCGCCGTCACCGTGTCGTTCGAGTAGCCCGCGGGGGTCCCCGCCGGGATCACGTAGGAGCCCGTGCAGTTCATGGACGCACCGGCCGCGAGCGTGGTGCTCGGGCAGGTGAGGGTGCCCGCGATCGAGTCGACGACCGTCACGTTGTAGAGGGTCGTGTCCCCCGTGTTCGTGACGACCGCCGTGACGGTGATCGTGTTGTTCACGTTGTTGAGGACCGACGTGGGGTCGACCGATTTCACGACCGAGATCGCCGGGTGGATGATCTCCACGCTCGCCTCCGACGTCTCAGGGCCGACCTGGTTGCCGAAGCGGTCGTTGCCCTGCGCGCTCACCGTGTCGTTCGACCAGTCGGCGGACGTGCCCTTCGGGATCACGTAGGAGCCGGTGCAGTTCATGGACGCACCGGCCGCGAGCGTGGTGCTCGGACAGGAGAGCGTCCCCGCGATCGAGTCGGTCACCGAGAGGTTGTAGAGCGGCGTGTCGCCCGTGTTGGTCACCTTCGCGGTGATGGTGATCGTCGAGTTCACCTGGTCGGAGACCAGCGTCGGGTCGACCGTCTTCACCACCGAGAGGCTCGGGTGGACGATCCGGACGCTCGCCGAGTCGTTGCCCGTGAGGCCGTGGCCGAAGCCATCGTCCCCGGTCGCGGTCGCGGTGTCGTTCGACCAGTCGGCCGTGGTCCCCTTCGCGATCGTGTAGGTCCCCGTGCAGTTGGTCGATGCACCGACCGCGAGGGTCGTGGTCGCGCAGGAGAGCGCGCCCGCGATCGAGTCGGTGACCGAGAGGTTGTAGATCGGGGTGTCGCCCGTGTTGGTCACCACGACCGTCACGTCGATCGTGTTGCCCACGAGGTTCGAGACGACCGTCGGATCGACGACCTTGACGACCGAGATCCCCGGGTGGACGATCTCGACGCTGGCGGAGTCGTTCGAGGAGAGGGGGTTACCGAACCGGTCGGTCCCGTTCGCGAAGACCGTGTCGTTCGAGTAGTTCGCGCCCGTCCCCTTCGGGATCACGTAGCTTCCCGTGCAGTTCATGGACGCCCCGACCGCGAGCGTCGAGCTCGGGCAGGTGAGCGTCCCGGCAAGCGTGTCGGTGACGACGATTCCCGAAAGCGGCGTGTCGCCGGTGTTGCGGACCGTCGCCGTGACCGTGACGGTGGTGTTGTCGAGGTTCGAGACGACCGTCGGGTCGACGACCTTGACGACCGAGATCCCCGGGTGGACGATCTGGACGCTCGCGGAGTCGTTCGCGCTAAGGGGGTTGCCGAACAGGTCGGTCGCGTTCGCGAAGACCGTGTCGTTCGAGTAGTTCGCGCTGGTCCCCTTCGGGATCGTGTAGCTCCCCGTGCAGACCATCGACGCGCCGGACGCGAGCGTGAAGCTCGGGCAGCTGAGGGTCCCGGCGAGGGTGTCGACCACGCTCACGTCGAAGAGGGTCGTGTCACCAAGGTTCGTCACGTTCGCCTCGACGGAGATCGTGTTGGCGACCAGGTTCGAGACGATCGTCGGGTCCACGACCTTGACCACCCGGAGCGCGGGGTGGACGATGTCCACGCTGGCGGAGTCGTTCGACCCGAGCGGGTGGCCAAACTGGTCGGTCGCGTTGGCGAAGACCGTATCGTTCGAGTAGTTCGCGCTCGTCCCCTTCGGGATCGTGTAGGTCCCGGTGCAGGTCATCGTCACCCCGACCGCGAGGGTCGTCTCGGGGCACGTGAGGGGGCCCGCGAGCGTGTCGACGACCGTGAGGTTCGAGAGCGGAGCGTCCCCGGTGTTCGTTACGTTCGCGTAGACGGTGATCGTGTTCGTCACCAGGTTCGAGACGGTCGTCGGGGTCACCGCCTTCACGACCTCGATGGCCGGGTGCAGGATCACGACGCTCGCCGAGTCGTTCGCGGAGAGGGGGTTACCGAACCGGTCGGTCCCGTTCGCGAAGACCGTGTCGTTCGAGTAGTTCGCGCTCGTCCCCTTCGGGATCACGTAGCTTCCCGTGCAGTTCATGGACGCGCCGACCGCGAGCGTCGAGCTCGGGCAGGTGAGCGTCCCGGCGAGGGTGTCGGTGACGACGATTCCGGAGAGCGGCGTGTCGCCGGTGTTGGTCACGGTCGCCCGCACCGTCACCGTGGTGTTGACCAGGTTCGAGACGACCGTCGGGTCGACGACCTTGACGACCGAGATCCCCGGGTGGACGATCTGGACGCTCGCCGAGCTGTTGCCCGAGAGGGCGTTGCCGAACTGGTCGGTGCCGTTGCCGAACGCCGTGTCGTTCGAGTAGTTCGCGGTGGTCCCGGCGGGGATGGTGTAGCTTCCCGTGCAGTTCATGGACGCCCCGACCGCAAGCGTCGAGCTCGGGCAGCTGAGCGTGCCGGCGAGCGTGTCCACCACCGTGAGGTTCGAAAGGGGCGCGTCGCCGGTGTTGATCACTTCGACCGTGACCGAGATCGTGTTGGCGACCAGGTTGGAGACGATCGTCGGGTCCACGGACTTGATCACCTCGAGCGACGGGTGCAGGATCACCACCGAGGCGTTCGCCTCGGCCGAGACCGAGTTCGAGAACCCGTCCTGGCCCGTGGCGTTCACCGTGTCGTTGGAGAACGCGGCGGTGGTGCCGGCGGGGATCACGTAGGAGCCCGTGCAGTTCATCGAGGCCCCCGGGGCGAGGGTGGAGCTGGGGCAGGAGAGCGCCCCCGCGAGGGAGTCGACCACCGTGATGCCGAAGAGCGTCGTGTCGCCCGTGTTGGTGACGTTCGCCGTCACGTCCACGGTGGTGTTCACGAGGTTCGAGACGACCGTGGGGTCCACGACCTTGACGACCGAGATCCCCGGGTGGACGATCTCGACGCTCGCCGAGTCGTTCGCGCTGACGGGGTTACCGAACTGGTCGGTCGCGTTCGCTAAGACCGTGTCGTTCGAGTAGTCGGCGGTGGTCCCGGCCGGGATCGTGTAGGTCCCGGTGCAGGTCATCGTCACCCCGACCGCGAGGGTCGTCCCGGGGCACGTGAGGGGGCCCGCGAGCGTGTCGACCACCGTGAGGTTCGAGAGCGGGGCGTCCCCGGTGTTCGTTACGTTCGCGTAGACCGTGATCGTGTTCGTCACCAGGTTCGAGACGGTCGTCGGGGTCACCGCCTTCACGACCTCGATGGCCGGGTGCAGGATCTCGACGCTCGCCGAGTCGTTCGCGCTGACGGGGTTACCGAACTGGTCGGTCCCGTTCGCGAACACCGTGTCGTTCGAGTAGTTCGCGGTGGTCCCGGCCGGGATCGTGTAGGTCCCGGTGCAGGTCACCGTCGCGCCGACCGCAAGGGTCGTCCCGGGGCAGGTGAGGGGGCCCGCGAGCGTGTCGATCACCGTGAGGTTCGAGAGCGGGGCATCCCCGGTGTTCGTCACGTTCGCGTAGACCGTAATGGTGTTCGTGACGAGGTTCGAGACGACGGTGGGCGTCACGGCCTTCACCACCCCGATCGCGGGGTGGAGGATCTCGACGCTCGCCGAGTCGGCCGCGTAGAGCGGGTTCCCGAACTGGTCCTCGGCCGAGGCGTTCACCGTGTCGTTCGAGTAGTTCGCGGTGGTCCCCGCGGGGATGGTGTAGCTTCCCGTGCAGTTCATGGACGCCCCGACCGCGAGCGTCGAGCTCGGGCAGGTGAGCGTCCCGGCGAGGGAGTCGACGACCCCGACGCTAGAGAGGGCGGCATCCCCCGTGTTGATGACCCGCGCGGTCACGTTGATCGTGTTGGTCACGAGGTTCGAGACGACGGTCGGGCTCACCGTCTTCACGACCCGAAGCCCCGGGTGGACGATGAGGACGCTCGCGTTGTCCGACACCGGTCCCACCGGGTTGCCGAACTGGTCGTCGGCGGTGACGACCACCGTGTCGTTCGAGTACGTCGCGCTCGTTCCCTTCGGGATGACGTAGGTTCCCGAGCAGACCATCGAGGCGTTGGCGGCGAGGGTCGTGAAGGGACAGGTGAGCAGGCCCGCGAGCGAGTCGTTGACACTGATGTTCGAGAGCGGCGCGTCCCCGGTGTTCGTCACGTTCGCGTGGACCGTGATCGTGTTGGCGACCAGGTTCGACACCACGGTGGGGTCGACCGACTTCACGACCGAGATCGACGGGTGGACGATGACGACCGTCGCGTTCGCGTTCACGGGGCCCACTACGTTGCCCCACGCGTCGTCCGCGAGGGCCGTGACCGTGTCGTTCGAGAAGGAGGCGGTGGTGCCGAGCGGGATGACGTAGCTGCCCGTGCAGTTGTCGGAGGCGCCGGCCGGAAGGACCGAGCTCGGGCAGGTGAGGTTCCCGGCCAGGGTGTCGAAGACCGTGAGGTTGTAGAGGGCGGTGTCGCCCGTGTTCGTCACCATGGCCGTGACGTTGATCGTGTTCGCGACGAGGTTCGAGACCACGGTCGGGTCGACCGTCTTCGCGACCGCGATCGACGGGTGGACGATGCGCACGGAGGCGTTGTCGTTGGCCCGGACGATCGTGCCGAGCTTGTCGTTCCCCGAGGCGTTCACCGTGTCGTTCGACCAGTTGAGCGGGTCCCCGAGGGGGAGGGAGTAGGTCTGCGTGCAGTTGGTCGACGCGCCCGGGGCGAGGGTGGTGGCGAGGCACGTGAGGGTGCCCGAGACGTTGTCGATCGCCGAGATGTTGTAGAGGGTGGTGTCACCGATGTTGGTGACCTCGGCCGTCACCGTGATGGTGTTGGCGGTGAGGTTCGACACGATGAAGGGGGTCGCCGTCTTGTGGACCGCGATCTTGGGGTGGAGCACCTGGGTCGTGCACGACGCCGAGCGGTGGACCACGCTCGAGGCGTCCGGGACCGAGGTGTAGCTCGCGGAGTTGGTGACGCTGGTCGCGGCCGTGCCGACGGTCCCGCTCAACGAGACGTTGACGGAACCGTTCGCGGGGACCGTGCCGGTCCAGCTGCCCTGGGACGGGGTCACCGTGAAGACCGGGGCGGTCGCGCTGCCGCTGGTGAACGTGACACCGGTAGGAGCGTTGTCAACCATCGTGACGCTCGAGGCGTTCTCGTGGCCGGTGTTGGTGAGACTGATGTTGTAGGAGATCGCCGAGTTGTTCTCGACCGCGACGGGGCAGGACTTCGAGATGTCGAGGATCGGGTTCGCGATGAAGACCTGGCCGTCGACGATCGGGTTCTGGTCGAGGCCCTGGACCGTGTAGTTCGCGATGGCGTAGTCGATCGGGGCCATCCCGTCGGTGCCGTCCAGCGTAACGTTGTACGTGAACGTCGCCTGGGGGTGGCCGGTAAGGCTCGGCGAGGAGAAGTTCCACTCGAGGTAGGAACCGGTGGGGGTGAAGCTCGCGCAGAGGGTCGGGGCTCCCGCCGCCGTGCACGAGCCCGAGGTGAAGACCGCGGTCGCGCTCGGCGAGGTGGCGTACGTCTCGGTGCCCGAGAGGTACGACTCGCCCGGCTCCAAGAGAGCGAGGATGTGAAGGGGCTTGATCGTGAGCTGGGTCGCGCCCGTGCAGACGGTCGTGCTCGACTTGCAGACGTCGAGGACCATCTGCCAGGTGAGAATGGTTCCAGGGTTGTAGCAGGCGTTGCCGCCGGTGCCGATACAGTCGGAGAGCGCGGCAGGGGGATTGAGGAGCGACTTCCCCCAGTTCTGCTGCAGGTGCGGCGTCGACGCCGGGGCCACCCCGGCGCTCGGCGCGACCAGCACGGTCGGGTTCGGAAGGGCAAACCCGATCAGCAATGCGACGACGATCGTGGCGATCAGCGCGACTCTCCCCCGTGGGGGAAGGCTCGAATTCGGCATGGGTCCCGGTACCCGACGCGGCGACCGAACGGGGTACGTATAACTCTACCGCTCCCCCGAGCTTGACGAAAGGAGGACGATCGAGCGGGCGCCGACAGGTTCCGCGACGTCCGGAGGGCGCTCAGGCGAAGACCGCGTCTTCGGCGTTCCTCGCCCCGACGCGGGCCCGGCATCCCGAGCCCGGGTTGGGGGTTTCAGAAGAACAGTCGGCCCCCGGGGGGTCTCCCCGGGGGCCCGGAAGGGGTTGGTTCCGCCTTACGCGGAGGCGTCGATCGGGGGCCGCTCCTTACTTAGGCCGAGGCCGGCGGCTCCTCGCCGTCCTCCCCGGTCTTCCTGCGCCGTCCGAAGAGCGCCACGAGTCCGAACGCACCCGCCACCAGACCGAGGCCCCACGGGACCCCGCCGCCCGCGACCAGCTGGGTCGCGGCGCCGGGGACCTGCGCAGGGTTCGCCGAGGTGATCGAGTTGACGCTGTAGACCGTGGTCGACCCGGTCAGGCTGTTCGAGAACGTGTACGGCTGCGGGTTGCCGACGATAACGCTCGGGTTCGAGATCAGCTTCTCGCACGCGCCCGTGTTGGGCGGGCTCGGGCAGGAAGCGGTCCCGGGGGCGACCGTGGTGAACAGCGAGCCCTTGAGCCCGTAGTTCAGGTGGATCGCCACCCAGATCGGGGTTCCCGACGCGATCGACGGGCCCGTCAGCTTCACCGTTACCGTCACCGTGGACGAGAACGACGCGCTGCTGTACGAGCTCAGGGTGATCGTCGCGGGCGAGATCTGGAACTCGCTGTTGAGGTTCGTGCTCGGCGGGTTCGACGGGCAGGTCGGCGGCACGTGCTGGAAGACCTGGATCGGGTTCGAGCCCGACGTCACGAACGGGTACGGGATCGTGATCGTCAGGGTGACTCCGGTCGCCCAGCCCGACGTCGAGTACACGTTGTAGTAGAACTGCCCGGGGTTGGTCGACTTCAATGCCAGGGACGAGCCCTGGAACTTGTTGAAGATCAGCCGGAACGTGCTGTTGGGCAGCGGGCAGAAGTTCGTGTCCGTGACACCCCCGACCGACGGCTGGGTGATGGTCACGCTCGCGTGGGAGTGGTCGCTAACGCAGCCTCCCAGCGAGTCGCAGCCGCTCGCCGTCACCGTGTCGTTCGAGAAGCCCGCCGGGGTCCCCTTCGGGATCACGTAGGAGCCCGTGCAGTTCATGGACGCACCGACCGCGAGCGTCGTGCTCGGGCAGGTGAGGTTCCCCGCGATCGAGTCGACGACCGTCACGTTGTAGAGGATCGTGTCGCCGGTGTTCGTGACGAGCGCCGTGATGTTGATGGTGTTGTTCACGGTGTTCACCACGGACGTCGGGTCGACCGTCTTCACGACGGAGATCCCCGGGTGCACGATCTGGACGCTCGCCGAGTCGTTCGAGGAGACGTGGTTGCCGAACTGGTCCTCCCCGGTCGCGTTCACGGTGTCGTTCGAGTAGTCCGCGGTGGTCCCCTTCGGGATCACGTAGGAGCCCGTGCAGTTCATGGACGCGCCGACCGCGAGCGTCGTGCTCGGGCAGGAGAGCGTCCCCGCGATCGAATCGACCACGGTGATGTTGAACAGCGTCTGGCTGCCGGTGTTGGTCACGTTCGCGACAATCTCGATGGTGTTGTTCACAGTGTTCGAGACGAGGGTCGGGTCCACGACCTTGACGACCGAGATCGACGGGTGGACGATCTCCACGCTCGCCGAGTCGTTCGCCGTGACCGTGTTGTCGAACCGGTCCTGGCCGCTCACGTTCACCGTGTCGTTCGACCAGTTGGCGCTCGTGCCCTTCGGGATCACGTAGGAGCCCGTGCAGTTCATCGAGGCCCCGGCCGCGAGCGTATCGCTCGGGCAGGAGAGGGCGCCCGCGATCGAGTCGACCACGGTGATGTTGGTGAGCGTCGTGTCGCCCGTGTTGGTCACGTGCGCCGTGATGTCGATGGTGTTCGCGACCAGGCTCGACACCAGGGTCGGGTCCACGACCTTCACGACCGCGATCGACGGGTGGATGATCTGGACGGAGGCGTTGTCCTCCGCGTGGACCACCGCGCCGAACTGGTCGTTGCCGCTCGCGTTGACCGTGTCGTTCGACCACTTCGCCGTGTCACCCTTCGGGATATTGTAGGTGCCCGTGCAGATCGTCGACGCGCCCGGCGCGAGGGTGGTCGCACCGCAGGTGAGCGCACCCGCGAGGGAATCGACCGCCGTCACGTTGAACAGCGTCGTGTCGCCCGTGTTCGTCACGTTCGCCGAGACGTTGATCGTGTGGGCCGAGACGGCCGAGACGATCGTCGGGTCGACGGTCTTCACGACGGAGATCTTCGGGTGGACGACGCCGGTCGTGCACGAGGCGTTGTGGTCGATGAACTGGGTCGCCGCCGGGTAGCTCGTGTAGTTCGCGACGTTGGTGACACTGCTCGCGGAGGTGTTGATGTCGGCGCCGAACGTCACGTCGACCGTGCTGTTCGCGGGGAGCGTGCCGGTCCAGGAGCCCGCGGACGGAAGGAAGCTCGCCGTCGGGGAGCTCGCGGACGCGCTCGTGAAGGTGACGCCGGCTACCGCCGGGTCCGTCACGGTCACGCCCGAGGCGTTCTCGTGGCCCGTGTTGAACAGGCTGATGTTGTAGAGGATCGCCGAGTTGTTCTCGACCAGCGCAGGGCAGCTCTTGGTGATGTCCAGGATCGGGTTCGCGACGAAGACCTCGTCCGTCACCGGCGGGTTCTGCGGAAGGCTCGAGACCGTGTAGTGGGCGATCGCGGTGTCGTCCAAGGTCGAGTTGTCGGGCGCGCTCAGGTTGGCGGTGTAGGTGAACAACGCCTGCGGGTGGCCGTTGAGGGTCACGCCGCTGCCGAACGACCAGGAAAGGTACGTGTCGGACGGCAAGAGAGCGCAGTCGGCAGGTGCCCCGATCGACGAGCACGACCCGGTCGTGAAGGTCGCCGAGAACGACGGCGACGTGGTCGCCGTCTGGGTCCCGGTGATGTAGTTCTCGCCGGGGGCGAGAAGGTCCACGACACTGGTCAGCAGGATCGAGGCCTGGGTGGTCCCGGTACACGTTGTGGTGCTGCTCGTACAGACATCCAACGTGAGGGTCCAGCTAAGGTGCGTGCCAGGGTTGTAACAGTCGTCTCCGGTCGCGGCGCTAGGGAGAACACAGTCGCCCAGGGGAGTCGGGGTCGCCGAATGCGCCTTGCTCCAGTTCTGCTGGAGGTGCGACACAAGCGGCGACACCGGCTTCCCCAACGCCCCGGCGGGCAGGGCGAGCGACAGCATCGTGGTGGCCAGCACGACCACCATGAACGCCGTTCTCCGGTTCGTGGTTCGATTCAATCTCGTCATGGTCTTCCCGGTTGGGTGGCCGGCGACCTGTGCCTCTACGTATAACTCTGTCGTTTGGGCCGGGCAAACCTTACCGGTTGGGCCCGCGGCATTTCATCCCGTCGTACGCCGCGCGAGCTCGCGAAGGGGCGCAGGGGGGTTTTCCGAGGTGCGCATCGGTCCCGGTCCGGGACGCCGATCCGCCGGGGCGCACCGCAACCCGGGCTCGGCCCCACCTAAGAATTAGGGTATTCCCTAAGTAACCGTGTCGCAGTCCCGTCGCGTGGAGCCTCTCCAGAAGCTCACGCGTCGCCAGCTCGACACGTTGCGGACGGTCGCGGCGAACGAGCTCGAGGACCGGGGGGTCGCCCTGAAGGCGATCGCGACGGCCCTCGCGGTGCGCCCCCCGTCGGCGCTCGCCCACCTGGGCCCGCTCGAGGAGCTCGGGCTGGTCGTGCGGTACCGGGGGAAGAGCCGGACCACGCGGCGGGGCCGGGACTGCCTCGCCGAGTACCTCCGCCATCACCGCGTCGCCGAGAGCATGTTCTCCCGGGCAGGGCTTGCGCCCGCGGCGACCCACGCCGCGGCCCTCGAGGTCGACCTCGTGCTCAGCCACCGGACCGTCGAGGAGATCTGCGAGGCCGCGGGCCATCCGAAGGTCTGCCCTCACGGGGAGCCGATCGCCCCGTGCTCGCACCCGCGGGGGGCCTCGGCGTGACCGACACCGGCACGCTCTTCCTGCTCCTCTCCGGTTGCTTCGGGCTCGGCATCCTCCACGGGCTCATCCCGGACGAGCACACCTGGCCGATCACGTTCGCCTACTCGATCGGGACGACCACGGGCCGGGGCGGGGTGCGGGCCGCGGCGTGGTTCTCGGCGGCGTTCACCGCGCAACGCGCGATGATGAGCATGATCGTCTACCTCGCGCTCGCCGAGGCGATCGGCGCCTGGGGGTTCAACGTCGCGACGCAGGACGCCTCGGTGAACGGGCCGGTGTACCTGGCGGTCGGGGCGGCGATGGCCGTCGCGGGCTACCTCATCCTCTCGAACCGGGTCGGCCACTTCCACCCGTTCCTCCGGCTCTCGGAACGGGACCTCGCCAAGCACGCCGGCGCGCCGGACGGCCCGCCCGACGAGCGACCGACCGTCCCCACGCACTGGTGCATCATCCACGGGTTCATCTCGGGGTTCGGCACCGACTCGTCGATCCTGTCGACCTGGGTCTACATCACGACGATCGCGCTCTTTCTCGTGCCGAACCGGCTCTGGTACATCGGATGGGCGCCCGGCCTTCTCTTCGGGCTCGGAACGTTCCTCGTCCTCATGCTGGTCGGGTTCTTCTTCGGCCAGACGCTCCAGGTCGCGAAGCGGTTCGGACCGAACCGGATCGCACGGTTCGGCCGCCTCGTGGGGGCCCGCACCCTCCTGTACGGAGGACTGGCCTTCCTGGTCCTTGGCCCCCTCTACTGGTCCGGGTGGTACGGCGCGCACGTCGGCGTGGCGGCCGGGGAGGTCGTCGTGATCCTCATCTTGGTCGGCATGGTCGTCCCGACGATGCTCTACACGTGGAGGGAGGTCCAGCGCCTTCCGCGGGACCTCGCCGCGTAGAGGGACCCCCGACGCCCTCTCGAACGGTCGTGCGCCGGGGGCTACCCGCCCGGGGGCAAGGCTACAAGCGGGGCGCGAGCTAGCCCGCCCGTGGCACGCGGCGCGAGCACGGTCCGCTCCGTGAGGGCGCCCCGGGGGACCTCGCTCTCCTGCAAGGGCTGGGGGACCGAGGCGGCCCTCCGGCTCCTCATGAACAACCTCGACCCCGAAGTGGCCCGGGACCCCCAGAACCTGATCGTGTACGGGGGACGGGGGAAGGCCGCCCGGAGCTGGGACGCGTACGACCGGATCGTTGCCTGCCTCCGCGACCTCGGCGACGAGGAGACCCTCCTAGTCCAGTCGGGAAAGCCGGTCGGCATCTTCCCGACGACCCGGGAGGCCCCCCGCGTCCTGATCTCGAACGCCGTCGTCGTTCCCCACTGGGCCACCGACGAGGTGTTCTGGGACCTCGAGGCGAAGGGCCTCACGATGTACGGCCAGATGACCGCGGGGAGCTGGATCTACATCGGCACGCAGGGGATCCTCCAGGGGACCTACGAGACGCTGGCGGCGCTCGCGCGCCAGGAGTTCGGAGCCCCGGACCTCGCGGG
>JBAIXP010000004.1:0-3877 GCA_037916495.1 Thermoplasmata archaeon | reverse complement strand
AAGGCACTCGCGAGCCCGCCGACCAGGGCGATCGCGCCGATCGTGGCGAGGTACGGCCAGAGGAGGTAGCGTCCGAGGTACTGCTGGGAATGGCTGGCAGCGAGCCATCCGGCGAGCCCCAAGCAGGCCGAACCGAAGACCAGGAGCGGCATCGTCTCGGCCAGCCTCGGGCGGGCCGACGGGGACTCCTCGGAGTCGGTTCGACGGCTTCGTCGCGAATGGGCAAAGCCACGTTCGGACCTGTCCATCACTTGCAATGAGGCGGGGGGACCCGCCGCATCAGAAACCTAGGCCCCTCGTCAGTTAACAACTTGTCGGAAGGAGAAACCGCGGGAAAAGGTTGGGCGGGAGGCTCGCTCGCCTCCCGCTCGAAGTTACGGGCCGGACCCCTCTACTGGATGACCAGGGTCAGGGTGTCGATCCCGCCCGCCGGCATGCTGGGGGACCCGTAGTCAACGTAGACGTCGATCGTCTGGGTCCACGGCGAGCCGGACGCACCGGTCGTGATCGTCACGCTGTTGAAGCCGGTGGTCGGTCCAGTGCCGTACTGGGTGGTCACGGTGAACTTGTCCGACTGCGCGCTCGTGATGGTCGCCGAGTACGAGACCACGAAGAGCTCCGCGAAGTCGCCCGCCGTGCACGTCGTGCCACCGGTGACGTCAGACAGGTAGACGCTCGTCGTCCCGGCATTGGTCGTTTCCGTGACCGTGCTCGCCGAGCACGTGCTAACCGCGGTCGGCGTGTTCGAGATGGTCAAGGTAGGGGTCGACGCGTACCCCGTCGGGGCCTGGTTCGCGCCCGCGTACATACCCGCGGTCTGGGTGACGGTCGTCGGCGCCAGGATAGCCGTACCCATGGCTACGCCCCCCGTCACTCCAAAGATCGCGACGATGGTCGCGAGGTAGATCAGCCGCCCGCTCATTCTTCCGCCCTGCTTCTTGCTCATGGCTACGTACCCCTCTGGGGCGGGTTTGAATGCGCATCCCCACGTATTTAATGGGTGGTCTACACCGGGCGTCCAAAACGCGGAACCGGGGGAGGGGTGCGCGAACTGCCCCTCTGTACGGAGAGGGCCCGGGAGAAGGTCCGGGCGCGAGCCCGGGGTGTGGGCCCCTTCGGCCGGGGCACCGTCGGCGGCCCGACGCAGCAGCTCTTTCCACGTCTGACGGGCGCCGCGGGAGGGGAACATGGAGCGGCGCGCGACCGAGGTTCGGGTAAATGGAGCTTCCCATGCTCCGTGGTGGACTGCTCCGTGCTAAAGTTCCTCACGGCTCTCGGGTCGTCCGGGCGGAATGCGCTTCGCCGGGGCGTGCGCGCCAAGGGTTATGGGTCACGGTGCGCGATGCGCCGGACCGAGGGCCCGCCTCGATGAACCCGAAGGTCGCGAGCGGGACGCCGGCGCCCTGCAGGGTCGGTGGGCCCGTCGGTCCGCACGGGACCCGCGGCTGGTTCTCGCGAAGGGAGCCCGGCCCTTGAGCTCGCCGACCTCCTCCTCGGACCCCTCGCTGTCGATCGTGCTGGCCCTCTACAACGAGCGGCCGAGCCTTCCGGAGCTCTTCCGCCGCCTCCGCGCGCTCGACCTCCCCTCCTGGGAGGTGATCGCCGTCGACGACGGGAGCACGGACGGGTCGCGCGAGTTCCTGATCGAGGAGCAGCGACGCGACGGGCGGATCCGCACGATCCTGCACGACGGCAAGCAGACGACGCTCCGCGCCCAGTCCTTGGCCCTCGAGTCGGCGCGGGGGCAGTTCGCCGTGGTCATGGATTCGGACCTCCAGCACCCGCCCGAGCTCCTACCGGCGATGGTCGACCGGCTCGGGCGAGGGGCGGACCTCGTCGTCGCGAGCCGGTATCGCGATGGCGGGACCCCCGGTCCCCGATCGCCGCTCCGGGCCGTCATCTCCCGGGCCGCGGAGGGGCTCACGAAGCTCCTCCTGCGCGAGAGCCGGGCCGTCTCCGACCCGGTCTCAGGGTTCTTCGCCTTTCGACGCGCGATCTACGTCCCGCTCGATCCGGGCTACCGGGGCTACAAGCTCCTCCTGTTCCTCCTCGTCATGAGCCGGGGGAAGAACGTCGCGGAGGTCGGCTTCCGGTTCGAGCCGCGCACGGAGGGAGCGAGCAAGGTGACCCAGGGCCTCGCTTTCGTCCGGGTCTTCCTGATCGAGCTGCTGCTGGCGCGCCGGCTCTCCGCTCGGCTCGAGAGCCGGGGCCACGGTGCGGTCCAGGTGGTCCGGACGGGGGGTTGACCGGTCTGGCCGTCCGGGCGTCCACGTTATGTTGACCCGCGGTAGGGCACCCCCTCGGCCGCGCCGCACGTCGTCGCAGGACGGCCGGGCGAGGTCGGGAACGGAAGGGACCGGGGCATGAAGATCCTCGTCACCGGCGCGTCCGGGTTCATCGGACGGTACCTTGCGAGCTACGCGGCGAGCCTCGGCCACGAGGTCTCCGGCACCTACCTCTCTCCGCCCGAGCTCGACTCGCGGATCGACACCGACCGCACGGTCCGCTGGCGCCGCCTCGACATCCGGGACGGCTCCGCGGTCCGGAGGATGGTGAGCTCGATCCGGCCGGACGCGGTCTTCCACCTCGCCGCGCAGGCGTACGCGAAGAGGGCCTGGGCGAACCCGATCGAGACGTTCGAGACGAACGTCCTCGGCACGATCCACCTCTACGAGGCGCTCCGGCGCGACCCGCCCAAGGCGGGCGTCCTCCTCACCGCCTCGGCCGCGGCGTACGGCATCACCACGAGCCTGCCGGTCCGGGAGGAGACCCCGCTCTGGGCGACGAACCCGTACGGGGTCTCGAAGGCCGCCCAGGAGACGGTCTCCTACCAGTACTACCTCAACTACGGCCTGAGGATCGTGCGGGCTCGGCTGTTCGGGACGACCGGTCCGGGGAAGACCGGGGACGCGCTCAACGACTTCGCCCGCCAGGTCGCGCGCCTCGAGCGCGCCGGGGTCCCGGCGACCCTCCGGGTCGGGAACCTCGAGCCGCGGCGGGACATCTCCGACATCCGCGACTCGGTGAAGGGCCTCTGGAAGGTCTTCGAGGCCGGCGACCCGCGCCAGCCGGTCAACGTCGGGGCGGGCCAGAGCTACTCGATCCGGTCGCTGGTCGAGCTCCTGGTGAGCCTCGCGAAGGTCCCGCTCACGATCGAGACCGACCCCGAGCTCCTCCGGCCGACGGACGAGCCCGACAACGCCTCCGACACGACCCGACTCGAGGCGCTCGGCTACCGACGCGAGTTCCCGATCGAGCGGACGGTCCGGGACGCGCTCGACTTCTGGCGGGCCGAGTCGGCCGCACCCTCCAAGCCCTCCCCGAGGGCCTCCCGGCCCGGGGTTCGGTCCGGCGCGAAGCGCCGACCTTCCCGCCGCGCGACCCCCGTGCATCGTTCCCGGCCGGCTGCCCGCCAGGGCCGCCCCCGGCGACGAGGATGAGCGTGGGAGGAGGGGACGGGAGCCGTCCCGACGTCTTCGTCATCGTCCTCGACTGCGCCCGGGCCGATCTGTTCGACGCGGAGCTCGAGGTCCCCGGTGCGATGCCGTTCCTCAAGGAGCACAAGCCCGAGTTCCTGCGATTCCCCGCGGCGGTCAGCACCTCGAGCTGGACCGTGCCGGGCCACGCGAGCCTCTTTACCGGGCTCTACCCGTGGGACCACGGGGCGCACTACCGCAACGGCCCGATCCTGACCCGGGAGCCCGAGACGATCGCCGAGTGCCTCTCCCGCGCGGGCTACCAGAGCTCGTTCTACTCGGGGAACGCCTACGTCCAGCCGTCGACCGGGCTCACGCGCGGCTTCGACCAGAGCCTCTGGGGGGGCGGGAAGGAGTTCTACCTGAGGTTCCTCGGGATGGAGCGCGCCTCCTGCCCGAAC
>JBAIXP010000003.1:0-3925 GCA_037916495.1 Thermoplasmata archaeon | reverse complement strand
AGCGCCGTCGCGGGGCTCTGGGTCGCCTCCGCGGTCATGTCCGCCGCGGTCGTGCTCGTCTTCGCCTCGTTCGTCGCCGCGGCCCGTCGCGCCGCCCGGGAGGGTGGGCCATCGTCCCCCGCCCCCTCTCCCCGGCGCGGGTTCTCCGCTTCGGTGATCGCGCTCGTCGTCGGGAACGAGTTCCTGATGGGATGGGTCCTCGGCCTCGCCTCAGGCTCGCTCCCGCGGGCGTTCCCTTCGGTCGCCTCGGCTCTCCCCGCGTGGACCGCGACGATCGTCGTCTCGCCGTGGTTCGTCTTCACGATGGGAGCCGAGATGCTCACCACGGTCGCGCTCCTCCGCGCGGCGCTCCCCCGCGCGGCCACCGTCCTCTTGCTCGGCCAGGGTGCGATCATGTTCCTCTCCCCGCCGGCGTTCTCTCCAGGCCCCGCGGGTTCGGCGGCCCTCTACGCGGGGAGCGCCGCGATGATCGTCCTCTTCGTCTACGTCATGGAGCTGCTCTACCGGAAGCGGTCGCTCGCGCCCGGCTTCGCCGGCTACCTCCTGCGCCTCCTGCCCGTCTATGCGACGATGATGGCCGGCGTGTTCCTCTGGACGCTCTACGGAAGCCCTCTCGTCTTCGCCGTGGCGGTCGTGCTCGAGATGGCCGTCTTCTTCGAGGCGGTCCTCCGTAGTGGCGGTTTCGCCGGCGCTCCGTCGTTCGCCTGGCAGGAGCGACCCGGCTGGACCACCGCGGTGCTCGCCACGGTCTTCGCAAGCGAGCTCTTCATGGGCGCCGCCCTCGCGCTCGCGCTCACGCCCGGGACCTACGTTCCGGGGCCGCTCCTCCCTCTCTCCGGATCCCCCGCGGAGGTCGCGCTCCACGCCGGACTCAACGGGTTCTTCTTCTTCGCGAACACCACCGCGAGCACCTGGTTTCTCCTGATGATGGGGGCCGAGATGGGGACCCTGGTCGTCCTCCGGATGCGGGAGGTCCGCGGCCGCGAGACCCGCGTTCGCCTCGCGCTGATGCTCGGGGCGTACGCCGCCTTCGCGGTGTTCTACCCGAGCGTCTACTACGCCGAGGCGGCGCCGCACGCACCGGGGGCCGGGGCTCCGGCGGTCGTCCCGGTCCTCGGCTGGAGCATGGGGCTCGGGTCGGGGGCGGTCGCGCCCACGGTGCTCGCGGTCCTCGCGGCGACGTACGCGGTCTTCGCGGTCGTGACCGTACTGTTCGGCCGCCGCGCGATCTGCTCGGTCTTCTGCTCGGCGGCGACGATGTACCAAGGAACGACGCTGGACGCGATGAAGAGCTTCAACCGCCGGTCCGAGCCGGCCCGCCGCTACCTCGGCAGCCGGTTCTCGAGCGCGTACCGCGTCACCGCGGCGGCCGTCCTCGTCGCCCTCGCCGGGACGGCGGTGACGTCGTACCTGGATGCGGTCGGCCGCTGGTCGGTCCGCTTCTTCGGCGTCGACCCGTCGGTCTTCCTCTTCGACGTCTCGTTCGGGGTCGTCTGGTACGTCCTGTTCGTCACGGTGCCGTACGCGGGCGAGTACAACTGCGTCACGATGGGCTGGTGCTACACCGGGCTCCTCGCGGGCGCCACCTCGCGGCTCGGGTTCTTCCGGCTAAGGGTGCACGATCGGGAGGTCTGCCGGCGCTGCACGACGTTCGACTGCGCCCGCTCCTGCCCGATCGGCCTCGTGGACATGCCGGCGCAGCTGCGCTCGACCGGGGAGTTCCGCAGCTCGAAGTGCTGCGGGGTGGGCGACTGCGCGGAGGCCTGCCCGTACGGCAACCTCTACCTCGCCGACGTCCGCCACGCCTTCCGCGGGTTCGCCCGGCCCCGCTTCGCCCCCGGCCCGGCCGAGCGGCTCCCGATGGCCTCTCCGCCGGCGGCCGAACGTCCCGCGGCTCCGTAGGGCCCCGCGCCCGAACGGGGGCGGGCGCCCTCTCGGTCCGGGCCCAAGGTTAGGTTATCCTTCCGGGCGCGGTCGCCGAGCGGGGAAGCGACCGTGCGGGTGAGCAAGGTGGGCGTCGTGGGCGCCGGAACGATGGGGGCGGCGATCGCGGAACTCTTCGCGTTCAACGGTCTCGAGGTCGTGCTGAAGGACGTCGACCGTCCGCTCGTCGACCGGGGCCTCGCGAAGATCCGGGAGCTCACCGAGCAGCTCGTCCGCTACGAGGCCGGCCGGGCGGACAAGGAGCTCGCCCGCATCGGCGAGCTTGCCGGTCCTCTCGCGCCGGAGCAGGAGTCGCGAGTGCGCGCCCGCCTCGCCCCGCGGTTCACCGAGGCCCGGGCGGCCGAGGTCGTCGGGCGGGTCCACGGGACGGTCGACTACGCCTCGTTCGCCGAGGTCGACCTGGTCGTCGAGGCGGTCTTCGAGCGGGCCGACGTGAAGCGGGCTGTCCTCGAGGCGCTGGACGGGGTCGTCCCCGACCACGCGGTCGTCGGGACGAACACCTCCTCGCTCTCGGTGACCCGGCTCGCCCGCGGCCTCCGTCACGCGCCCCAGACGCTCGTGGTCCACTTCTTCAACCCGCCGTCCGCCCTCCCGCTGGTCGAGGTGAGCGGCGGCCTTGAGACCCGGGAGGAGCTGGTCGACGAGACGGTCGAATTCCTCCGGACCCTGCGCAACCACCGCTCCCCCCTCGTCCCGGTCCGGACGAAGGAATCCCCCGGCTTTGTCGTGAACCGCATCCTCATCCCGATCCTCAACGAGGCGTGCTTCGCGCTCGACGAGCAGGTCGCTTCCGCGCGCGACATCGACCTCGCGGCGAAGGCTGGGGCGGGGATGCCGATGGGACCGTTCGAGCTCGCGGACATGATCGGGCTCGATGTCGTCCTCGAGGTCGCGGAGACGTTCTATCGGGACTTCGCCGACCCGAAGTACCGCCCCTCGCCGCTGTTGCGCCGGCGGGTCGATGCGGGGCACCTCGGTCGGAAGACCGGCCGCGGTTTCTACGACTACTCCGGCTAGGGGCGCGATCAACCGCTCCGCGCGAGGGGACGAAGGCCCCTCGGAGCCCGCGCCTAACCGGTCGCGCGGGGCGTCGGGGAGGCGGGGGACGCGGCGGCGGGCACGGTCTCCTGGCCGGGCGGCGCCGGGAACTTCACCGGCGCGGGTGGCGGGCGCGGGGCCGGCGGAACGAGCTGCTCCTTGAGGAACCTCACGATCGCCTCCCACGCTTCTTCGGCGCGGACGAGGCGGTAGGCCCCGAGGTCGCGCGCGAGGAAGTGGTGCCGGACCCCCTCGATCTCCACGACCGAGGCGGTGGGGAGGTTCGCCTTGAGCTCGCCGACCGCGCGTCGGGCGACCCCGTCGCGCGAGCCGTACACAAGCTGGACGGGCGCGGTCACGAGCCGGGCCGCCTCGCGGGGGCGGACCGGACGGGGGTAGGCGAGGGAGACCGCCTGGAGGCGGGTGGTCTCGGCAGCGAGGCCCACGGCGAGGCTCGCCCCGTAGGAGGTCCCGAAGAGGCCGGCGTGGCCGGTGTCGACCATCTCCCGCTCGAGCAGGTGGCGAAGGGCGTCCCCGTAGAGGGCCACCAGGGCGGCGGAGCGGGGGGAGCGGACCGAGACGCCGCCGCGGAGAACGGCCTCGGAGCGGAGCGCGGCGTGGTGGGCGAACCCGACCCCGTCCGTCTTGCCGACGTCCGGCACGAGGACCTCGAACCCCTCGCGGGCGAACCGGATCGCGGCGTCGAGCACCGTGGTCGTGATCCCGAAGGTGTCCGGGGTGACGAGCACCGCCGGATGGCGCACGACCTTCGTCGGCGAGAAGGCGAGCGCGGGGGCATCGTGGCCCCCGAGGGCCGTCGTCGGGAACCGGATCCGCTCGGTCCGGTAGAGCGGGAGGGGAGCGCCCGGCTTGCGGTCGGTCTTGAGCCAGGCCTTGTTGAGGAAGTCGAGGACGCAGAGGCGGAACCGCTCCTTCGTGAGGA
>JBAIXP010000002.1:0-4712 GCA_037916495.1 Thermoplasmata archaeon | reverse complement strand
GCTTTCCGCGGTTCCCGTAGGCTCGCGCACTTCAGTACCGCGCGGAACGCCAGTGGGCTTAACTGCCGGGTTCGGAATGGGACCGGGTGTTTCCCCACCGCTTTGGCCGTCAGCCGGCCGACCAATCCGGCTCGGTCTATTTAACGTTCTCAGCCGACGCACGGCCCGCTCCGCCGCGCCCGGGGGCCCGCGGCAACCTTCATCTCGGAAGGACGGTCGCCCTCGGCGAGGATGCCCACGACCCGATCCACTGAAGCGGTGCCGCGCACCCCGGCCTTCCCGGCCGCCGATCTCCGCCTCGTGCTGAACGTCGACGTCGAACGGCTCTCCTGGACCGGGACCGTCGAGTTCCCGGCGAGCTACGTGGCCGCCGACCCGGCCCTGGACGCCGAGGGGCTCGAGGTCCGGGCGGTCCACCAGGACGGGAGCCCGGTCCCGTTCCGACCGGGCCCGGCGGGCGTCGGCCTCGTGCTCGGGAAGCTTCCGAGCCGTTCCGCCTCCGTGACCGTCGAGTTCTCCGGGCGGGTCGAGACGAAGAGCCTCCTCGGGCTCTACCGGTCCCCGCACGGCACGGGCCACGTCCTCACGACCCACTGCGAGCCGACCGGCGCCCGGAAGATCTTCCCGTGTGCCGACCGGCCCGACCGCAAGGTCCGGCTCCACCTGAGCGTCCGGGCCCCCCCCGGGCTCGAGGTGGTGACGAACGGTGCCGTCCGCTCGAGCCAACCGGACGGACCCTCGGTCCTCTGGGAGTTCGAGCCGACCCCCCCGATGTCAACGTACCTGTTCTACCTCGCCGTCGGGTCGTTCGACCGCCTCGAGACCCGCTCGGGCAAGGTCGCCGTGCGGGTCCTGAGCGCCCCCGGGCGTCGCGAGGCCTGCCGCTGGGCCGCCGAGGTCGGGCCGAAGGTCCTCGCCGCGTGCGAGACGTACTACGGGATCCCGTACCCCCTCCCCAAGCTCGACCTGCTCGCGATCGCCGAGCATGCGTTCGGCGCGATGGAGAACTGGGGGGCGATCAGTTTCCAGGAGGCCCGTCTTCTGTTCGATGCGTCGAGCGGGGCGTTCTCCCGCCGCGACATCGTCGAGACGATGGCCCACGAGGTCTCCCACCAGTGGTTCGGCAACCTCGTCACGATGGCCTGGTGGGACGACATCTGGCTCAACGAGAGCTTCGCCGCGCTCATGGAGACCAAGATCACCGAGAGGATCGCTCCCGAACTCGACCCTTGGGCGGACTACTTCCTTAGGGTCGCGGGAATGGCCGCGGCCCTCGACGGCGACTCCCTCCGCGCCACGCACCCGATCCGGACGGGCGTGCAGGACCCGGCCGAGCTGAGCCAGATCTTCGACGAGATCAGCTACGGCAAGGGGGCGGCCGTCCTCGCGATGCTGGACGGCTTCCTCGGCGAGGACCGGTTCCGCCTCGGGGTGACCAACTACCTCGAGCGGTTCCGCTACGCGAACGCGCGCACCGAGGCGCTCTGGGAGTCCCTCGAGGGGGCGAGCGGAGAGAAGGTCGCGGCGATCGCCGGCCCGTGGACCGACCGGCCCGGCCTTCCCGTGGTCACGGCCCGGGTGGCGCCCGAGGGGATCCGGCTGACGCAACGGAGGTTCGCCTACCTCGGCTCGACCGAGGAGGAACCGTGGCCGATCCCGATGGTGGTCGACGTTGACGGAAAGCGCGAGCGCCTGCGCTTCGCGACCCGCGAGCACCTTCTCCGCGCCCCGCCGACCGCGACCGTCCACCTGAACCCGGGCGCGACCGGCTTCTACCGCGTGCTCTACGAGGGCCCTCTTCTCGACCGCCTGCTGGCGGTCCTCCCGAGCCGGCCCGCGGCCGACCGGTGGACGGTCGTCCAGGACCTGGGCGCGTTCCTTTTGTCCGGGGAGGCCGACTGGGGGACGTTCGCGCGCGCCGCACGGGCGCTCCGCGGCACCGACGATCGCCTTGTGGTCGAGGCGATCCACGGCGTCCTGGCGGGGACCGCCCTCGATTTCCCGGACCTGGGGCGCGTGGCGAAGGACGCGCGGGAGTCCCTCGCGTTTGCGACGGAGCGGATCGGTCTCGACCCAAAGCCGGGCGAGCCGGCCTCGAACGGCATCCTCCGCGACCGCCTCTCGTACGCCCGGGCCCGCCTCGACCGCGAGTTCGCCGCCGCGCTCGCTCCCCGCTTCTCGGGCTGGGACGCGGTGGACGCGAACCTGCGCTCCGCGGTGGCGGTCGCCCGCGTGCGCACCGGCGGGGCGATGGGGTTCCGGCAGGTGCTCAAGATGCTCGAGGCCGGGCCCCGCTCGACCCAGGAGGCGCAGAGGTTCGCTCGGGCCCTCGCCTGGAGCCACGACCCGGCGCTCGTCACGCAGCTCCTCGAGCTCGCCACCGCGGGCCGGATCAACCGGAGCCACGTGCTCTCGGTCGCGGCCCAGGCCGCGATCAATCCGGACGGGCGCGAGCCGACCTGGCGGTGGCTCTCCTCGCACCTCACGGAGCTCACCGAGATGTTCCAGGGGTCGGGCTACCTCCCGCTCCTCCTCGAGCAGGTCGTGCCGCTCGTCGGGCTCGGACGGGAGGCGGAGGTCTCGGAGTTCTTCCGGCTCCACCCAACCACCGAGGGGACCCGCGGGCTCGCGAAGGGGCTCGAACGGCTGACGATCCACGGGCGGCTGCGGGAGCGGCTCGCGCAGCTCGCCTAGGTCCGGCGCGACCGGCGGAGGGCGCGCGGCGGAGGCGCCGGGGAACGGTCCGTTGCCGACCAGATGTACCAGGTCCCGCGGGCCTGGCTGAGCGTCTGCCCGTCGGCCCCGACCAGATCCCCCTCGGCGAACGCGATGTGCCGGCCGCGCCTCAGCACGTGGCCCCGGGCGCTCAGCACGTCGCCCTCGCGCGCGGCGCGGAGGAACTCGACGTAAAGCGAGGTCGTGGCGGTCGTCTCCTGCTCGGTAAGCAGGGAGACGACGGAGGCTCCCATCGCGGTGTCGAGGATCGTCGCGTAGACCCCCCCGTGGACGACCCCGTTGATGTTGAGGTGGCGGTGCTCGACGCGACCGGCGACCGTCGCGAAACCCCGCCCGCTCTTCGCGGGGATGACGCGGAAGCCGACCTCCTGGTGGAAACCTCCCCGGCGGGCGGCGCGGAACAGGTCCGGGAGAGGGATAGGGCGAGGCTCGGGGAGGCGGTTCGACCGGGGCACGAACGCCGCGATAGGTCGCCGCGGATAAGTACTGGGCGGAGCCGTCCCGCGCGGATGGCGAGCGCCCCGGACGGCGAGGCGGTCTACGACGCGCCGCCGAACATCGCGCTCGTCAAGTACTGGGGCGTCCGCGACGCCCGGCTCGTCCTGCCGTACAACTCGTCGCTGTCGGTGACGCTCGACCGGCTCCGTTCCCGCACGTCGGTCCGGTTCTCCTCGGACCTTACGCGGGACCGGGTCACGCTGAACGGCGCGGAGGCGACCGGGGGGGCCCGGGACGCGGTCGTCGCCCTCCTCGATCTCGTTCGGGCGCGCGCGGGGACAGAGGCACGCGCGACCGTCCGCTCCGAGAACAACTTCCCGACCGCGAGCGGGCTCGCCTCGAGCGCGAGCGGCTTTGCCGCCCTCGCGGGGGCGGCGAGCGCCGCGGCCGGCCTTAGGCTCTCCGACCCCGAGCTCTCCCGCCTCGCCCGACGCGGCTCGGGGAGCGCGTCCCGGTCCGTCTTCGGCGGGTTCGTCCGGTGGGACGCCGGACGCCGCGCGGACGGGGAGGACTCGTTCGCCCGGTCGCTCTTCGGTCCGGAGCACTGGCCCGCGCTCGTGGACCTGGTCGTCCTGGTCGAGGGGGCGCCGGTGAAATCGGTCCGGTCGGCCGACGCGATGCAGGCGACCGTGGCGACGAGCCCCGAGTACGCCCGCCGGCTGGCCGAGCTCCCCCGCCGCCTCCAGAGGATCGAGCGGGCGATCGCCGCGCGCGAGCCGGACCGTCTCTTCCCCCTGGTGATGGAGGAATGCGATAGCTTCCGCGAGGTCTGCGAGACGACCGTCCCGTCGCTCGACTACCTCACCTCGGCCTCCCGCGCGATCCTCGAGGAGGTCCGCACGCTCAATCGGGAGGCGGGCCGTCCGGTCGTGGCGTACACCCACGACGCGGGCGCCCACGTCCACCTGTTCACGCTCGAGCGCCACGTGCGGCGGGTCCGACGGCGCGTAACCGAGCTCGACGGGGTCCGCGCGACGCTCCTCGTGCGTCCCGGCCCCGGGATGCGGCGGATCGACCGGCCCCCCGCGCGGAGAGCGCGAGCGCCGCCGGCCTGACCGGCCCCGACCGGGGGTGCGAGCGGGCCGCCGGGTCCTCTAGAGGACGTGGCGGTCGAACGTCTCGGCCGGCAGCTCGAGGCCGATCCCGCGGATCAGGCCGCCGACCTCCTCGATGTAGCGCCGGCGGGCTTCCTCGTTGGTCCAGCGCTTGAGGCCGAACTCGATCGCGCGGCGGCTCGTCTCGGATTTCGAGTGGCCGAACATGTCGAGGGCGCGGGGGTACCACTTGTTCACCGCCGCCTGCGCCTCCTCGGCGGAGCCGTAGTAGTCGGCGCCGTCTTGGACCATCCGGCGGAGAACGCTCGCCCCGAAGTTGAGGTGGAGCTGCTCCTCGCTCAGCATGAGCGGCATCGCCCGGGCGAGCGGTCCGTAGGAGCACTCCTGGAAGGCGCGCAGCTGGTAGACGCCGACCCGGTCCAC
>JBAIXP010000001.1:0-8003 GCA_037916495.1 Thermoplasmata archaeon | reverse complement strand
AAGCCGGCTCCACCAGCAGGCTTTGCCGAGGGGGCCCTCGTTGACCGGTCGGAGGGAGGTCGGTGCCAAGCGTCCCCGTCTTCCGCGACCGCGTCGACGCAGGCAACCGTCTCGCCGACAGCCTCGCACG
Source organism: Thermoplasmata archaeon (assembly GCA_037916495.1). GTDB lineage: Archaea > Thermoplasmatota > Thermoplasmata > Lutacidiplasmatales > UBA184 > Lutacidiplasma. The sequence continues at coordinate 7,873 of JBAIXP010000001.1, read as the reverse complement.
GTTCCGCCACCGCCCCGCGGTCGTGCTCGCCCTGCCGCGCGGCGGCGTGCCGGTCGCCGAAGTGATCGCAGACCGGCTCGACGCCCCGCTCGACGTGTTCGTCGTCCGGAAGATCGGCGCCCCGGGGAACCCCGAGTACGGACTCGGGGCGGTCACCGAGGGCGGAACGGTCCTGCTCGATCACGAGCGGGTCCGCGAGCTCGGGTTCGGTCCCGCCGACCTCGACCCGCAGGTCCGCGAGCAGCTCGCCGAGGTCGAGCGCCGCGTGCGCCGCTTCCGCGGCGACCGCCCGCCCGTCGACGTCGAGGGCTCGACCGTCATCGTCGTCGACGACGGGATCGCCACGGGGGGAACCGCCCGCGCGGCGCTGAAGGCGATCCGGCTCCGGCGGCCGAAGCGCCTCGTCCTCGCGGTCGGCGTCGCCTCTCCCGACGCGCGCGACGTCCTCGCGCGGGAGGTGGACGAGCTCGTCTGCCCGTGCGTTCCCGCGCGCTTTTTCGCGGTCGGGGAATGGTACGAGGACTTCTCGGAGGTCACGGACGACGAGGTGGTCACGATCCTCGCCCGGCACGCCCCGAAGGTGGTCGGCCCCCTTAGCCGGCCGTGAGGAGCCGATGGTCACGGTGCGCGCGGTCCGGATCCCTTCGGAACGGGACGTCCTGGACGCCGACCTTTCGCTGCCCGAGCCGACGCACGGACTGGTCGTCTTCGCCCACGGGAGCGGAAGCGGACGAACGAGCCCGAGGAACCGGTTCGTCGCCGAGACCCTCGAAGCGTCCGGGATCGGCACGCTGCTCCTCGACCTTTTGACCCGGAACGAGGCCGCGGAGGACGAACGGACCCAGGCCTACCGCTTCCGCATCCCGCTGCTCGCCAGTCGGCTCGTGCACGCACTCGACTGGTCGCGCAAGGAGCCCGCGACCCGGTCGCTCTCGCTCGGCCTCTACGGCGCGAGCACCGGGGGCGCCGCGGCGCTCATCGCGGCGGCCGACCGCTCAGAGTGGGTCCGCGCGGTCGTGCTGCGGGGTGCCCGCTCCGACCTCGCCGACGACGTGGCGCCCCAGGTGCGGGCGCCCACCCTCTTCCTGGTCGGGGGGAACGACCTTCCAATCCTCGAGGCGAACCGTGCGACGGCCCGCCTCCTCGCCGGCGGGCACCGGATCACCATCGTCCCCGGGGCGACGCACCTGTTCGAGGAGCCCGGCGCGCTCGAATCGGTCGCCCGCGGGACCGCCTCCTGGTTCTCGAAGGCGTTCGGTGAGACGTCGTCCCGTCCGGATGCCCCTCCCGTCCTGGCCGAGGCGGGCCGGCGGGAAAAACACTAAGTCCCGCCGTCCGTCCCCGTCCCGGGGTAGGTTCGCATGCCCGGTCGTGCTCGTTCGGGAGGCTCCAGCCGAGAGTTCCACGCGTTCCTGCGTCGCGACTGGGGCCGGTGGCTGGCCGACCTTCCCGAGGTCGCCACCGGGGTCGGGGAGCGGGCGTACGACGACCGCTGGACCGACGATTCCGCCGCCGGCATCGAGGCACGCCGACGCCACCTCGAGGAAACTTGGGAAGAGCTACGTCACTTTTCCGCGCGGTCGCTCGATCCGGCCGACCGCCTCAACTTCGAGCTCTACCGCGAACAGGTCGGGACCGCCCGGGAAGGACTGCGCTGGGGCCAGGACCCGGTGCCGTTCCGCCTCGGGTTCCCCCGGAATCTGAGGATGCCGATGAGCCAGGTGGACGGGGTCCACCTCTCGGCGCCCGACACGCTCCTCATGCAGCCCCGGGCGTCGGTAGAGGACTACCGCGTCCTCCTCCGCCGCTTCGGCCGGCTGCCGGCCGCCCTCGACGAGCAGATCCCTCTCCTCGAGAGCGGGCTCCGGACGGGTTGGACCCCGCCCCGCATCACGCTCCGCGACCTTCCTCGCCAGGTCGCCGAGCTCATGCCGGCGGACCCGACGAAGAGCGCCGCGTTCCAGGCCCTCGTCGACTTCCCCGCGTCCGTCCCCGAGGCCGAGCGGCCGGCGCTCGTGGAGGAAGGCCGAAGGATCTACGAGCGCGAGCTCGTTCCCGCGCTCGGGCGCCTGCATCGGTTCCTCGAGGAGACCTACGTCCCCGCCTGCCGGACCGAGATCGGGGCGTCGAGCCTACCGGACGGGGAGGCGTGGTACCGCTACCTGGTGGCCTGGGAAACGACGACCCGACTCTCGCCCCGCGAGGTTCACGAGATCGGCCAGCGTGAGGTGGCCCGCCTGCGCACCGAGATGGACCGGGTGCGGACCGAGGCGGGGTTTGCAGGGTCGCTCGAGGAGTTCAAGACGATGCTCCGCCACGACCCGAAGTTCGTCCATCCGTCGACGGAGGCGCTGCTCGCCGGGTACCGCAGCCTCGCGAAGACCATCGACCCGCAGCTTGCGAACCAGTTCGGAAAGCTTCCGCGCCTGCCGTACGGGATCCTGCCCGTCCCCGACTACCGGGCCGCGGCCTCCCCGGCCGCCTACTACTACTCGGGCGCCACGGCCACGGGCCGCGCGGGCTACTTCTTCGTGAACACCTACGACCTTCCCGCGCGCCCGACGTGGGAGATGGAGGCGCTCACCCTCCACGAGGCGGTCCCCGGCCATCACCTCCAGCTCGCGCTCATGGAGGAGCTTGAAAAGCTCCCCGATTTCCGCCGGTTCACCGGCTACACCGCGTTCGTCGAGGGGTGGGGCCTCTACGCGGAAGGGCTCGGCCGGGACCTGGGTCTCTACCGGGACCCGTACGCCCGGTTCGGGCAGCTCTCGATGGACGCTTGGCGCTCCGCGCGCCTCGTGGTCGACACGGGGATGCACGCCCTCGGCTGGTCGCGCGAGAAGGCGATCGACTTCCTCCGCGAGGCCTCCGGGAAGAGCGACACGGACATCATCGCCGAGGTCGACCGCTACATCGTCTGGCCGGCCCAGGCGCTCGCCTACAAGGTCGGTCAGCTCAAGCTCGCCCAGGCCCGCGAGCGCGCGCGCGCGCGGCTCGGCGACCGGTTCGATATCCGGGCCTTCCACGACTTCGTGCTCTCCGAAGGCGGCCTCCCGCTCGACCAGCTCGAGGCCCGGCTCGACGCGTGGCTCCGCGCGCAGGCTCCGGTCCGAGCACCGCGCGCAAAGCACCGGGCGACCGGAAACGTGGCGCGACGCGCCGAGCGGGGACGGACGACGCGGCGACCGCCCCGAACGCGGACCGCGCGCCGGGCCCGAAGGTCCCGCTAGCGGCGGGCTTCCGGCGCCGTGCGGTCCTGCCCGGGTCCCGCGGGACCGGCAAGGCTCGGGTCCGCCGAGGGTGGCGCGGCGTCGGCGTGGGCGGGGCCGGTCCGACGAATCGGCCGGTGGACCGCGCGGTAGCGCGGCGGACGCGCACCACCCCGGCCCTCCTCACGCCCTCCCCGCCTTCCGAGGGTGATCCCCTTCGCGAGGTAGCCGAGCGTGAACCCGGTCGGGATGACCCCGAGGACCGAGACCCGCGACTGCGGGAGCGCGCTCAAGGGGGCGGGACTGAAGCTCACCGTGAGGTTCGCCGGGGCCGCCGCGACGTAGATACGCGACGGGCTCGCGACCGAGGTGTAGCCGGCGAGCGGGCCGATGTAGTACTTGAACGAGCCGTTCGGGAGGGCGAACGTGACCACCGCCGAGCCGTTCGACCAGTGCGTCACGGACCGCGCGGTGACGCTCCAGTTCGTTCCGTTGGGGAGCCCGGACTCGGTGAAGGTGACCGCGTAGGTGAACCGTACGAACGGGACCGAGAGGTTTACGGCGGTGCCGTTGACAACGAACGTGCCCGTGTGGTTCACGCTCGTCCAGCCGGGGAGCGGGACCCAGTTGTACGTGTAGGTGCCGTTGCGCAGCTTGAACCCTAGGTAGGCCGTCGTCGAGCGGTGCGTGACCGACCCGATCGTGATCTTCCACGGCTTTCCGACGGGCAGCCCGGTCTCGTGGAACAGCACCTTGTAGGTGATCGCCGGGAAGTGGACGAGCCGGGTGACGTTCGAGCCGAGGACGGTGACGTTGGCCCGGATCGGGGTCTTGAACCCGGGGATCGGCGTCACGTTGTACGCATACCGGCCAGGGTAGACGCCCGTGAACGCGACCGAGCTCGTGTTCGAGCAGAGGAACGAGACGAACGTGACGCACCAGGTCGTGTTCGTCGGCAGGCCCACCTCCGCGAACGTGACGGTGTGCGGCTTCTGCGGGGCGAACGTCACCCCGACGCTCACGCTCGTGAAGTGGAGCGGGACGGGCGACGGGGGCCACGGGGAGACCGACCAGTGCAGCGGGCCGACGACCTGGTAGCGGTACGTCCCGTACGGCTCGACGAAGAGCAGGCGGACCCCCGTCGTCGTCTGGCTCGTGCCGTTCACCGTGACCGTCCAGTTCTGCGAGCCGTTGAGCCCGTTCTCGGAGAAGATGAGACGGAACGCCGACGGGCTCACGACCGTGAGGTTGCCCGTCGCTGGGTCCGTGAGGTAGGCGTAGCCGTGCACCGGGTCGACCGTGGGCGTGGAGGCCGCCGCGCCGGCCGCCAGGGTGGTCACCTGCGCGGAGCCGCCGAGGACCGAGACCGGCCCGTCCGCACCGGCCACGAGGACCCAGCCGCTCGACGGGAGGAACGCCGCCGTGCGCGGCGACGGGGTGGCGACGGGGAACGTCGTCGTGCGCGCGAGCCCGGCGAGGACCGTCACGTTGCCCGAGCCGGTGTTGAGGACCTCCACGGTCCCCGCGGCGGGGTCGTAGACCGCCGCCTCGGGGTCGGTGCCGACCGCGATCGTCGCGGCGAGCGTCGCCCCCGAAAGGACCGAGACGTTCGAAGAGCCGGCGTTGGTCACGTAGGCGCGGCCGCTCGAGGTGTCGACCGTGACGGACGACGGAGCGGTGCCGACCGGCACCGTCGCGACCAGCGAGGTTGCGGAGAGGACGCTCACCGTGTTGTTCGCCCGCTCGGGGACGTAGACCTGGCCCGACGTCGGGTCGTAGACCGGCGCCCCGGGCACCGAGCCCAGGGCCACGGTCGCGACCACGGCGGTCGCGTTGAGCACCTGGACCGAGTTGTTGAGCGCGTTCGCGACGTAGAGGAGCTGGTTGCCCGCATCGTAGGCGATCGCCGTGGAGCCGTTGAGCACGGGGATCGTCGCGACGTGGGCCGAGCCGCGGAGGACCGAGACGTTCGCCGACGCCGAGTTCACGACGTAGACGTTGCCCGTCGCGGCGTCGTAGGCCGCGGCCACGGGGTTCGAGCCGACCGGGACGGTCGCGAGCGCGGTCGTCCCGTTGTAGATCGTCACGGCGTTCGTGGACGGCGAGACGACGTAGACGCTCCCGTTGAGCGCGTCGAAGACGGAGGCGTTCGCGCCCCCGCCGGGGAGCAGGACCGCAAGGACGGAGAGGTTGTTGAAAACGCTCACGTCGAACGAGAGCTCGTTCGCCACGTAGACCGTCCCCGCTAGCGGGTTGAGCGCGATCGCGTCCGGGGTCGCCCCCGTGCGGAGCGTGCCCACGACGGTCGCCCCGGCGATCACCGTCGCCGTGCCCGCGCCCATGTTGACGACGTAGACGTAGCCGTTGAGCGGGTCGTAGAGCGCCGCGACGGGGCCTGCACCGGTCGCGACATTCCCCGCGATTGTGGAGCCGTTGAGGACCGTGACGTTCGCCGAGTTCGAGTTGAGCACGTAGACGAACCCGCGCGCGGGGTCGACCGTGAGGGCCCGCGGGCGGCTCCCGACCGGGACGGTGCCGACCACGCTCGTGCCGGAAAGGACGCTCACGTTGTTGCTCCCGCTGTTCGCCACGTCGACCGTCGCGTGGACCGGGTCGTAGGCGACCGACCAGGGGTGGGTCCCGACCGGGACGGTCGCGACCACGGAGGTCGTGTTGAGGACGCTCACGTTGTTGCCCGCCTCGTCCGAGACGTAGACGTATCCGTCCGACGGGTCGAACGCCCCGAGGCGGGGGGTCGAGCCGGTCGTGATGTTGGTGACGAGCGTCGTGCCGTGGAGGACCGCCACCTTGCCCGCGGCCGGCTCCATCACGAAGACGTCGTCCGCGACGGGGTCGAAGACGAGGCCGTAGGGGGAGGCGCCGAGCTGGACCGTGGCGACGACCGCGGTCCCGTTGGCGACCATCACGTTCGAGGTGCCGGTGTTCGAGACGTAGACGAGGCCGGTCACGGTGTCCGTGGTGGCGTAGAGCGGGTTCTTCCCGACCCCGAACGAGGCGTAGACCGCGCCCGAGCGGACGACGCTCACGTTCGCCGAGTAGCTGTTGACGACGTAGGTGAACCCGTTGACCGGGTTGTACGTCACGTTCACCGGCCCGAACCCGACCGGGAACCGGGCGCTGAGGGCGTGGAGGACGGCGGGGTCGGAGATCGCGGGGAGCGAGGGGGTGATCGGGGTCGTGGAGAGCGGAACGACGTTCGACGAGGCCGGCTGCGTCGCTCCGGGCGAGGCAGGGGCCGAGGCCCCGGACGGGCCGGTGCCTAGGGTCCCGGGGACCATCCCCAGGAAGAGACCCCCTACCAGAAGTCCCACCGCAAACCCGGCCGCGACGACCGGGCGGGCGGGTCCGCGGGTCATAACCGCTGCGGAAAGACGGGCACCCAAGATAAGGCTCCCGGGTGGGGGGTCCGGGGCCCCGGGGGCGGCTCCGGGGTCGTTCCCGCTCAACGGCTCCCTTTTTTGACCCGTCGTCTCCCCGACCGGCATGTCGCCCGAGCGCGTCGTGATCCTGGGAGCCGCCGGCCGTGACTTCCACACGTTCAACATGATCTACCGGGGAAGGGCGGACCGGACGGTCGTCGCCTTCACCGCAGCCCAGATCCCGAACATCGCGGGTCGGAGCTACCCCGCGGCGCTCGCGGGCCCGGGGTACCTGGACGGCATCCCGATCGTGCCCGAGGAGGAGCTCGCCGACCTCGTGCGCCGCGAGAAGGTCGATCGCGTCGTGCTCGCCTACTCGGACCTCCCGCATCTAGAGGTGATGCACAAGGCGTCGATCGCCCTCGCCGCGGGCGCGACGTTCGAGCTTCCCGGCCCGGCCGTATCGACCTTGCGCTCGACCAAGCCGGTCGTGAGCATCTGCGCGGTCCGGACCGGCTCGGGAAAGAGCCCGCTCACCCGGTTCGTCTCCCGCACGTTGCGCGCCGCGGGGCGCCGCGTGGTGGTCGTCCGTCATCCGATGCCCTACGGCGACCTCCTCGAGCAGAACGTCCAGCGGTTCGCGACCGCCGAGGACCTCGACCGGGCCCACTGCACGATCGAGGAGCGGGAAGAGTACGAACCGCACCTTGCGGAGGGGGTGGTCGTCTACGCGGGCGTCGACTACGAGAAGATCCTGCGCGCCGCGGAAAAGGAGGCCGACATCGTCCTGTGGGACGGGGGCAACAACGACCTGCCGTTCTACGCCCCCGACCTCCACCTCGTCGTTGCCGACCCCCACCGGGCCGGCCACGAGCTGAGCTACCACCCGGGCGAGGCCAACTTCCGGATGGCGGACGTGATCGTCGTGAGCAAGACCGACTCCGCCCCCGCGGAGGCGGTCCGGTCCGTCGAGGAGAACGCCCGTCGGGCGAACCCGAAGGCGACGCTCGTCCGGGGCGAGTTGACGATCGCGGCGCCCCGGGCCCCGCCGCTCAAGGGACGCAAGGTGCTCGTCGTCGAGGACGGGCCGACCCTCACGCACGGGGGGATGCCGTTCGGCGCCGCCTCGCTCTTCGCGCGGGGGCAGGGCGCGGTCGTCGTCGACCCGCGCCCCGGGGCCGTCGGCTCGATCGCGAGGCTCTACCAGCAGTACCCGCACCTCGGCGCGGTCCTCCCCGCGATGGGCTACGGGGCCGACCAGGTCCGGGAGCTCGAGGCGACCGT